>CAZFBN010000030.1:0-42328 GCA_964517145.1 uncultured Saprospiraceae bacterium
CATCTGCCGCTGAATTGTTATCCAGTGAATTGACTAAAGTCCCGCTACCATCTTCATAAATTGCACCGACGACCAAATTATCGCCACTGCCACTCAAATCCACACTCCAACCAAAATGATCTCCACCGCCGGTATTGGGTGCTTTGATATAAGCCTGCTGTGACCAGGTCGTACCGCTACGGGAAAAAATATAGGCTGCACCCGCATCTGCTGCTGAATTATTGACAACCGGATTAATCCCGATGCCACTGCCATCCTCAAGCCGAGCACCTACTGCCAGCGTATTTCCATCTGTACTCAATGCTACACCAATACCAAATTCATCTGCACCGCCAGGATTCGAGGCTTTGATGGTAGCTTGGGCCGACCAGACAGAACCAGAGCGGGTAAAGACATATACAGCACCAGCGTTAGATGCGCTATTATTACTAACCGGATTGATACCCGAATTGCTACCATCTTCATAATTAGCACCTACAGCTGCGGTATTGCCATCGCCACTGATGGCGACACTCCTGCCAAATTGATCACTGGCTCCGGTATTGGTATTTGCAGCATTGCTGGCGGCTACTGTGCTACCCAATGCGCCGGTCAGGATTTCACCCGTATTGACGGATTTGGATTGTTTTTGATACAAGTCGGTACAATCATCGCGCCCGATACCGGCTACGTAAGCATTGTAACCTGTATTTGCAGAAGCGTCCCAATAAATCGTGGTGCCATTGCTGGCTACGTAGTCACCTTCGGTGACACTGGAAGGATTTGTACCGGTCAGCAATTCAAAAGAAGTGCCGTCGCCGTCGGTATTGGTATTGAGGGTAATCCCGTATTTTAAAGCCAAATAACTTTCAATGCGCTGGATTTCCACGGGCGTCATCGCCGAAGCATCTTTGTAAACCACCACTTCCGCAATGCGGTTATTGGCATGGGTAGCCCATCCCCAGTCAGCGCCAATGTGTGCAAAAGCGCCAGCTCCAGTTGTAAAAGTACCTGTATAAGCAGCGTTGTTATTAATTGCCGTTTTACCATTCAAGCGAATCGCCATGTTAGTTTGGCTGCGCTCGCCTACGAATAAGTTTGGCACACTATACGTTCCGCCATTGCTTACAAAAGGCGCTACAACCCGATAGCCAAAAGGTGCATCCCAATACATATTGCCATCGCTCCAGGAATACAGCAAGCGAATATTGTCACCGTTGGTCGTTCGCTCAGAATAGGAAAGGTTATTAGCACTCTGCACCGGCAGAGCTACTGTGAAAATCTTGGTATTGACAATACCTGGTGACGAGTAAATACCCGCAAGATTGTAATAAGCTGCTGCTGCTCCACTATTCAGATAAGGATTGAAATTAGCGCCGGTGCTGTTTGGTGTCCAACTCTGATAAACACCTGTTGTATTTCTACTATTGCCGCTAAAATCACTCCAGGAAGTAGCTGTACCGTTGTAATCTGCACGCATCCAAAGGGCGATGCCGCTATTCACACACGCCGGCCCCACAATCTTGGTGGCAATGGTGAAATACGACCCATCGCCCAGTTCACTGGAATTGAGGGTGAGACAACCCGTACTGAAGTTGAAGGTTTTTTCTACGTCGCCCGCGCCGAAGGTGGCATCTGCGCTGAGGAGCAGGTAACGCTCACCCGCTTGCGAAGCACAAATGGTGATGTCCTGATTCGCAAAGTTGTTGGTCTTGTCCACTTTCCAGATGCGGCTCATGCGTGTGGTAGCATTGGTAAAGCCAGAAACCGTTGGGCTGAACGCAGTTGCACCGTTGTCATTCGACCAGACCAGGAAGGATTTATCATTGGTAATCGTTGCCGCATTCGCAGCATTTGTAGCTGCAAGGCTGGTGCCGACTGCCATCGTGATAACATCATCGGTATTAGCAGAGCGGGATTGTTTTTGATTCAAATTCGTACAATCATCGCGCCCGATACCGGTAATGTCATTGTTATAACCCGTATTATCGGAATCATTCCAATAAACCGAGCCGTCACTGGCAAGGTAATCGGTACCGGTTGTTTGGTCGAGTGTAACGCCATATTTAATTGCAAAGTAGGATTCAATCTTGTTAACATCCGTAGCACTTAGGTCTGTACTATAAATAGCAACCTCCGGCACATACACCTTGGAAGCTTCAAAATAAGTGGAAGTACCGCCAATATTAAGCCGCCAGGTAGAGCCGTTGGAGGAAGGACCTGACAGAATTATCTTATTTTTATCTCTGAATTCATAAGCGCCCGAATTGGTTCTTTGTAGCGAATACATTTTCACTTCTGTAGTCGCTGTTGGTACCAAAGGAGTCAGCCAACCTTCTATATACAAGCGATTTTCAGTCCCTCCGTGGTATCCCATGAGTTTGTTGCCGTTTGCCGATTGGAAAACGCGTCCATTTTGAGAACCTTCCATTTTGGATACAGTCATAATACTGTAATTGCCGGTCGTCAAATCTGCCGAAGCAGGTAGGGTATGTCCGTCATTACCATCATAATAGAATGCAGGGTTGAAATTGATATAAGTAGTAGTAGCTGCGTCGGGGTAGCCGGTAGCTGTAGGATTGTTATTATTGCCAGAATAATCCGTCCAGTCAATGCCATTCGCACCAATATCTGCCCGTAGCCAGGCAAGAACGCCGGAGTTTACGCAGTTCGGACCTGCAATGCGCTTACCAAAAGTGAAATAGGCGCCGTGTGGCAGATCAGCCGAACTGAAAGTGATGTTACCCGCCGCGTTGAGGATAAATTCGTCGGTTACGGTGGCAAAAGTCGGGTCCGTGCTGATGAGCAAGTAAGTATCTTCTGTGTAATTCGAGAAATTCAGGGTGATGTCTTGATTATCGAAATTCGTTTTATCCACTTTCCAAACCCTTGCCAAGCGGCTGGTAGCCTGCACCCCGGAGACGCTGACTGCTGTATTGTAGCTGGTCGCATCGGCGTTGTTATTTGCCCAAACGAGGAAAGAGAGGTCATTGTTAATGCTGGCCGTATTAACGGCATTCGTAGGCATGATGCTATCACCCACGGCGATGGTCACCAGCGCATCGCTATTCACTGATTTGGATTGCTTTTGGTGCAAATCCTGACAATCATCCTTACCGATACCGGCGATGTCGTGGATATAGCCATCGTTATCATTTACCCACATCGTGCCGGTGGTAGCGAGGTAGTTCGTAGCAGTCGTCTGGTTCAATGGTAATACCATATTTTAAAGCTAAGTAAGATTCTATTTTTTGAATATCCGTAGCTGTAAGCGTGCCGGAGACGGCGATAAATTCGGAGACTGTACCAAAAGATTGGTCGCCTCCTTGCCAAGCTACGTTCATAAAATGTTGCCAATAATCTACATCATCTTCGTTGATCGTATTGACAAGCGTGCCATTTTTACCATTTAGTCGGGGCTGTGCGGTATTTGCCGCTGTATTGTGCGACATCGTCACCAGGCGAGGCTCGATCGTACTCAAATTTTGCCCGGCACCTTTAAAGCCAATATGATTGTTATCATAATAACCAATTTGGTCGGCACCATTTGCAATAATAAAATGGTCTGTATTAATACCTCTCAGCAGGGTATGCCAGTTGGCGTGCGTTTGGGATTTTCCTACTACAAAAACATTCATATTATTTGTCGGTGGAATGGTCTTTTTGAAAACCATCCCCTGCCCGCCACTGGTCGTCACTGCCGGGTTGAAATTGATGGCGTTGCCGCTATTATAAGTTGGATTGTAGGAAGCATTGGTTTGATAAGCGTCGTTATTGTTGCCACTCACGTCGTTCCAGCGGGTCACGATGCCAGAGGTGATTACGCCTTCTTCTGCCTTGAGCCAGGTTTGTACGCCAGGCGCTATATAGCTTGTCAATGCTGTGACAGGGATCACCTGCCTGCCGATACTTGGACCCGAATATTCTACGGTGACATAATCACCGCCGCCGCCTTCTGCTTGCCGCACTTCGATGTCATAAGTCGTACCACCAATGAGGCTGATCGTGCCACTATTTGTATAACAACAAGTTACGACGCCTGCTACATAATTGCCATTGACGCGCAGGTCGGCATTGTCATCACTGGTAAGGTAAAACGTATAGCTACCCATTTGTAGGAGCGGTAAATTTAGCCCGGTAAGTAAATATGCAATTGTCACAAGCAAAGCTATTGGTGAAATTGCGAGCATAATAACCCGAAAAAGCGATATTATTCTCATTGCTTTGAGTAGCAGGATTTGTATTGTAGCCATACCCGATGCCACCAGCGCCCAGGAATGGGTAGTGTACGGCATTGTAATATTCCTGATAATTCGGATAGCTAACGGATGGAACTGCCACACAACCAGGTAGTTGCATTTTGGCACCGACTGTAAAATAACTGCCATGCGCCAGCAAATCGCTATTGAACGTTACAGCGCCATTTGCATCTAACAGCAACTCTGAAGTGATGCCAGTAAAGGTTTCATTAGAAGAAAGTAATAAATAATTGCCCGCAAAATCTTCTCCAAATTTGAACGTAACGGTGCTACCACTTGTCCAGTTTGCCGTTTTGTCCACTTTCCAGGTGCGGTGCATACGGAAATTGGAGTTGGTAGCGGAAACCGCCGGACCAAAGCGTTGTAATTGATTGTTATCGGCAAATGTCAAGAAGGAGCGGTCGGTCGAGATTATAGCGGTATTTGCTTCATTTGTAGTTGCAATGGTACTGCCGATTGCAACCGACAAAATCGCATTCTGCTCAATGGATTCGGATTGTTTTTGTTGTAAACCAGAGTCATCGTCACGTCCAATGCCGAAGATATTCCAACGGTATCCGTCGTTATCATTCACCCACATATTACTAACGTTGCTGGCAATGTAGTTATTCGCGCCAAGCGCCTGATCGAGAGTCGTACCGTATTTTAATGCTAAGTAACTTTGTACTTTTTGCCTTTCCGTTGGCGTCAATACCCGACTGTAGAACACCACTTCTGCTACATCGCCATAAAAATAATAACCGCGCCAGCCAATGTGGTTATTCGGGTTGCCGCCTACGCCCAGGAATTGTGCAGTATTCGTAGAAGCCGTCATATGCATGACGCCGTTAAAACCTGTTTGCCATTGGGTATTATCAGCCCCTACTTGATAAATGTTCCAAGCGCGCGTATCTGTTGTAGAAGCGTTAGGTACGGTCGTACGATCAGTTTTGTCATCTAATATATATTTATCTACCGGGTTCCAGGCAAACGGATCTGAGATACCAAAGGGTTCATACAGAATCTGATTACTCCAGGTATAATGCGCATTCCAACCGCTAAAACCACCCATGTCGAAGGGCGGACCGCTATTAGCATGACGATAGTAACCTCTGGTGACTGCAAATACTTCACCTGCCGTAAAGCCGGTTGTGAAACTTGGTCGCCACACGGCGTCATCACCATCAAACTGAACATAATGGTTGTAGTTCAAACCACCCGTAGAACGATTTGGGTCAGAACCAACAGTGGTGAAATCCCGGTCATTCCCCGACCGATCCTGCCAGCCGGTGCCACCTGGTAGGTTACCCGACAAAGCATCTTGTGCATCGAGCCAAAGCGCTACGCCTGTATTGACGGCACCTGGACCCTGCGTTTTCATACTTTGCTTATTACTGAATTCAGAGACCGAACCGGTATTAGCCACTTTTAATGTTGCTGTCCAGAAGCCATAAGGCACAGAATTACAAGGCGCTACGGCGCATAAATCTACCAACTTGGTGTGCGAACCAGCCGCCAAGCCTGTAAATTCCTGTACATAATAATGTCCTTCTACATCATCGCTGGAAGCGTTGGCAAAAATTTGTACCGTACAGCCGCCAGCCGCGTTACAAATCGTTGGCAGTGAGAAAGTTACATTATAATCGCCTGGTGTAGTTTCGGCAGAACCCGTAATGGTCGGACGATTTGCACCTTCGTAGCTCAGGTTACCGCCGCCATCGAGTTCGATACCGTTACCCGTGTTGCGGAAAATGTTGTTTTGGCTGATGTTAATCGCATCAGGACCTGCATTTAAATAAATACCAGCGCCGCCGTTGTAAGAAATCGTATTACCAGAAACGGTATATGCTTTATTCCCGTCACCATATATAAACCATAAGCCATTAGAGCTATTATTAGAAATATTATTACCGGAAATGGTATCGCTATTAATTCCTGCCCCAGTATTAATTAAAATACCAGCACGTGTAGCTCCTGTAATTGTGCTATTTGTAATATTGAGATTACTATGATTATACCCATTGTAAAATTCAATATTATCGTAGTTATTGGTGAGCGCAGAATTAGAAAGTGTAAAATTGGTCACCGGACCATCCACGTAGATACCATCGGCGTCGGCTTCATTGAGCGTGACATCATTGAGCGTAACACCTGTTTTTTGATAGCCATATCCAAATACGATACCATAATCCCCGTCATCCGTCGTGCCGGTTTGGTCGAGGTTGATATCAGTATTGGTAATATTCAAAGTCGTAACGGTATTCTCAAAACGGAACATCTGAGTGCCCGTCCAGCCGTCGAAGTTTTCAAAATTGGAATTTTGGATGGCAATATTTGTGGCGATGCCGTTGAACCATAAGCCATAAATTTCGGCATCGTCCATCGTCACATTCTCAATTGTAATACCGCTGGCTGAATTATCAAAACGGATACCATAATTAGCATCGTCCGTAGTATTAGCACGGTCGGCATCAATTGTCAAATTTTTAATTTGCCAGGTCGTATTGGTAAAATCACTGTAAATCATACCCGACCCGCCGCCATCGCGCTGAGAATATAGGCTGGCAGTCGTCTCACCATCAATTGTCACATCCGTAGCCGTTTCCACTGCGCCGCCGGTATTGTCAAAGACAATCATATTGATCGAGCCATAAATCGTAGCATTGATGATGTCGAGATTATTTACACTGGCATCGCGGAAAACAATCCCTTCGCAGATGGCATTAACTGTAATGTCTTCAATGGTTAGATTGGTTTGTGTACCGCCTGTAAAGTAGAAAGCCCGCCCGATATCCAATCCTACACAATCCTGCATCCCCGCTACGCACATCACGTTCTTGATGGTCATATTGGTAGAAGTTCCAGACAGGTACACGATATTGTCAATAAAATTAGAAGTGTGATTGACGACGATATCCTGAATAGTCACATTCGATAAGCCACTGGCTACTTGAAATACCTGCGTTCCGGTATTTTGAAGTGTAAAACCTTTTACGGTTGTGTTGGAAGCATTGATCGTGAAAATATCCCGATTAATGTCGCCACCTTGCGCATTGATGGTGATCGTTCCACCGCCGTCAATCGTGATGCCGGAATTGGCAATGGCAGGAAGGCTGGAACTAATTGGAATCGTACCGCTCACCGCAAAATTGATGGTGTGCGGACCAGCGCCGGCAGCATTGGCATCAATAATAGCCTGGCGAAGGGAGCCAGCGCCTGAATCGTTGAGATTCGTTACGGTAAAAGTAGTGGCAAATATGTTGGTGCTAATGAATGAAAAAATCGCGACCATTGCTATACACCACAGCAGAGTGTAAAGTCTTTTCACATGGGTAGATTTAATTTTTACAAATAAAGATCACTACGATTATGATATATCTATATCAAATCATTACATTAAAGCTAAAATAATATCATTCTTTCCTAAATAGCTAAATACCAGGAAAGAAAATATGATACACTGGTAAAGCGCAATGGCTTTACAGCAAAGTTGTACAGGTGTGCTTATGGCACACGGATTTTGTGAATATTTGATGGGTTTGCGCCAAAACAGCGCGAAAAGTACCTAATGGAAGTCTTTGTGTATTGATTGGGTATAAAAAACAAAAAAATACAAAATGCTTAGTGCGAGCCTACCGCCAAAGTAAGAGGTGTGTGTGTAATTGTTTGAGCGAATAACTTAGGGGCAAAGTTACAATTTTTAAAATAAGATGCAAATCTCGCGGCAGAAATTTTTATACTTTTTTGTAAAAAATACGCAAGCGAGTAGAAACATGGATTATCCAACATTCTATTTGCACGGTATTGAGTTGTTAGACTGCTTATTTTAGGAAAGTTGGAAGGATGGAAAAATGGAGGGATGGAAAAATGGAAAGTTGGAGGGATGGAAGGATGGAAAGTTGGAATACAGTGCCTTCCAACCTTCCATTATTTCATTTCTTGCATTATAATTCGAAAAATAGCACCGGAGTCTCCAAATTTAGGATGACGCCTTTCCCTGGATGTTATTTTACAACAAATGTTTTTTTCTCTTTTCCCACTCCTTTGATTGTCAAAGATTTCCATTTACTAGGCAATTTCGTTTTTATTTGCAGGATGCCCTGATCGGTAATATCCAAGCCGCCCAAACCAAAAATTACCGCTTGTAACATGCCACCTGCGCCCGTCGCAAAATAAGGATTGGTGCCGCCCGCTGTCTCCGCCAACACGCCAAACGGCGGCACTTCATTGGGTTTATAACTTTTTACAAACATATTATACGCTTTTTCCGATTCGCCGAGGCGACCATATAATCCGGTCAACACCGAAAAGCCCATCGCCGGACCTTCGGGTGACATGCGCGGCTCATAATAGGCTAAATCTTTACGTATTGCGACTTCTTCTGTAATAATTTTTAATGGAAATGATAATAAATTTACATCTGCCTGCTTAATCATTACACCATCATAAGTCGCATTTTCTTTAGTAGTGCCATCAGGAAATTTTAATATCGGAATATTATCTGCTACATGATTCCAGTCAGGATCAGCGCTCAAACCCAATGCCTGCGCGGCTTGCGTCGCGTAGCGCAGCACCGTGATCGCCATGCCATTGGTAAAAGCATTATTATCAATATTTTCCTGCCATTCATTCGCACCGATTACATTATTAATTTCATATTGCTTCGGACCTTTGCGTTCCACCCGGCTCGTCCAGAAATCTGCCACTTCTTTCAAAATGGGATACCCCCGCGTGCGCAGCCATTCTTTATCTTTCGTCACTAAATAATATTGCCAGGCAGCCCAGCCGACACACCCCGAAATATGATGCTGAAAGGGTCCGGTCAACGCCCAAACCGGCGTATCTTCAGTGCCATCTGCACTGGATTCCCAAGGAAACATTGCCCCTTTGTAGCCATGCGCAAAGGCATTTTGTTTGGCAGCTTCCAAGCGTTCAAAACGATATTCTAATAAAGATTTTGCAATATCCGGTTGTAAAATTAAAATAGGCGGATACATCCATAGTTCGGTATCCCAAAAGACGTGTCCGTTATAACCCAAACCCGACAAACCCATAGGCGACAAGCTATACGCCGTGCCCGCTCTGGCAAAGGAGTATAAATGATACAATGCCGAATGCACCGCCCGCTGCGCTTCGAGATCGCCTTCGATCACCACATCGCTTTTCCAAAGCTCCGTCCACGCCGCTTCGTGCCGCGCCAGCAAACGTTCTCGTTTTTCCAAAGCCGCAAAAATCGTCAAACGCTCGGCTTCATTATGTGCATCATTATATTGGGAAGATGCCACGGTGGAGCCAACCACGCTGAAACGATAGGTTTCACCGGCTTTTAAGGTTTTATAAAATTTTAATAAGTGCATATTATAATCCCAATCTTCATGAATCAAATCCGGCTCGCTGCCGTGCGGTTCTTCAAAAATAAAGCTGGAAGACGCGGCAACGGTGAGCTTTCCAGACGGGCTTTTTGCAACGGAGGTCATCAAAGGAATTAAAACATGCGGGCGATCGATTTCTGCATAATAATTCCGAATATCTACTAAATGATCGGGCGCTTCTATTACACTCATCGGGGTAATTGTTACATCTTTTTTAGCGGTTATTTCTACAATACTCATCGCCGTGTAAGGTAAATGCCGCAAAGACATCAAGGTATGTTTCACACTTATTTTATCTCCCACATCAAAAGTCGTTGTCAACGCAGCCCTTTGCATATCAAGCGTTTGCGCATAATTGCTGATATCGCGACGGCTCACGCGGCGTCCGTCCACATCCAGATTCATATTGACATGATTGAACGTTTTTAAAATGTTAGAAACGCGACCCCGTTGATAATAATCATAAACGCCATTCAGTACCACATCCTTTACGCGCATCGGTTCCGGCGAAGACACCAAGCCCACCATGCCATTGGCAACTGTGACGCCAAAATAATTGGCAGGATCAATATTTTTGGCTTGGATGTGCCAGGGCGACTGGCTGACATCTTGTGCATTAGCATTTATTACAAAAGCAAATAATAATAGTTTAAGTAGCAGTTTCATACGATCTAATTTGGTTTTGCTAAGATGGCTAAAAATAATGTTTGAAATCCGATTGAAGAAATCTTTAGGAAGGAGAAGTTGATTTACGTTGCGACAACCAATATAATTTTAATTTTCGAAGATGCAGCACTGGTGTTAACAATACAGGATAAACACTTGGAAATAAAACTTTTATACGTTTTAAAAATTCTAATTTAGCAGCCGTATCAATTTTACTTTCGTTCAATTTTTTTAGCCAGTTATAACAAGCCACCAAACTAACGGTCGAAGGCAGCGAAAATCGCTTCATGATCCACTCCACAATGTCCAGTCCTTCCGTAAAAGTGCGATATTGCGAGGCTTCCTGGCTACTGACGCTGCGCGGATGCACTCGAAAATACGAGAGATATGGGCGCACTGTCACCAGCGCTCCTTTTTCCAGAAGCAAGCACCAAAATAACCAATCTCCACAAAATTTAAAACTTGTAATCCACTGCCAATCAATATTTTGTGTAACTTTTTTACGAAATAGCACCGCGCTTGCATTCCAAAGATAAGTACCTGAAGTAAAATATCGAGTCAATGCTTTTTCACTGGAGTAGGTATTATTTTTATAATGCGTTCGGTTTGGCAACTGCTCGCCTTTTGCATCCACCTGTATCAAATTCGCTGCTGCTACATGAGCTTCCGGCTTTGCAACAATCGCATGGTACAAGGTTTCCAGCAGCGTCGGTTCACAAAAATCATCACTCTCCGCAATCCAGATCAATTCGCCTTTCGCCAGCTCGATGCCCTTTTTCCATTGGACAAAAGGATTACCTGTATTTTGCTCATTTACAACTAAATGCGCCACTTTATTTTCGTATTTTTCCGCATACTGCTGCAATATGTTAGCACTGTCATCCGTCGAACAATCGTCTAACAAAATCACTTCAAAATCGGAAAACGTTTGATTAAAAATACTGTCCAGGCGCTGAGGAAGGTAAGCGGCGTGGTTGTAATTGGGTACGATGACAGACACAGAAACCGGAATCAAACTCATATTTCAATGATCTATAATTTTTAACAACAAGTTAATCAATTAGATAGTCTAAGGAATAGTAAATATCCTTCTTTAACATTTCAGATAAGGACAAATACAAATTTACTCATTTTCTCTCTATTTTAATTGAAAAAGTAGTGTTAGAAGAATGTTGCGCTGATTTTTCTATCCTGGTTAAAAATTCTTGAGACAAGCTACAAGGCACCATTGAGCAGGCAATCTTATAAAATATTGTTACATTTGCCAGAAGAAAGCATAGAACAGCATGTATTTATTTTTGGTTCATCAAGAGGGGCAGCGGAGTTTAAAATTAATTAAGTTTTAAAAAATGGAAAAATCAAGGAATTCTATTATACCTGCATTTATCGGCAAGCAAGTTTGGGCGGTAAAAAATGCGTATCGTTTGAATAAGCTCAAAAAAGATATTTTAAATCATTATGCACAGATTCCTGAAAATCAAATAGATTCAGAGAAAAAAGTCGCACTGAAATTTTTAAAAGAAAATGGAGTAGCGGTATTCCCCTACCCTTTTCAGAAGCGTTACAGCAGAGATCAGGTACAAGTTTTTCAAGATGAATCTTCGGGGTTATATTATGTAATGCTGGATGGGAAGCGTTTGTTTTTTAAGAGAAGTTTATCAAAAAAAGACATTCAACAGAGTTTTTATTTCCTCGAAATGGAGCAAGACCCTGAGTCACCGCATCGCTATTTGACCAGCCAATTTCAAGTAAATCAAGGAGATACGGTGGTGGATGTCGGCGCTGCGGAAGGTAATTTTTCGCTTTCGGTGGTAGAAAAAGCCAGTGCTATTTACTTATTTGAAACGGATGCAGAATGGATTGAAGCGTTGGAAATGACCTTTAAACCCTGGCGCGACAAGGTACACATCATCAATAAATTCGTTTCTGATATAAATGATGATCGCCATGTAACGTTGAATGATTTTTTTGAAGCAAAAGCGGATTTTAATTTTATTAAAATTGATGTAGATGGTGCAGAACGACCTTTATTACAAGGATTTGATACAATTTTAAATTCTCAGAAGCCTTTAAAAATAGCGCTTTGTACCTATCATCAGCAACAGGATGAACAGGAATTCACCGCTTTATTACATCAAAAGGGATTTGATGTAACAACTTCTGATAATTACATGCTTTTTATTTTCGGAGAACCTTTGCAGCCGCCTTATTTTAGAAGGGGTTTGATTCGGGCGGTCAGATCATAAAAATATTATTTTCTTAGCTGCATCACCTGCATCGGTAAGTTATTACGCGCTATTAAAATTTGTCCGTTTTTTAATAATTTTACATCCCGCCCTTGACCGGAGATGATGAAGCCACTTTGAGTCGGCTCAATGGCAGTAAAATTGCCCTTCCCATCGCCTTGCAGGCACACGCCGTAGCTGGCATCGTAGCGCCCCATGCTCGGCTGCACATCATACCAGTTGCCGACTGCTATAATGTCGAGGTGTCCGTCCTTATTAAAATCACCGGTGGCGAAAGCAAATATAGGCGATAACTGTGCTTCGGTAGCTAGATTTTGCAACTCAAAATGCCCGCCGCCCTTATTTATTGCCAAAGCCGAAGCCAGAGTAGATGCCGCTTTGTGTTGGGCTTGTTCGAGTTGATTGGCATCAAAAACCTGCTCAAACGTGCTGCGCGCAAAAGGCGCATAATCTACGAATTTCTTTTTAATGGAAATAATTTGTGCAAATAACTCATCTTTAGAATAATACGTATAACGTTTACCTTGCTTAAAATAAGTTAGAATCGGATCACTAAATAAATTGTTGTCAAAATCGGCAACGAATAATTCAAGTGGTTCTTTGACGGATGCTTTTAACGTAGAATTCAAACCGGCATTTCCCAACAACAGGTCTTCGTCGCCGTCGCCATCTAAATCCGCTGCATGTACCGTATTCCACCAGCCGTTAGAATTGATAATGGATGATGGATGATGGATGGCTGTTTTAGCATTTTTAGTTTCAAATTTTAAATTTATAACCGGCATCCATTCACCAACGACCACCAGTGTTTTTTCTTTTGCCAGCCAAACGGCGTCCGTCACCATGCCTAAGTCCTCCAGCGCAGAGGAATTGACTATCATAAAATTGCCCTTTCCATCATTCTTTAGTAAATAACTTTTGGGAGACATGCCATAATTTCCAACCCAGGAGCGCGACCCGACAAATAGATCCAAAGCACCGTCAGCATTGAAATCCAGCGCTTCCACGCAGCTACCATTGGCAGCCATAGAAGGTAACGCATTCTTATTTTTTGTAAAATTGCCATGCCCATCATTTACATACAAGCGATCCTGATAAAATGATTCCGGTCGCTCGCTCTCCCCTCCCCCGCTGACGACGTACAAATCCAAATCGCCATCGGCATCGGCATCAAAAAAAGTGGCGTCCACGTCTTCGTGAATGGAATCTTTTACAAAATCAGGCATGTTGACAGGCTGAGAGCCTGTTGGACGATGGGCAGCGTCGAACGCTGCACTACGGTACAATGCCCCCGCCTGCCCCGCCGCACCGCACACATAAAAATCCTCCCATCCATCGCCATTTACATCGCCCACTGCTAGCTTCGGACCTTGCGTGGACAGCATGTGTGGCAGCAATTTTTCCCGGTCAAAATCTACATAATTATTTTCATGATGATGAAAACGAAGATTCATTATATCCGTTACATCATTGAATAACGGAGGAATCGGTTTTTGTAATGATTTTAATATAAAATTTTTATTATCCTTTACAATAGTCAACGTTTGATTCACTTGATCCGTTTGCCATTGCTGCCAGGTGCCATCTGTCCAGCGCACCCAACCTTCGGCGGCAGCAGCAGTGTCCAAGCCAAATAGCAGCGTCGTCTCAGAAGCAGATTGAAAACCCCGTGTTGCAAATACCTCCTGTACCTGCATCTGCTCGCCTTTCCACACATGCACGCGTGCGCCTATAGCAAAAGTGTTTTTACTTTTTGGCTCTACTAATTTGATTTTCAGGAAATTACGCTTTAGCTTTTCGTTTGTCCGATTCTCAAAAATCGTTGCCGGAGCATTCAGGTTATTCGTCACCAGATCCAAATCCCCGTCGTTGTCCAAATCTGCATACGCCGCTCCATTGGAGCAGCCCACCATTGCTAATCCCCATTGTTCCGACACTTTTTCAAATGTCAGATCACCTTTATTGCGAAACGCATAATTTGGCACTTGCCCCGGCGGCATTTTAGCTGCCAATTCCAGATTACTCGCCTGTTGCTGCACTTGTTGATTGGAAATAAACTTCAGGTAATCCAAGTCATTCGGACGCTGCCAAATGCCATTTGAAATAAAAATATCTTTCCAGCCATCATTATCCAGGTCACAAAATAAAGTTGACCAGCTCCAATCAGTGGCATCCACACCCGCCAATTGGGCAATTTCACTAAATTGCACACTGCTGACAGCACTTAGAGTGCTGTCAGCAGTGTGCAATTTGCCGCGATTGAGTTGCAACATATTACGCGGATATTGATAATGATACCCGTATTGTAATTTAAACCGAAAAATATTATATGGATCAGCGCCTACTGAGCTTTTTAAAATCACCTCCTCTTCGGGTTTCATGTCGAGCGACATAATGTCCAAAAGCCCGTCGTTATTGAAATCAGCCAGATCATTGCCCATTGAAAAAGTGCTGGTATGCTCCAGAGAAGCCGTGGTGCCATCCCTAAATGTGCCATTCTTATTATTGTAATAAATATAATCATTTTCCCGAAAATCATTACTCACATATAAATCTGCCCAACCGTCATTATTCAAATCGCCGACAGCTACACCCAAGCCATAACCAATTCGACTGCTATAAATACTTGACGCTGCTGTTACATCTATAAATTGCTCATTATCATTTTGATACAACCGATCACCGGAAAGCGAATCGGGTACATAGCGCAAATTGGCTTCGCCATACACCTCTGGCGCATGCACGGAATGATTCAACAAATACATGTCCAAATCGCCGTCGCGGTCATAATCAAAAAAAGTAGCTTGTGTGGAAAAACCTTGAAAATCGAGTCCATACTCAGCAGCGCGCTCCGCAAAAGTACCATTTTTATTATTGATATACAATTGATTACGCCCTTCTAAAATTTTATATTTACCAACCTGGCACACATAAATATCCAGCCAGCCATCACCATTCACATCCGCCATCGTGACGCCGGTTTTCCAACTCCAATCCTCTATAATGCCAGCTTGCTTTGTAATATCTTCAAATTTTAAGCCACCTTTATTTAAATATAATTTATTGGGTGCCTGATTGGCTGTAAAAAAAACATCAGGAAGCCCGTCATTATTAACATCGCCAATCGCCACACCGCCACCATTGTAATAATATAGGTATTCTATGATGTTAAAATCTTCGGTTTCAATCAATTCATTTACGAATGTAATACCGCTTTCGGCTGGTGTTAAAGTACGAAATAAAGTATCTGCTTTTTTTTCAGCACAAGCCGTTAATAAAATAAAAAAAATCCAAGAAAATCCAAGATATTTCAACCAATAGCGCACCTTCATTTATTTACAATTGTAAATATTTTAAAATTCTGCTTGTACACCTAACGTAAACGTTCGGGTTGGATAATAGCCAACGCGCACGTCAAAACCAGGAGTCAACGCATTGCCAGTATGAAAACGCCCGGCGCGATTTTTAAATCGCACCTCCGGATCGTTCCCGCTGTAACCCGACAAAGTAAACAAATTTTGGGCGGCAACATACATTTTTAACCTGGAAAAATGGGCTTTTTTTGCATTAAATTGATAAGCAATAACCAAATTTTCCAGGGTTACAAAAGACGCATCTTCCACATTATAACTCGATAAACCCGATGCAAAAGGAACCTGGCTGTTTTCACCCTCTATTGCCGTTTGCAATACATTATATATTGTAATATTACCTGGAAAATTATAAAATGCTCGATGCGTATTCATTATATCATGCCCAATGACACCTCGTAATAAAAAATTGAATTCCAGTTGTTTATATCGAAATTGATGATAAATACCGAATGTAAAATCGGGCAGGGCATTGCCAATTACCATGCGGTCTTCCTCTGTAATAACATTATCATTATTTCGATCTTTAAATATCATATTGCCATTTTCAAAACGCTCAAATTGCCAACCGACAAAGTTGCCCACTCGTTTTCCTTTTTCTAATATGATATACTGATTGCAGCAAAAACCTGGTGTTCCGAGGTACACAGGCGGTGCAATTTGAGTTTGATTTGTACCTTGTGGCGCATTTATTTCTGCCAGCTTTGCGCGATCAGCGGCATAATTAATCCCAAATTCCCAGGAAAAATTTCTGCGATTGAATAAATATGCGTACAGTCCTATTTCAATTCCATGATTTTTAAAATCAACTGCATTAATATAAGATGACGATGCAATATTTGGTGGCGAATTTACATAGAAATTATAAATCATATCTTCAGTTCGCGCACGATACCAATCAATAGACATAAAAAGCTTATTATCAAATAAATACGCATCCAAACCAATATTCCATTCACGACGTTCCTCCCATTTTAAATCCTGGTTTTCATTCACTGAAGGCGTGTAAATATCAATGTAACTTCCATTAAAAAAAGTCTTGCCGCTGGGGCGCAACACCCCCTTCGCGTAAACGCCATCTACCGGCAAATTTCCAGATAAACCATAGCCCGATCTTAGTTTAAACTGTTGAATATCAGTCCATTCTCCTAATGCAGCAAAATCTACACCAGCCCCGAAGCCATAAAAACTGCCCCATTTATTATTGTCGCCAAAACGGGTAGAACCCTCGCGTCGCAAGTGTGCATTTAAAAATAACCAATTATCATAATCATATTGTAAATGCCCAAAAAAGGCTGCTAGTAGCGTAGTATTTTTGTAGGCAATCGCCGCAGTATCTGGTTGGGCATTAAAACTGACATCTGCATACTGCAAATCATTCACTGCCACATCATAATCATCCGCATTGTATAATTCATTCGTCCATTTTTGATAATGATACCCGCCACTTATGCTAAAATTATGATCATTTTTGTAAAAATTATACACCAGCGACGTATTAAGAGACTGATTATTTAAATCTAGTTCAGTATTATAATTATATAATGGATGCCCTGTACTACTAAGTGGATAAATATTTTCATCTACCCGATACGCACGATTATAATGTTGCTGTTGCCAACCGTATTGTAGCTGCGCATTCAAACCATTTACAATGTTCCATTTTGCTTGTAATCCGATGGTGTAAACATCCTTTTCTCCCTGATTATCAATTTGTTCTAACAATCCTACCGGATTACTATAATCAAAAAACTGTTGTTGAAAGTATCCGCCAATACTAGAGGTATCTGTACGAATGGGCGCAGTCGGATTATAAATAGCGGCATAATAAAATATATCTTTATCAATTTCTGTGAAATTTCGTTGGGTTATGCCCCCATTTGCTCGAATATTTACTTTATTTTTAAATAAATCCTGCGAAAGATGTAATAAAGCACTCGTCTGATTAAACCCAGAGTTTTTTACTGCACCATTTACATCGCGATAATTAAGGGACAAACTATAACGCGTATTTTTTGCGCTGCCCCGAAAAGCCAGTTGGTGCGCATGGCTCATACCCGCACGCGTAATGGCATCTGCCCAATCTGTACTGGCACCAAGATCTGAAGCTGGGTTATAAAAAGATGAATTGGGATTCGTAAGCAAAGTTCGATAAGAATCAGCGCTTAATACATCAGGTGTATTTGCGATTTGTTCAGTAGTGATGTAACCATTATATGTAATTTTACATGGCTCTAAATATCTTGCTTCTCTCGACTTAATGATAAGAACGCCATTCGCACCTCGCGCCCCGTATGAAGCTGTCATCGATGCGTCGCGTAATGCAGTTATTGACTCAATATCCTGTGGATCAATGCTTTGCAAAGAAGCCCCGGGTAAGCCATCTAAGACTATTAAAGGCTCGGTTTTCCCTAACAAGGAATGCTGCCCACGCTGATAGACATCATACACGCCAAGAGGATCACCGCCAGGTTTGGCAATCGTAAGCCCCGGCACTTTGCCCCGAATTAATTGATAAGGGTGGTAAATGTTGCCTTGATTAAAATCTTCATTATTTAAATTAGTAAAAGAGCCGTTAACTTTATTAACGGTCGTTGTTAAAACACAATATACAGGAATGCTATTCCAACAAGTTATTTTTTCAGGTAGTAATTGAATATTTATAACAGAACTTTCTATTTTTATTACTTTAATTTTATATCCTACATAAGTAAATACCAAATTCTGATTAATATTTGCTCGAATTGAATAATTCCCATCCATATCTGTTGTAGTTCCCACATTTGTATTCTCTATCAAAATATTAACGCCTGGTAATGGACCTGTATCATCTGTTACCTTTCCTGTCACTTCTATTTCCTGAGCAGCAGCATACAATGAAAGTATTACACCTAAGCATGTAATAAGAATGGGTAGCGTTCGTTGCATAATGAATACATTTGTGATTAAAAATACATATCCCTGGGTAGATGCGCTTCTCTCAAAAAACACATAATAAATTTCGGTTTATTTTAGCATTAATACTTCGCCACTCAAACGCTGCTTTATTCCATCAGCAAATTCAATTTCAGCTACATACAAATAAGTTTGCGCGTTGATTTGTTGTCCAACCACTTGCCCATTCCAGCCAAAATTAGGATCATTTAATACCCCGTTTTGCACCTGAAAAATCTGATTGCCCCAGCGATCAAAAATGCGCAGGTAAATGATTTTAGCAGCATATTTATCTTGTAAGTAAAAAACATCATTCCTGCCGTCTCCATTAGGGCTGAAGGCAGTAGGCGCATAAATCTGGCGCACAGGCAGCACTTCTACCTGCATCGAATCAGTTGATTCACAGCCATTTGCATCTGTAACTGTGACTGTAAAAACGGTATTTTGGGTGGGCTGAGCTGAAAGGTTCATGCAAGCAGGGCATTCTAACGCCGAGCCGTCCATCTCCCGCCATTGATACGTTACAGCACGTGTTGAATTTAAAATAGGTTTTATATTTTGAATCCTTTCGCCCAATTCTATTGTAATAATTGGCGGTAAAGTTACACTCAAAGGTAATGGAATTGAATCAAGGTAAATAGAATCTATAAAATAATTACAATTGGCGGTAATCGTCACTGCATACCAACCCGCTTGCGTCACCAAAGTGGAATTGCCCGTATCGCCTGTACTCCATTGGTAGGTGGCATCAGGCACATTCACTTCCAACTGCACACCTTTTCCATCGCAGGTGGGACGCTGTTGTACCAATTGTCCTATATTGTGTTTTCCGATAATTTCAATACTGCTGGCATCCAATAGTTTAGAAGTAGTAGGATCGTCTGATAAAATTTTACCACCAAAGGCAGCCGGTAGTTCACCCATCACTGCTTGGCTGGCATAGTTACCAGGCTCTATATTTTCTGTTGTTTCAAGTGTAATAATTATTTTATTGGTATCCAACAACATATCGATACCTTCTAGTGCTAATATGCTACTGCCAATACCACTTTTTACAATTGCCGTGACCGGTGCCTTTATAATGTTTTTAATAATAAAACCTTCCGGGAAAGTATCTTTCACCGAAATGTAAGAATAAGCGGTACCCGCATGATTAATGATATGATACGTAACAGTAATTTCTGAGCAGGGCAGTGCTTGCTGGGGCTGTATGGTTTTAAAATGGCGAATGGTGTAAGGACAGGCGCATCCATCCGAAAAACGCCCAACAGGTCCGGCTGTAATATCTTCCGCTTTACCTTGTAATTTGTCAATATTATAAAATGTTTTTTCTTCGGAACCTCCCGACGAGCCATAGGCATGTAATTGACCCGCACGATCAAAAAACAGGCTACCCAGGGTGGAAACGCCGTTCATATTTCGACTAAAATAATCCGTTACCTGTCCAGAAAAACTATTAATCCAGGTTAATTTATTGCCTTGGAGATTATAGCCGTAAAAAGTGCCCCGCAGTGGATCAAAAGCTACATCTTCATGCGTAGTGGCAAAATCACTCAAAACCGACACCCTTCCTGCTATAAAATTATCACTGTATAAACGAATGGAAAACAAGGTTTTATCTCGTTTCAAGGCTTTATCCCAACCCATTACGAGCAAATTTCCACCATTCGGACTTACCTCACCAGCCATAAAAAGATGAGTAGTATCCAAGTAAAGCGGCACTGAAAACGCCTCAATTTTGCCAGCTCCATCTATGCGCAACACCTGATGCGTGTAATAATCCAACGCGTAAATCCGCTGCTGCCAAACGGAATAACCCGCCGCTGTAACCCGACGTCCAAGGTCAGCATTGATCAATTCAAATTGGGGAAGTCCAGAATCAGGATCGCTCGTTACTCGATACATCGAGCAGGTTTGGGCAGCACCATGAGGAGTGAGAAATAAATAATACGCGCCATCGCAAGGGATGGACTGTGCTCCTAAAAAGCAGGGAAACCATATTGCCAAGAAAAAACACTGAATGCCGCAGAGACATTTACGACCAAAAACCCAAATGCTAGGTATCCATTGTTGCATAGTACCATTGTTTGTCGGTTGTAATGTTTTTGCTTGTCTAACAAATTGTGGTGTCTGAGGATGACAGGCAGTTTTCTAAATTTTAAAATTATTATTTGATTATCAACAAATTAAACATTTTATTGAATCATCTTATTATTATACCATAATTGTAAAGATGCGTTATTACGCGCAACTAAATATAACTCATCTTTTCCGATTTGTAATGTCTGAATATCGCGCACACAACCTTCCAGACGCAAGCCTGATTCGCGCTGCGACACAGCTTGAAAATTACCCTTGCCATCGCCTTTCAAAAACAAACCGTAGCTGGCATCATAACGCCCCACCTCCGGCTTCACTTCATGTAAATTTCCACCTCCTAATATATCCAAATTTCCGTCACCATCCAAATCTTTTACCAACAATCCATACAAAGGCGAAAATTGCGCTTCAATGGGTAAGGATTTTATTGTAAATGTCCCATTGCCATTATTGATTAAAATGCTGGACGCTAAATTATACGCCGCTAAATGAACCGCATTGGCGAGTTCTTCAGCTGTAAAAACACTTGTAATTGTTTGATTTGCGTATTTGTTATATTTTAAATATTTCTTTTTTAAATTTGGCATTTGCCCCACCAAATCATGCCGTAAAACCAATGGATAGCTCTGGTCATTTTCGTATTGACAAAGAATCTGCTCGACTGTGCCATTTTTATCAAAATCATTGATGTACATTTCCACAGGACGCTGCGCCGAAGCACGGAAACGCGAATTGAGTCCATGATTGGCAAGGACAAAATCTACATCTCCATCTTTATCAAGATCGCCGGATTCGATGCAATTCCACCAGCCATTAGATTGAGCAAGGGCGGATAGATTGCTGTCAATTTTTTTAAATCCATTATTTTCATTATGAAAAATAGTAATTGGCATCCAATCTCCTACAATTATTAAATCTTTTTTATTATCTTTATCATAATCTTCCCAAATGGCATCCGTAACCATCCCGATTTTCAATAATTCCGGCGCTTTTGCTTGTGTAATATCACTAAAACGACCTTTTCCATCATTTTCTAATAAATAAGCCCGTGGCGGCACCCCATAATAAAACGGCTGCAAACGCACGCCTACAAACAAATCCTGATCGCCATCCCCATCAAAGTCCGCCGCCCGCACACAGGAAGTGCTTTCGTATTGAAAAGACGGCAAGGGTTGAGGCGACTTTGTAAAATTGCCCTTCCCATCATTAAAATACAAGCGATCAATCAAAGCCGAAGCACTGCTGGGAAATTCATTTCCGCCGCTCGCTACATACAAATCCTGATCGCCATCGCCATCCGCATCAAAGAAAAGACAATCGGTATCTTCTGATAATTGATCTTGCGAAAACAGCGCTTCATTTGTACTAATAAATTGATTAGCAGCCGTTTGTACAAACAATTTTCCCGCCTGATCTTTGGCACCACACACATAAAAATCCTGCCGCCCATCTCCATTTACATCCGCTACCGCCACCTTAGGACCAGCCGTGGACAACATATGATAAATCAAACGATCCCGATCAAAATCAACAAAGTTATTTTCTTGATGTTGAAAATTAATTTTATAATCATTTGTAACATTTTTAAAAAGAGTAGCGGCTACGCTCGGCAGAGCAGAAGCGTCCAGCGACTTTCCGGGGCTGGCATCTTTTTGATGGAGTTTTAAAGTTTGATTGGTGGGTACATTATGTAAAAAAGTATAATGATTATTGGGCCAAATGATGGTAATTTTTTCAACCGTATCAAGATCGCCCAAACCGAGCATCGGACGATAATCCATCGAAGATTCAAAGCCCCGCACAGGCATTTGTTCTACAAAAAACTGTTTTCCTTGATGTTCCACCTTGATTTTTGTGCCCAATGCAAAGGTATTCTTTTGTGCACCTTGCAATTCAAATTGTAAATAACGCGCACCTTTTTTACCATCTGCATTATTTTTATATAAAAAAGGAGGCATATTTACATTATTCACCACCAAATCTAAATCGCCATCATTATCCAAATCGCCATAAGCCGAACCATTGGAATGACTAGGCGTCGCGAGCCCCCATTCCTGCGCAATTTCTTTAAACTGAATGCCGTGCCCTGCCTCCCCAAGGTTCATAAAAACCGCATTTGGAATGGCCTCGACAGGTATCGAGTCAATCAGCATTTTATAATTAATCTGCCCATTTTGAATGGCGGTGCGTCGAATCTGCTCATCCGCAAAAAAATTGAGAAAATCCTGATCCGTCAAATCCTGATAAATGCCATTTGCAACAAAAATATCTTTATATCCATCACAATTAAAATCAGCCAACAGTGCCCCCCAACTCCAATCCGTAGCTTCTATGCCCGACAAACGACCAATTTCACTAAATGTGCCGTTGCCATTATTTAGTTGTAATGTATTTCGTGTAAATTGATGATAATAACCGGCGTCTAAATTAAATTGATACCGATTCCAATTATCAAAAGTGGTTTTGGTTTTGAGTCGGCGATCATCACCAGGCAGCATGTCCGTCACAAAAATTTCAGGAAACCCGTCGTTGTTGATGTCCGCCATATCAGCACCCATCGAGGCTGCACTGGTGCAACGCATTTGATTTTCTAAATCTTCCTTAAACCCGCCATGTTCTCCCGAAGGCGATACTCCCTGATTCAGATATAAATAATCCCGCTCAAAAAAATCATTCGACACATAAATATCCTGCCAGCCGTCGCCATTTACATCCCCCACCGTCACGCCCAAGCCAAAACCAATAATACTGCCGTAAATACCCGCTTGCTCGCTTACATCTGTAAAATGGTTATCGTCGTTGCGAAATAATTTATCCCCGCCTTCTGCGTCTCGCTTCTGCCGCTCATTGCGCCGCAAATCAAAACTACCGATCGCCCGATACGAGTTATTTAGTAAATACATATCCAAATCGCCATCCTTATCATAATCAAAAAAAGCAGCATGTGTAGAGTAGCCTCGATCCGCCAAGCCATACGCTTCCGCCTGTTCTGAGAATGTCCCATCCCCATTATTGATGAATAACTCATTTTGTTTATTATCACCTTTTACATCACCCGAATTACAAACGTAAATATCGAGCCAGCCATCGCCATTCACATCGGCAACGGCTACGCCGGTTGACCATGCACGTTTGCCCGCCACGCCTGCTTTTGCAGTGATGTCTTCAAATTTCCAATTGCCTTTATTTAAATACAAACGGTTGTCCTTCATATTACCGGTGAAGTAAATATCTACCAGTCCATCTTTATTAAAATCGCCCAAACCTACGCCTCCTCCATTATAAAAATTCCGATAGGTGTAAATGTTAAAATCACGATTGTATTCCAATTGATTCATAAAATCAATACCTGCCTCATCTGCTGGAATTGCAGTAAAAAGAGTAGCTTTACTGGTGGTATGAGGACGTTGGCAAGCTCCCAGCATTAAAGTCAATATAAAAACGATATAATAATCCGAACGATTCATAATAAATGCTTAAAAATAGAATTAAAAATCAAGTAAAAAGTAGTAAATCATTCCATTACTGTTCTACACTTGGCGACAATGCGTTGGGCTCTTCTTCTTTTTTCTTTACAGACATATCCGTGAATAAAACTTTGGCAACTTTATCATCCATTTTAGCGATCACAATGCGCCGATTGCCATCTATTTTCACAAAAACGCCTCCTTTTTCCGGATGCCCCGTGTGAATAAAGCCCGGTCCGTACCATTTTTCAAATAAATTTTTTATATCTACTTGCAAACTATCAGCAAAAGTGCGCTTATTCCAAGGTGCCCAGCTGTCATATGTAATAGTAACTGGCATTTCTATGATTTTTTTATCTTGAAACGCCGGATAAAAATTCATCGTTGCCGGAAAAGGCAATTCATCCTTTAAGTAATATTTAACCGTAGCGCCATCTTGAAAAAATAAATTTTCTTGGTTTTTTTGATAACAATGTTCAAAAAAATCTTTCGTTGTCATACCCAAAGAAAGCCCAAAGAACAAAGAGTCGTGGCGCTCACCGCTAGCTAATTCTCTATCAAGCCATTTTTCATATTTACTACGTCTATCACAAGCTAAGGACAACAACCCACACACCATTATAAACAATAATATTCTATAAATCATTTACTAAATATTTTAATAATTCAATAAATATTTCTATTCAATTTATTTTTGCCTTTCAAATATTTCGAGCGGAGCATTATTTTTAGTAATGATTACATGCGGGCGATCTCCTATTTTGATTGAAATCATGTCCCGCACCTCTCCTTTTATAAAGAATCCAGACTTAATCGCGGGTACAGGTTGAAAATTACCTTTTCCATCTCCTTGTAATAATAAACCATAACTTGCATCATAAATACCAACTTCTGGCTTGGCATGATAAAAATTACCGCCCAATATTATATCCATATTCCCATCTTTATCAAAATCCTCCACACACAAGCCATACACGGGCGCTAATTGCGCTTGCATCGGTAGAGGCTTTAATGTAAAATTTCCATCGCCTTCATTTAGCAAAACAGCCGTTTGCGTCGTAAAAACTTTTTGTATTACGGTTCCATCTAGCTGTTCTGATGTAAAAATATCAGAAATGCTTTGATTTTTATAATTTTCGTACTTTAGGTATTTTTTCTTTAAGGAAGGCATTTGCATAACCAAATCGTGGCGAAGCGCTAAAGGATACGCATTTTTTCCATTATAGGCAGTAATGAGCTGCTCTGCCGTACCGTTGCGGTCAAAATCATTTACATACATGGTAACTGGCTCATTTTCAGTAGCTTTGAACCGCGTATTTAAACCATGATTGCCTATTACAAAATCGATATCACCATCTTTATCCAAATCAGCAGACTTGATACAATTCCAAAAACCGTTTGAATAATTGAGTGCTGATTGTTGAGTGCTGATTTTAGTTAATTTGCCATTATTATTTTTAAAAATGGTAATAGGAAGCCAATCGCCAACAACCAACAAATCCAGGTCTTTGTCGGCATCTATATCTTCCCAAATGGCATCCGTCAACATCCCTAGATTTTTTAATTCAGGCGCGACGGTCGCCGTTACATCGGTAAAATTTCCTTTACCATCATTTTGTAAAATATAAGCATTTTTTGATACTCCATATAAAAAAGGTTCCAATCGAATGCCTACCAATAAATCCTGATCGCCATCACGATCATAATCGGCTGCTTTTACACAACCGGTGCTTTCGTATAAAAAAGTAGGCAAAATTTGGGGCGATTTTGTAAAGTTACCTTTTCCATCATTTACATAAAGCCGGTCTATCAAAGCAGAGGCGCTGGTTGGAAATTCATTGCCACCACTGGCAACGTATAAGTCAAAATCACCATCTTTATCTGCGTCAAAGAATTCACAATCAACGTCTTCTGATATTTTATCCGCTTCAAAAACTGTCTGATTGCTTGGTCGAAATGTACCATTTGCCTGCTGGACAAAGAGCACTCCAGCTTGGTCTTTTGCACCGCAGATGTAAAAATCCTCGCGTCCATCGCTATTCACATCTGCTTTTGCAATTTTAGGACCCTCACATGATAGCATATGATATAACAAACGGTCGCGATTAAAATCAATAAAATCGTTTTCTTGATGTTTGAAAGGTATTTTTACTTGGTTTGTAACATTTTTAAAAAGCGTAGGTGCATTCACCAATGGATCGGATAATTTGGCAATGAACGGCGTGGCATCCGATTGTTTTAAAGTGAGCAATTGCCGGGGCGTAATATTTTGTAAAAACGTTCTTTTATTATTCAACCATATCACTTCCAAAGAATCTATTACATTTATTTGCCCTAAGCCAAAATGCAAACGATGATCCACGCAAGATTCAAAACCGCGCATAGGGGCGAGTTCTTGATAGTATTTTTTGCTGCCACACCAAAGTGTCACTTGCGCGCCAAGCCCGAAAATATTGGATTTTTCCCCTTCTAAACGAATAGAAAGATATGCATGTTGTGACAACTTATTCGTGTTATTTTGATAAATAAAAGGCGGCATGTTGACATTATTAATCACCAGATCAAGATCGCCGTCATTATCAAGATCGCCATACGCCGAGCCATTGGAAAAACTGGGTTCGCCCAATCCCCACTCCGCAGCTTTATTAGTAAATGTCAAGTCGCCATTATTATAAAAAGCATAATTTGACACTGGCTGAGAAGGAATCGTATCAATCATTTTTTGAATACCGGCACCTTCCCGGCGCAATATTTCGCGGACATTGCTGGGGTCAGAATAAAAATTGAGGTAATCCTGATCGGTCAGGTCTTTATAAATGCCATTTGCCACAAAAATATCCTTCCAGCCATCATTATCCAGGTCGGCAATGAGCGCGCCCCAACTCCAGTCGGTAGCATAAACACCCGCTAAGCGGCTAATTTCGCTAAATGTTCCATTGCCATTATTTAGTTGAAATACATTTCGAGTGAATTGTTTGTAATAACCATTGCGAATATTGAGTTGGTATTTATCCCAATTTTCAAATGCCGTTTTGGTTTTCATGCGGGCGTCGTCTTGCGGGAGCATATCCGTTACAAAAATCTCTGGAAAGCCGTCGTTATTGACATCCGCCATATCGGCACCCATAGAGCTCAAGCTGATTTCGCGAATTTGATCTTCTAACGATTCTTTAAACCCCTTGTGCTCTCCCGATGAGGATAAGCCTTGATTAATATATAAATAATCTTTTTCAAAAAAATCATTGGACACATAAATATCCTGCCAGCCATCGCGGTTCACATCGCCAATGGTGACGCCGAGCCCAAAGCCAATATTGCTACCGTAAATGCCCGCCTGCGCGCTTACGTCTGTAAACCGTTCTCCATCATTCCGATATAACTTATTGCCACCCTGGGTGTCGCGAATATCACGCTGACCGGGGCGCAAATCATATCCACCGACGGAACGAATGGAGTTATTTAGCAAATATAAATCCAGGTCGCCATCTTTATCATAATCAAAAAAAGCTGCATGCGTAGAAAGCCCTAAATCAGCGATTCCGTATTCTTTTGCCTTTTCGGAGAACCCCCTAAATCCCCCCAAGGGGGACTTTCCGCTCGCATTATCCTCCCATTTTCCATTATTGATAAACAATTCATTATAACGTCTTTCTCCTTGCGGTGCACCGGATTTGCATACATAAATATCCAGCCAGCCGTCGCCATTCACATCTGCAAAGCTCACGCCGGTGCTCCAGACGCCAGTGCTTGCTACACCAGCCTTTTCCGTAATATCTTCAAACTCAAAATTTCCTTTGTTGAGATATAGTTTATTGTTCACCAGGTTGCCACAAAAGAAGACATCCAGCAGTCCGTCGTTGTTAATATCGCCCAAGCCGACGCCGCCCCCGTTGTAAAAATTGCGGAAAGTATAAGGATTTAGTGTTTCGGTGTAGGAAAGTTGATTGACAAAGTCAATACCGGTTTTTGTTGACGGCATTAAGGTAAAAAGCGTCGCTTTATTTTGTTGAGTGTCAGCCGTTTTTTCACAGCTCCAACACAGCGCTGCTATCGTCAGCCCGACCATCCATCTCATGCTGCTTATTATTTTATGCTAAAGTACAAACAAATATAGCAAAAAAGAAAGCAAGCAACCTAATGACTGCTTGCTTTCTATGGCAAGATTTTCTGCTTATTTATTGCAAAATCAAGCGATTAGTATCCAGGATTCTGCTTCAAGTTCTTGTTTGCATCCAATTGTGCACGTGGAATTGGATAGATGTTAACGTGTGTGCTTGGGTCTTTTGGCTTCGCCCAACGCGCATCATTAAACTTGCCGAAACGAATCAAATCGGTACGACGCTTCAACTCTGCAAACATTTCGCGACCACGCTCTGCCAACAAGTTATCAGCCGTTAATTGAGTAAATGGTGCTACACCAGCACGCGTACGAATCTGATTCACCAAAGCCAATGCTTCGGGGCTACCAGCATTTTGACGCCACAGCGCCTCTGCCTTGATTAACAGAATATCTGCATAACGGAAAACAGGGAAGTCGTTGTCAAGGTCAGGCGTTGAACCCAAGGCATATTCAAATTTACCAATTCGCGCACCGGCATCCCGGTAAGCGTTTGGTTGAATTTCATTAATAGTCGGATTAAAATTAACCACTGGATCAGGGTCTGCAGCAGCTGATTTATCTGGATCAATTAGTAACTGACCGCTTGAATTAAACTGTGGACCAACGAGGAAGTTACCTCTCACACTAGAAGGACCCGCCAAGGTGTTAGGCTTACCTTTACGCAAGTCGCCGTCTTCATATGAGTCGTAAAACTCTTGTAAAGAGCAGAAACCATTCCAAGGTTGATATGTTAAATTATAGGTAAATTGGCTTTGATAATGGAGCGTCATCGGTCCAAAGTTAAAACCAGTCAGGAAGACCCGATCGTAAGGAATAGCAAAGATAAATTCTTTAGAACTTTGATTATTCGTATTAAAGTTGGCGAAATAGTTGCTTTCCAGGCTATATTTACCAGAGTTAATGATTTCGTCGCAAGCAGCGGCGGCTTTTGCCCATTCCGCCTTGCCGGTATAAACCTCCGAATTCAAGTACAAATTAGCAAGTACAGCCTGTGCCGCATAGTAGTTCATCCGACCATAGGTAGATTGATCTACATCTTTGCTCAGGTTTGGCAGGTTTTGTACCAATTCTCTTTCAACAAAAGCAAATACCTCTGCACGGGTATTATTAGCTGGAGCAAATCCTTCCGGTACGTCAAAGCGATCTACAATCGGCACATTACCGTAAATATCCATTAGCCACATGTAGTACAATGCGCGTAGCGCCTTTAACTCAGAAATAAAAGCCTCTTTGCCTTCCACTTCAATGCTTTCAAATTGGAAAATCAGACGATTACAGGCATTTGCACCACCATATAAAAATGGCCAGGTATTTCTTACATTATCTGTTTCAGGACCATAGGTGTGGAGATACAGAGCACGCCAATTTCCACCGTCATTCCAGTCGTTACCACGAGTAGGTACCACCATTTCATCAGAAGTAACTTCCTGCGCAGAAAAAATGCTACCATTACCACCGTAACCATTCAAGCTGGTGTAAGCCGCACCAAGTGCAGAAATAAATTCTTCTTCCGTTTTGAAGAAGTTTTCGGTGGACACTCGGTCGAATAATTCTTCATCCAAATCAGTACAGGACTGGTTGAAGGAAACCACCAAAAGGAGTGTTACCAAAAGTTTTAGATAATTATATAGTTTCATTGTTTACTAATTTAAAATTAAATCAACTGAAATGATATTCAGATACCGCACTTCAAAATTAATTGAATGTTTAAAAAATTGCAAATCTGAACGTTCAAAGAATGTCGGGAGCAGACATTTTTAAAAAAAGTGCCTGCTCTCTGATTTTAAAAACCTAACTGAAAACCAAACGTAACAGCAGCTGTTCTAAACCAGGTGTTTCGACGGTCAATACCTGGTGCCAAAGCACCAAACACACCGGTATTCTGATCGCTGCCCTGGTCACTAAAACGAGGTTCAGGATCTACCCCTTTGTACCCTGTAATGTAGAACAAACGTTCACCTGTTAAGTAAAATCTGATATTGCGGAAAGCCCCACCACTTGGCAGATTAAATTTATAACCCAATGTCGTGTTGTTCAAGCGCACGAAAGAAGCATCCTCCACGTGCAAGCTGGAGAACTTAGGCGCATCTGTCAATCGGCGCAATTCTTCGCTTTCCAAAGTGGATGCCAGAATATTGTAAGAACCAATTGCGTTAGGCGATTCGTAGAAACCACGGAACTGGTTGATTAAGTCATGTCCGAAGAAACCATCAATAAAGAAGGAGAAATCAAAGTTACCAAATGTGAAAGCGTTGTTCCAGCCTATCTGTGCATCTGGCAAACCGTTTCCGATTATCGTGCGGTCTTCCGCGTCTTCTTGCACACCGTCGCCATCATTGTCTACAAAAATCCATTTTCCCTCTTGAGAAACCCCAGCGTACTCTAAGCCATAAAGCTGACCGATAGGCTTACCTTCTTCAATCAACACAAGCGGTGTACCGTTTTGACCCGGAGAACCAAAATCACCGATTGGTCGTGTGCCTCCAAAATCAAATTCTTCTCCTTCCGACAAAGAAACGATTTGATTCTCAATGTAGTAAGTTCCATTTAAAGTAGTTGTCCAGGTGAAATTCGGTTTTGTAATTGCATTAAAACCTAAAACGAGTTCCAAACCGGAATTTCTTAATTCTCCTACGTTCACAAAAGCTGTCCCAAACAAGTTAGGCGGAACCGGAACGTCAAAATCCAAAATTAAATCACTCGTAGTGGTTGTATAATAATCTATCGAGCCGTTTAACTTGTAATTGAACAAGTTGAAATCCAAACCTACGGAAATATCACTCTTGGTTTCCCATTTCAAATTTGGATTGGGACTTCTTGAAGGTTGATACACCGGTATCCAGGTACCATTCACCAGGAAGTTTTGGTTAGGACCAAATAAAAGCTGAGACAAATAACTTTCATTTGGAATATTACCTGTCACACCGTATCCTGCGCGCAATTTCAAGTTATCAATGCCTGGTAAATCAAATAAATTGCTCAAGGTCACACCCGCACTTACAGCCGGGAAGTAACCCCAGCGATTGTCTTCCCCGAAACGAGAAGTACCTTCCCGACGCAAACTGGCAGTCAAAAAATAATTGTTGCCAAAATTTACATTCAAACGTCCGAAAAAGGCAATCAGACGATAAGAATTTTGATAACTAAAAACATTGCCTCTACCATCGTCAAAATCCTTCGCGGCGTTTAAGTTATTAAAGGAAAAAGCGTCTGTAATAAAGTTGCCACCTTCTGCTTCAAATCCTTGGAAGTTAAACTCCTGAAAAGAATATCCCCCCAGTAATCTTATATCTATGTTGCCAAATTCTTGATTAAGCTCTGCGGTACTTTCGAACAATTCTGTATCTCCCAGAAAAGTGTTCCGATTTGCTAAACCATTCCGATCCCGACCAACCCAAAAGCTGTTTTTATCATAATATCTACCTCTTATATCTGAATTGCGCTCCCGAGAGTATGAAGCACTCACATTCAAGTTTTGCAACAACTTAAAATCACCCCGAATATTGCCAAGCAATAAGTTTTGCTTTCTTTGATTGATATTTTGCTCCAAAATAGCCACCGGATTGTAGTAATCAAAAGCAGCCGACTGGAAATATCCATCATAAATTACATTCGCGGGATCATCACTGCGAATTGGCGCCGTAGGATTGTAAATAGTGGCATAACGGAAGGCTTCTTCAAAGCCAATGTCCTCGTTTCTACTTGTAGCAGTCAGGTTGATAGTAACAGCCAAACGGTCATTGATTGCTTTTTGGGTAAGATTCACACGTGCATTCAGCTGAGAAAATCCAGTTGTAACTGCTACCCCTTCGTTATCACGATAGTTAGCAGATATGCGATAAGAGGTCTTAGCTGTACCGCCGGAAAGCGCTAAGTTATGCACCTGAGAAACGCCTGTGCGCGTAATTTCATCAAACCAGTCAGTTTCCGAGCCTAAATCAGTTGGTCTGATATTTGGATTAGGGCTTTGGAAGGTACGATATTGGTCAGCGGTTAATACATCTACCTGATTAGCCAAAAAGTCGCCTGTTACAAAACCATTGTAATCGATAGTTGCTGTGCCTTGTTGTCCTCTTTTGGTTGTGATGATAATCACACCGGAAGCACCCCGTGTACCATAAATAGCCGCAGCAGAACCGTCTTTTAATACATCAACGGAAGCGATGTCATTTGGGTCAACCGTATTCAAATCGGCACCGATGATTCCATCAATGATGATAAGTGGCTGTGTGTTAGCGCCTACCGTAGAAAGACCGCGCAAACGGATGTTAAACGCTTGGTTTGGGTTGCCACCTGGACGCGAAATCGCCAAGCCCGCTACTTTACCTTGTAACAACTGTGCCGGATTCGACACGTTACCTTTGTTAAAATCTTCTTCTTTTACACTGGAAATGGCACTGGTCACCTCTCGTGACTTCTGCGTACCATAACCTACCACCACGATCTCTTCCAGAGCCTGCCCCGCAGAAAGCGTCATATCAACGGTATTGGAACTACCAATTGCCACACGCTGCGTGCCATAACCTGTATAAGAGAATTCTAATTCTGTAGCGCCTTCTGGCACTTCAAGCGAGTAGGTACCATCAATATCAGTTGCGGTACCTGTTGTAGTACCAACTACTAAAACGTTGGCACCGATCAGCGGATCACCTGTTGCTGCATCTGTCACCTTTCCTGCAATGGTGCGTTGTGCGTATGCAGCACTTCCCAACACCAGAATTAGGACAACGAGCAACCATTTGGAGCAATAGTCGACTCTAAGTTTCATACATTACTTCGGTTTGGTTAAAAAAACTAAAGAAAATTCTAGCCTATTAAATACCTCTAGCACAAGCCAGAGACAAAAAATCCCAGATAATGCTTTTCCGCATTGTCCGTCACTCTTTCGGTATTAGCTTTTGGTTTGACGATAGAAGTAACGATTCTAGCCTACAATTTGCTAGGTGTTTTTTTTACACTATTTTCGACCCGTAAAAGTCTAAAATACATTTAAAAAAAACAAGAACAGGGAAAAATATTTTTCAAATAAGTTTTAAATCGAAATTATATTGGGAAATCCTTGATACTTCTCCTTCATTTTCAGCTCGCTAAGCACGGCTAATAAATGTCACAGATTACTTGAGTTTGTTGAAAATAAGAGACTTAGAAACGACAAGCAATCTGCGACAAGCAAAAGCTAACTAAACTATACATTAAAGAAAAATTGATATTATTTAAGAAACAAAATTGGGGAAATGCTCCTTTTTGAAATTGTATATTTTGGACATTTTTAAAAATATCTGCATTTGTTTGAATTTGCCTGCCTTTCAAAACAATTCCAATTGATAGAATAACAAGTGCTCCGGCGAAAAAAACTGTTTATAATCAATGCGTTCTGCCTCAGGAGCGGCTACCCCAATCTGCTCCAGATAGGCAGTTGGCGTTTGCCCGGCGTATTTTTTAAATTCCCGAATAAAATGCGCCTGATCGTAGTAGCCCGCACGATACCCAATTTCCGTGCAGTTGAGCTCATATTCTGAAGAAAGTAAATGTAAAGCGCGTTCAAAACGATGCATTTGTGCAAATTGCTTGGGCGAAATGCCGATCACTTCATAAAAAATACGGGACAAGGATTTATAATTTGAATTCATGTGCTCGGCGAGTAATGCGATGTCGGCATGTGCATTTTTTGTTAACAGGAAAGAAGTCGCCGATTTGACAAAACTGAATTTTTTTAGCTTCCGGTCTTGCAACTGCTCGAGTAAAAAAGCCTCTACCAGCGCCACGCGATGCTCAAAATCAGATGCCTCGTACAAAGCTTCTGCCAAAAAATGGATTTCTGCACTAAAAATCAAGTCCAAATCCAATGTAGCATCGGTCAGCTCTACAAAATCCTGCGCAACAAAAGGATACAAGCCGCCTGGCAAAAACTTTATTCCAAAAATATGATTATTCGTATGATGTTTGTAATAATTCCGCTCGGTGTGCAAGGTCGCCAGCTGGGGCGTGTGTAATTTTTCAAAGGTTTTATTTTTTTCAGTAGCCCGAAAATACGGCGCCCCCAGGGAAAACGTCAAATTGGTATAGGTTTCCGGCAAAACGGTCTCTGTTTCGTACCCTAAAGTTTGGTGCGGAGGATGGTGTTTTTCCCAAAAGTGAGACACCAGATTTGCCAGGTAAGCGGATGGTTTTTTATATTGAATGACCATCTATTCGGATATACGATTCATCATACGGATGGTTGTTTATTCTAATGTTTTTCGGCAGCTTGTAGTATAAAATTTGACAACAATTTGCCAAGTAATGTATTTTATTCTTTCTTTATTGTAAAAAGAACGTTAACTTTCAGTCAAAAATACTGAAAAAAGCTGCAAATACCAATAAAAAGTTTATTTTAAATTCACTCCCGACTTTATGAATAAAAGAGCGTCTTTATTAGGGCTGTTCGTTTGCGGTATCCTCCTGACTGCTTACACCCAATCATTTGAAATGACCTTCCGGAAAGCAAAAAAGGTAGAAATCCCTTTTGAATACGAAAATAACTTTATCATAGTCAAGGTTTTATTCAATGATGTCTTCCCACTCAAATTCATTTTCGACACGGGCGCAGAGCATACCATACTTACACAGCGAGAAATTACCGATTTGCTGCAAATCAATTACGAACGCCGGTTTGTGCTGGTAGGTTCTGACATGAGTACCGAACTATATGCGTATCTGGCTCGTGGTGTAAAGCTTACGCTGAATAATATGGTGGCGACGAACCGCTCTATTTTGGTACTGGATGAAGATTACTTCCGTTTTGAAGAGTATGGCGGCATCAGTGTGCATGGCATTATTGGCGCTGATTTGTTTCGGCGTTTTGTTGTAAAAATTGATTACCGACGCAAAACCATTACTTTGTTTGAACCCAATAGTTTTCGTCCGCCGACCGACAAAGTGACGAAGCTTCCATTAGAATTGCACCGCAATAAACCCTACGTGATTGCTAATACTGCATTTACTAAAAACAGCAAGATTCAAGCCAAATATTTGCTTGATACCGGCGCGAGCATTTCCCTGCTGTTGTACACCAATTCTCACCCGGCGTTCAATTTGCCACCAAAGTACATTCGCAGTAAAATTGGCATGGGTTTGGGTGGTTTTTTGCAAGGATTTATGGGCAGGGTAGATCAGGTGGACATTGGAGAACATCAACTGGAGGGCGTGATTACCAATTTTCAAGAACTCTCGCCTGAGGTGGACACCGCTTTTTTGAACAAACGCAATGGCATCATTGGAAATCAGATTCTGGATCGTTTTGAGGTTACCATCGATTATATTAAAGGTGTGCTTTACTTGCAGCCAGAAAAAAGCTATCGGCGCAAGTTTCAATATGACAAAAGTGGGTTGATTATAGCCGCTTCGGGGGTCAATTTGAATGTGTTCACCGTGGTGGATCTGATCGAAAACAGCCCTGCTGCTGAAGCCGACATCCAGGTGGGCGATGAGATCAAAAAAGTGAATGGCTTTCCGACTACGTTCATGCACCTAGCCGATTTGACCAAACGTTTCCAAAAAAAAGTAGGTAAAAATATTCGACTGACCATTAAACGTGGCGACCAACGCCTCACAAAACGTTTTCAATTAAAAGAATTGATTTAATACGCCAGCTTGTTTTTCATAAAATTTTAAAAATGCTTGTTGTGTATATGCACAAGAATCCCTACCTTTGCAGACCATTTTAGAAAACCATTAAATTGATTAAAAATTAGCTCATGTTTGCAATCGTAACCATAGCTGGTCAACAGTTCAAAGTTGAGGAAGGGCAAGAGCTCTTCGTCCACCAGCTAGAAGCCGAAGATGGCGCTCAAGTATCTTTTGACCAAGTGCTTTTGGTGGAAAGAGGAGAAGGCGACATCACGCTCGGCAAGCCGGTGCTCAGTGGAGCCTCAGTGACCGCTACTGTATTGGGGCGTCAAAAAGGTGATAAAGTCATCATTTTCAAAAAGAAAAGACGCAAAGGCTACAAACTGAAAAAAGGACATCGCCAACGTTTTACTTTAATTAAAATTGACAGCATCGCTGTTTAAAACATGAAATGTGAAAGGCGAAGTGTGAAATACGCATTTCAAATCTCAAGTTTCTAACTTTCCCAAAGGGACTCCTTGGGAGCAAATTTTAAAAAAATGGCACATAAAAAGGGGGAAGGTAGTACCCAAAATGGTCGCGATAGTAATCCTAAACGATTAGGAGTCAAATTATACGGAGGTCAGTTTGCCAAAGCGGGCAATATCATTGTGCGTCAGCGCGGCACCAAATTTTACGCGGGCGAAAACGTGTACATGGGTAAAGATTACACCCTGCACGCAGCTACCAGCGGCACCGTTGTTTTCAAAAAAAGACGCCTGGACAGAACTTTTGTGAGCATTGTTCCGCTTGAAGGCGCAGCACAAACGGAGCTTAGAACGGCACCGATGGCTGATGAAGGTGAATCTATCATTGTCTCTGTTCCAACAGAGGAAGTGGATGTAACGGAGGGGATCGAAACGGAGGTGGAGGCACCTTTGGCAATGACTGAGTCACAAGTAGAAGAATTAGGCATTGATGCGACGGCTGCACCCGAAGAGGCAGCTATGCACATAGAGCCTGCCGCTGTAAGTACAACAGTGGATGATGAAACAGCGCGCGTGATCGAGGCACTGGAGCCTAGCCCTGCGGTTCCGGTAGAAGAAGAAACCGCTCCAAAAGCAACAACTTCTGAGAAAATTACTTTACCTTCGGGTCAGAAGGTGAAACTCAATGATCTGAAGCTGGTGGAAGGCATCGGTCCAAAGATCGAAGAACTGTTCCACAATGCTGGGATCACCACTTGGGAACAACTGGCAAATACCAGTGTGGATAAAATGAAAGAAATACTTGCCGAAGCAGGTAGCCGCTACCAAATGCACGATCCTTCTACCTGGGCAAAACAGGCAGAAATGGCAGCAGCAGGAAATTGGGAAGCTTTACAGCAGTACCAGGATGAGTTGAAAGGCGGCAAAGCCGTAGCGGAAGATCAAGAATAATGAATTAGTTTTCATAGCTTTATGTTTTTCAGCCCTATCTTTTTTCCTAAAGGATAGGGTTTTTCTTTTGGAACTCACGCATCCACTTTTTCAATGGATGCTACAAGTTTTTAAGTAGTATATCAAATTTGGCGTTAAATTTTTTCAAAAGACGTATCGGGTAGCCAGCCTTGTTCTCCATTTTGAAGCGCCACTTTATGCCATGCACCGATTTGATCCAACAAACGCACGGTCGCACCTGCATGTAAGTCAAAAACCGCTTTGCTTTGGGCATCTGGCGCGCTGCGCAGCACTACTTCTTTTTCCATCACGATGGCTCGCTGGCTGTTTTGAATGGCAACATTTCGGGTGTTTGCTAACATAAATGCTAAGATGCTCAATAACAATAAACTTACACCTCCAATAAACCCAATTTTTTTGTAAAGCCGCACATTCCCCAGTAACCACAAGGTCAATCCAGCCAATCCCAACCAAAGCAATACTACTGCTATCATAGCCCAGTAATTGGTTGAAAACCAAGCACCTATGCTATTCCACCAGCGCGATAAAAAAAACGCTGGCAAAGCCTGGATATCATCGGGTAGTTGCGCCCGCAGCACGTGCAGGTTGTGCCTCGTGTCTGCGTCGTTAGGGTCAATCAATAAGGCTCGCTCATAATTAAGCACTGCCCTAGCAAAATCTTTTGTTCTGTAATAACTATTCCCTAAATTATAATACAAAGCCTCTGAATGATAGCCATTTTGTAATATAGCTTCATATTGCTGAATAGCGGAGGCATATTCATTATTCTGATAAGTCGCATTGGCACTTGCCAGCTGAGCAGTTGGGGCAGCTGCGTGTAATAAAAAATTCCAAACACACAGACAGCCGGTTAAAATTAAGAATCGGTAATGCTTCATCGCTTGCCTAAACTTGGTGTTGATTGAAGACTTTCAAAAACGGTGAGCACGTCATCCGGCGAGCGCGGTCGCAGGCGCGTCTCCCATCTAAACCCAGGCATTTTCAGTTCCTCATGATCTGTTTGTCGCATGGGCAACAAATCTGACTTGGGTTGTTCATAAAATCGGATGTTATCAATTTGATTGTCACCAAAATGCAATAACATTTCACTTGCAATGGTTTTATTTACACCCACATAGCCTCCTTTATCATCTCGCGCATAATAAACCGCTTCCGCATTACCCTCCACATTCATGCGCCGCAGCTCTGTGCTATCAAAATAAGCAGTAATATTCCGTCCTTTTATTTGATTAAAAAAGATTTCATCCGGCGAATTTAAAATAAAGGCATTGCTACGCAAAAAAACACGATCAATCTGCTCATTTTTTAATAAAATATGAACGGTGTCCGCTACAAATTGGGACGTATCCGACCAGACAATCGGATTTTTATACAATCGAAACGTGGAATCCGTTGTAATGTACGTCAATGAATCACACACTGCCTGTAAATTCTTTTTATAAATCCGCACTTTGTAATAAGCAAAAAGGGTTCGTGTTGTATCATGATTGAGCGTATCAATGGTTTGAGTCGCTAATAATGTATCAGAAGATAAATAAAGCGAATCATTATCCGCTTTTGTAATTAATAATGGACGCCCGTTTTTACCACCCGTTGCTTTCAAATAATTTGTAGCACGATTATAATCGGCGCGTTCTGCCAATATTGTCAAATTCGACGAAGTATCTTGCCAAATTACATTGCCCGCTGCAACCCCGGTACCATTGAGTTCCGTGTATGCCACAGCATCTGCTTCTAAAATTTGAGGTGGATCGCTGATACGGGAACGGCCTTTGGTAAAATATAATTCGTTTTTTCGATCATAAATAATCTCTTCCGAAACAATATTTCGAGTAGAATCGCGATAATTGGCATTACCTGTTAAATAATACTTATCTTTATTCTGCTCATAACGAATCGCATCTGCTGTTGCAAACTGATTTTCATCTGTAAAGCGGGCATTGCCCTTGAGCACATATTCTTTTTTCTTTCCATTATAATACATCGTATCTGCCACTGCCTCCTGCGTACCACGTTGATACTGAGCATTTTCTCTAAATTCCGCTTCCTCGGTTTGGGTATTGTAAAAACCATCTTCACAATAAATACGGCTGGTGTCCGTCTTGATTAAAGTAGGTCCAAGAAAAAAAACCGTTCTACTTTTGGTATTAAATTTCAACGTATCTGAACGAAGATTGAACTGCGGATCAATAACTACCACACTATCACGAAAATACACTTCATCATTTTTTACATAATAATAACCGCGCTTGCTGCTTAATTGCGTCGAATTATTCGTCATGGTGGCGCCATTAAAATAAGTCGCCGTTTTAGTATTTAAATCATAATCCAGCTGATTAGTAAATAACTTTTGCGTTCCATTTACCAATGACACATTTCCAAAAAGGGCAGCCAGCTTCGTATCGCCTCTGTATTTTAAAGAATCAGCAAAAGCACTCGTTGTATCGCCCTGCTGAATAATCACATTGCTCATCGCCGTTACAAAAATATTATCTTCTATGATAGCCGAATCACAATACATGTAAATACTATCCTGCCGCATTTGAACATGCCCAATAAATTTCTGAAAAGTTTTATCACCTTGCTTAATGGTATAAGCAAGTTCATCTGCAAAATCAATAATCACCTGGCTCTTCTTAGCAGGTTGCTGCTGCGCCCAAGCACTATTTTCCAGCAAAAGCAAAATCGCCCAACACCAGTATAGCTTTTTTGTAATCATTTTCATTTTTAACCTGCCACTAAGCATAATCAACTTCTTCCTAACAACGACCTGTATTGTAAAAATGTTGGTATTGAATGAGTTACATTAACCAAACTTTAATTCCAAATGTGAAATTTGAAATTTGAGATGGGAAATGGAAATTGAACATAAGAAATATAAAATTTGATACGGTTAACCATTGCTCCGCTCATATTTTAATTAACCACCAATTCCGCACCTTCTTCCCCTACCAGGCTGCCAATCGCTACCCCCATGCCTCCCATGCGCACTGCCACGGCAACATTCGGCGCAACTTTTTGTACAACAGGTCTTTTCACATTGCCAATGCCCATAATACCACTCCACCAGCTATCAATTTCAAACGATTGATTGGGTAAAATAATATGCTGTAATAATTGTAACAACGCTGTACGGATCAATTCAGTCGTACCAAACGCTGCTGTTTCTTCTTCTTGCAACGCTAAATTCCGACCGCCACCTAACAATATCCTTCCTTCCACATCGCGAAAATAAAAGTAACCCCGATCATAATGAAATGCCCCTTGCACGCGCAAACCTGAAATGGGTTTAGTGATAAGCACCTGATTTCGAGCAGGTTGTACCGCCAACTCAGGTAACAGCTGCCGAGCAAATCCATTGGTTGCTATCAGCGCTTTTTTGCTGTGAATTTCCCAACCACCCTCGGTTTCCAGGCGCACTTCTGCCTCATCAAAATGCCAGTTGCGTATAACAACGCCATTGAACAGTCGAACGCCTTTTTCAATGGCAATTTGTAACAAAGCCGCTATCATTTTGCCAGTGTGCAATTGTCCCTCCTGGCTATTTAAAATCAAATGCTGTGTTTGTTGAAAACCAAACTGCTGAATGCTTTCATTTACAATTTGATAAGTATTATCAACACCAGTAATATTACACAATTTTTGATTGAATTCGCCAATCCGATCCGCACAAGTTTGAAAAATAGCCGCTTCCTCCGGGCGAAACAATTCATACCCTCCCAACGCTTGGTAACGCATGCGCTCCTCCCCTACCCGCTCGCGCAGTCGCTGCAAGCCACGCCAACGCCGCTCCACCAAAGCCCATACCTCTTCTTCGGACGTGTGCTGCAAATCATCAATCAATTCGCTCATGCTACCGAAACAAGCAAAACCCGCATTGCGCGTGCTTGCGCCAAAAGGCAACACCCCACGCTCGAGCACCGCAACTTGAAGATCAGGATGCAATTCTTTGAGGTGAATGGCAGCACTTAACCCGACAATGCCGCTACCAATGACAGCCACATCGAGGTTGCGAAAAAATGTCTCGCGCTCCCAATAGCTAAGAGTATCCGGCGCTTGAAAGCTTGTCATGTTACATGGATTTTGCGAAGGACAAAGGTAAGGATTTTCAAATAACCGAGTTTGACTCAAAAGACAAATCCCTCTTATTTTTATCTATGCCAACCGCTTGCGTATCTTTACGCGTTGTTATGAAATGTTTGACAACACCGTAAAATTTTTAAAACATTATAAATGAATAAAATATGATACAACGAATTCAAAGTATTTTTTTGCTGCTGAGTGCTGGTGCATCTTTTGGCACATTGGCTGCGCCTTTTGCCAATGCTACGACCGCACTTGCCAGCCCTATTTTTGCAGATAAGGTGTATAATGTGCAGGACAACGTCGCGCTGCTGGTGCTTTTTGCGGTGGCAGGTGCGCTGGCAGTGGCAAGCATTTTTTTATATAAAAACAGAACCACTCAGGTACGGCTGTCGATTATTGCTTTGCTCGTCAATTTGGGCGGTTTAGCTTTTGCCATCATTTACTTGCTGCAACAAGTGAATTACGCGAGTATCGCTTATTCTATCGGTATATTTTTGCCGCTTTTGGCAGTGATTTTCCTGTGGCTGGCACAGCGGAATATTCGCAAAGACGAAAAACTGGTGCGCTCGATGGATCGCTTGCGTTAAAAAAAACAAAAGGTCTCCTACTTTGACATAGGAGACCTTTTTTTCAAGCAATATGAATAAATTACAGTTCGTAATTATCAGCACGCTTTTTAGCAGAGTAGTTCACCTTTAATTG
>CAZFBN010000031.1:0-41302 GCA_964517145.1 uncultured Saprospiraceae bacterium
GAGGATGCTTCTCTTATATGTCAATCTTTTTAATTTTTAACAGCTTCTTAGAAAAGCAAATATTTAACGTTTTTTTACTTTTATTTCCATCCAAAATTTTGTAAATTACTGAGTGAATCCCATCCGCAAAGTAAAACCGTTCATCTAAAACTGAATTTATTATGAAACTACGCTTTGCCTCTAATAGTCTTCGCCTGCGTTTGCGAAAATCGGACATCGAAACCTTGCGTCGCGCGGGTTGCGTGTGCGATTCGCTCGTTTTTTGTGAAGGCAATCAATTAGAATATGAATTACGTATTGAAAATGTGCCATTTATAAATGCAGAATATCGATCAAATAAGATCACTGTACACGTTCCTCAAGCATTGGCAACGCAGTGGATGGACACCGACCAGATAAGCCTAGCGCACGATCAGCCTTTGTATAATGGTTTTCATTTGAATATCCTGATCGAAAAAGACTTTCCATGCCGACATGCTGCGACGGAGGAAATTGAAGATACTTTTCAAGAACTTGTGAAAGAATGAGCAATGGTGTGACTAAGCCCCCAATTGCCCTGCTGCCCAGTTTAGTTTATTCCGATTTTTTTGAAAATCTGCTTGCAGTTTAATGAGTTTTACCTTAGCTTCAATGAGTTTTTGTTCGCGAGAGTTGATAAGAAAAATCGAACTTTCGCCCAATTCAAATTTGGTAACTTCTGCATCCAATAAGCGTTGATAGTTATTTGTAACTTGCTCATAAAGTGCAATTTGCTGCTGGGTATTCTGCCACTCATTAAAAGCATCGCGTATTTTGTTGCGAATTTCGAGGCGTTTTTGTTGCAAAGTGAAATCCGTATCCAAAATTTTTAACCTTGTCAATTCAAATTTGCCGCGCTCTTTTCGCAAAAAGATCGGAAAACTAAAATTCAGCCCCCATTTATAATTTTGCAACAAGACGTTCTCCAGTCCATTGCCGTTGTCAGGTTGGCTTGAACCAAATCGGAAGCCGTCGCCCAAAATATTGTATTCAACATCCAACCTCGGTTTTAACTGTTCGGCTGCCAATCTTCGATCTACTTCTAACTGATTGATTTTGAATTGATAAACCCGCAATTGCGGATGCTGCATTTCTGCCAATTGCAAAAATCCATTGAGCTGTGGCAGCATTTCGGCGGTTGGCATGGTGTCGAGCAATGGCGGAGACAAGGTTTCGGTGATTTCGAGCGGCGTGTTGTCTTCATACCACAAAAAATTGGACAAGCGTAGCCCGGCATTTCTAAAATCGAGCTGTGCCTGATTCAACTCATATTCCCAATTTTGCACTTGAATAAACGTTTCAAGCGTGTCCACCGCAGGTCGGTCGCCTTGCACATAGCTTTCCACAATGCCTTGCAAACGTTGGCGCGACACTTGCAGCGCCTGCACAATGGCTTGCATTTCATTGTACGCTTTCACCCAATCCCAGTAAGCCAGCGCAGCGTCGAGCAGTATGTCGTTCACAGCATTCAATCGCTCGGCTTCATTGGCATTTTGTAAAATTTTTGCCTTTTGCAATGCTGCCCGGCGCTCGTCTATCAACAAACCAGCACCCAGCGTAGCTCTGACACCTAAAACCGCTTGACCAGCGGGCGGCAATTTTTGCTCTGGATTAATGTTAATACCGCTGGAAGTATTGAATAAACCCTTGATTTCCAAGCCATACCAGGTTGGAATTTTAAATCCACTTTCTGTGTAGGTGTAATAATTTTTACCGTCAAACGATTTTTGTGCGACTTCCGATTGTAATTTTGGGTCGAATCCGCCTCGCGCCATGCGCAACTCAGCAGCAGCTTCCGCATTCAATAAATTAGCTTGCCGTACCAAAGGATGATAAGCGATAATCCATTGAAAATAATCTTGTTGTGTAAACAACCGAGTCGAATCCGATTGTGCTGCAATTGGAAAAGTAAAAATGATGTAAATAATGATAATAAAATAGCTTCTATTTAAATACATGTGCATCATGTTCGCCTTAATCATTATTTTATTTAATTAACTGTACCGGTGTTTTCTGTTTAATTTCTTCTGGCGCTTCTTCCGTAGTGTAATAATCGGGCGGAAATCCATTGAGCTGTCGCCAAATTTCGTACCAAAGCGGCACATTTTTTAGCAACACAATGCCTTGAGCGCCAGAGCCTACGCGCAATTCCTTGGGCCAAATCTTAGTACCGGGCGCAGGCGCCACCAGGATGCGGTATTGACCGTTGGCACTGATTTCATTGTCAATAGCAACAATATCGCCTACGTAAGTACCAAACGATTGACCGGGCCAACCAGAAAAAATGAAAGCGGGCCAGCCATCAAAAATAAAGCGCACCTGCGGACGCACGCCAAGCGAAGCATCAACATTCACCAAAGGAAAATCCATCGGCTCAACGTACAATTCTACTGCCAGCTCATAATTGGCGGGCATAATGCTCACTATACCATCGCCTTCTTTGATGGTTTCGCCGATACCGGGCGTCACGGTTTTTGTAATATAACAATCCTGCGGCGCGGTGATGTAATAAAAGCTAGAACGCTTGGAATAATTACTTGTCTGAATGCGTAATTTGTTCACATCTGCCTCTGCATCAAACTTTTGCGAAAGCGTACTGGCAATATCCGAACGCGCTTTGGCAATTTTTTCGCTGTACTCGGCTTGCACGGCGTTCAATTCTACCTGGGTAATGCGCAGTTCCGCCTGACTTGATGCCAGTTTATTATCAGAAGCAATTACTTTGTTGCGGGTTTCCTGCAATTTGGCTTGTTTTTCCTCCATTTTCGCCCGTGAGTCAATGCCTTTTTCAAACAGATTTTTAGCCCGTTCAAACTGTACTTTGGCAATCGAATCCTGAATAATGGCTTGGTTCAAGTCAGCTTGATCCGCGTCAATTTTGAATTTTACCTGCTCCAACTTGCGCCGCAACTGCTGTTGTTTCAGTGTCAACTGCGATTCCATATTGGTAATCTGATCCTCCAGCGCTTTTACTTTATCCTGGTAGGAATCAATAGCGCCTTCTTTGGCATTCACTTGTTGTTGCGTGCGCGGCACCAAATCAGGATCGAGGTAATCTGCTTTAATTTCAGAAATAAAAACAATCGTATCACCTTTTTTTACCAATTGTCCTTCCCGCACATACCATTGCTCAATCCGTGCATCAATGGGCGAAGGAATAATTTGCGGGCGTTGCTCAGGGCGCAAGGTAGTCACTTTTCCTTTAGACTGAATATTTTGTGTCCAGGGCAAAAACAGCAACAAAACCACCAAACCCAACACTACTAACAGCCAGCGGGTCAACTGCCGATGCGCTTTTGAGGCGCTGGTTTGTCGAAAAGACGAAAATTCTTCTATATTTACCCGATGACTAATAGAATTTTGCGATATATTTAGCATTATTCATTTTTATTTAGCCGTTATTTTAAAATAAGGAAAGAATCGAATGGATCTAAAGTTTTCCATTCACTTATTCTTTCACTTCCACCTGTTTGGAAACACCATTGGTATCATAATCCATGTAAATACCTTTGAAAACCCTGGAAAAATGAGGGCTTTTTCGAATCTCCTGATAAGAACCTTCCGCTACGATTTTACCTTCTTTCATTATCAAAACGCGATCACATTTAGCCGCCATCGCTGCGTCATCCGATACCATTATCAGCGTCCAGTTATTTTCAGGCGCTATCAAAAAGTCAGCAATCATCAGGCGTTCATTGGGTTCCAGGAAACTCCAGGCGGCTTCCATCACCTGTAGTCGAGGGCGTTTGGCAATGCTGCGCGCCACCATCAATTTGATACGAATATTATGCGGTAAATTTCTCCCCCCTGGTTGCAGCAAAAAATTATATCCATTTGGCAAACGCTGAATAAATTTGCTCAATCCCACCTTTTCGGTTGCCCATATTACATCTTCGAGTGTAATATCTTCATTACCTAATGTAATATTGTCCAAAATGCTGCCAATAAAAATGTCTTCTTGCGAGCAAAAATCGCCCACTTTGCGACGCAGGCTCGCCAGTTCAAGATTGCGCATCGGAATGCCATTGTAATTGATGCTGCCGTGAAATTCGCTGTACAAACCTGCGATTAGCTGCACCAATGTTGATTTTCCGGCACCATTGTAGCCAGCAACACAAACTCGTTCTCCGGCGCTCACCTTCATCGAAAGGTGGTCAATCGTCGGGCGCTCGGCGTCTTCAAATTTGAAGTATAAATCCTCTATTTCTACGCTTAAAGGCTTGCCGGAGTCAATCTTTTCAAAAGGTAGCCCGTCTTCTTCCTCAATCGGCAGATCGGTCACACTGCCCAATTTTTCAAGCGCTGTAAGGGTATCATATACTGTATCCATTGAAAGCATGAGTTTTTCTACAGAGCTAATGATGCTGATCACCACAATTTCTGCGGCGACAAATTGCCCGATATTAATTTGATTATCAATTACTAAATAACTCCCTAATAACAATAAACTCGCTGTTACAATAACTTTAAAACCGACAATGACGCCATATTGTGTGACCAGAATGCGGAAATGTTTGCGGCGATTGTCGAGATAATTACAAACTAAATAATCGGTTTGTCGCAAAGAAATTTGGGTGTTTCCCCACAATTTAAACGTGTTCATCGTGCGCGCCAGCTCTTCAAGCCAATGCGCCACTTCATATTTATATTTGGATTCTTTTAGGCTGGTTGCCAAACCCGTAGGACCGCTGATGCGAAAAATAACAAAAATAATAATGATAAGCGCCAACCCAAAAAAGGCAAAAAACGGATGGTAAAAAGCGATTAGAATTAAGCCAAATATAATATTTATCAAAGCAGTGGATAAATCCGTTAATAATTTTGGAATGCCTTTTTGTAAATTCTGCGTATCAAAAAAGCGATTGACGAGTTCCGGAGCATAATATTTTGTAATGGCATCCAATTTTAAACGCGGAATTCGATACGCAAATTCAAACGCCGAACGCGCAAATATCCGCCGCTGGATGGTTTCGGTCACGCTCAATTGCATAATGACCAAAATACCCGATAACGCCGTAGCCGCCGTCACCGCAATAACCAATAAAATCAAGGAGGCTGACAGTGCACCACCGGCGATGAGCCCTATGACCGCTTGCACGCCCAGTGGTAAACTCAGGCTAATCAACCCCGCAAAAATGGCATAGACATAGACGTAATAAATGTCTTTTTTGTCCAATTGCAGCAGGCGAAAAAAACGTTGCAACGGGGTCCAAGGAGTTCTTATTTCCATTTTGATAATGACTGATTAAACAAAATTTAAATAAAAATTTAGCTTCAGTTGTTTTAATTTCCGGGGAATTTAAAAGTAAATTTTAGTCAAATTTGGTCGTATGGTTAGTGCTGGGCAGTTCCTCATTCGAGTAAAAGAACTGATTGCAGCTCTCAGGCTACAACCAGTCCTCCAATTACCCTTCGCCTTTAAGTTAATTGCCGCCGTCAGTACGAGTCGTGCTAGTTGTCAAGTTAGAATTTCGGGGCATCGTCAAACTCGGCGCTACGCTACCATCCGCATTCAGCATCATGGGCATCGGCATGTCGCCATCTGAAACGATAATCTTGGTGTTTGGTGATTTTGCCAATTCCAGAAAAGCTTCAATCGACTTAAATTGCAGTACCTGAGCGCTCAAGCCTTCGGCAATGATTTTCTGTGCATCGCGCACCCCTTCCGCTTCAATTCGCTTGCGATCAGCTTCGCGCTTTTCCTGTTCCAGCACAAAACTCAGTCGAGCAGCAGCCTGCTCCGCCTCCAGCACTTCTTCGATGGCGCGAGCTAGATTGCGCGGCAGCACGATGCTCTTCAACAAGACCGCCTCCACCACAATGCCTCGGTCGCTCAGCAAGTCACTCATGCGCTTGCGAATGGTCTCCTCAATGTGTGCCCGTGCGCCGGTGTGCATGTCTTTTGCCAAAAATTGCGAGGTTACGTCGGCTACCGCTGACCGGAAGACCGGCAGGATCACTGTGCGCTCAAAATTAGGTCCGATATTGCGCAGTAATTGGGGGGCTTCCTTGCCAATTACGCCATACAAAATGGATACTTCTGCCTGAATATTCAAGCCTTCTTTTGACGGTAAATTCAATTCTACTTCCATGTTGTTCGTCTGCGTCGAAACCTTCACAATCGTTGTTGTAAATGGATTAAACACCTTCAATCCTTGTGTGTAGGGTCGGTCATCATACTTACCAAATCTACGTTTTACGCCTACTTCACCTTCGCGTATCACCGCGCACGAGGTTAAAAACACCACCGCGGTCATCATCAAGAGTCCTTTAACAATTAGTCTGACCATAACTGTTACAATTGGTTTTAAAATTTGGATAGCAAACTCCGCTTTGTAACAGGCTGCTTTGCCTGCACAAATCGAGCAAACTTTTTATTTAGTGACTTTAAGCTATGGTAGTTGAATGGTGGTTTGATGGGTGATTGAGGGCGCTGTTGTAATGGTTATTTTTCACACTTCCATTCTGCATCGTTTTTGATTCTGTCGTGTTCACTTTTGTTTTTTCTGGTACAATCAATTTAAAAGCAAAATATTCCAACAATTTTTCTACCTGTGGTAACACCTCTCCCTCTTTGTCAATGTCGGTCAGCCGTGGCAGATGCTCTGCGAAATAAATATGGTTGTTCGCCATTTCCAGAATATTGCTCGCCAAAGCCCTTGGATAAGGGAAAGCCGGGTTGATCGCTGTTATTGCATCTGCAATTTTCTGAGCAAGCGATTTATACGACAAAAAAAAGCCTTCCCGATTTTGTACATCCACTTCTTTGTTATGATAAGCCTTCGAACCTTCCGCTACAACAATACGGTGCAGCACGTCTTCATCAATAAAATCAACAGTTGCGTTGCGTTTCGTCGAATCCACAATGGTGCTAATCATTAACCTCAGTCGCTCCTCAGGGTGCTCTACATTCATCAGGCGCAGGTCTATGCAAAATTTCATCCATTCCCAATACCAGTTCACCAGGTACAAAAGCAACAAATATTTGCTTTCAAAATAACGATAAATGGATGCTTCGGTAGATTGAATGCGCTCTGCCAGCTTTTTGAATGTAAATCGCTCAAAACCAATCTCATCGATCAGCAAAATGCTGGTTTTCAAAATTTTGCGCCCCAAATCTGTCCGCTGCGGATTGCGCAGGCAGAGCTTCTCATTCACATCTAACTCAATTGCTAAGAATTGCATTATTTTTAATTTGTAGTAAAAATACAATTTAAAATAGCTTTACTATCAAATATCATAACAACTCTATTTAAATTCGGTTCGCTTAATCCAACATTTCTTCTAATGAATGCTGTAAATACATATCAGATAAGGCTTCCTGCAATTTTTTTCGTGCAAAAAATATCCGACTTTTCACCGTACCAAGCGGAATATCAAGGGCTTCTGCAATTTCATCATATTTATATCCTTGATAATGCATCAAAAAAGGCACTTTCATCCAATCTTCTAACGCATCTACAATTTTTTGAATTTCTTCGATGGTAACGTTCGTTTCACCATGATTTTTCACCACTAAAGTACCGGAGTTCAAAAAGTATTCATTGTCTGTTTTGTCATTGAGGGTTTGACGGCGCTTCTTTTGACGGTAGCTGTTGATAAACGTATTGCGCATAATGGTCATCAACCAAGCTCGAAGATTGGTTTTAGGCTGATACAAACCTCTGTATTTGAAAGCTTTATAAGCAGTTTCCTGCAACAGGTCGCGGGCGTCGTCTTCGTCTTTGGTCAACCGATAAGCAAACGCCAAAAGCATCGTTTGAAATTGGGAAAATCCCTGGCTGAATTCGAGATGGGACATAGTCTTTATTTTTTTTACGATTATCAATATTAGTAATCCACACTGCAAAGATAGCTTTACTATCTTTATTTTAAAATTTAAACAAGATTTTTTTCAGATAGTTGTTAAATTTCGTATGCTAACTAAATTTTAACATCTTCTACTTCCCTTGATAATCAACAACTTTTAGTTGCCTAGCAATGTATTTTACATTAGCCTGACAAACCTTCTATTGAAGATAATAGCACTACTATCTTTTGGATTATCCTACCATTGTATTTAAATTGCCTGCTAAAATCTAGCCGCTATTTTGAAACAAACACCCATCATTCAGCAATTTCAATCGCACCTGCTCCTCGAGCGCGCGCTAGCCGAGAATACCATTGAAGCGTACGGACGCGACCTGGAAAAGCTGGCGCAGTTTCTGCAGCTGAGCCACTATCCGCTTGAACTGATGCAGCTGGAAACACTCCATTTAACCGAGTTCATTTTGTGGATCAACGAGTTAGGCTTGGGTGCGCGCTCGCAGGCACGGCTACTGTCAGCGATAAAAACGTTTTATAAATATTTGCTTACGGAAGATTTGATTCAAACTGATCCTACGGAATTATTGGAAGGTCCACGCTTGGCGCGCAAAATACCGGAAGTGCTTCACTACGAAGAAATTCAGGCGATGCTCGCCGCCATTGACCTGAGCGAACCCCACGGCGTACGCAATCGCGCCATGCTCGAAACCCTCTACGCCTGCGGCTTGCGCGTGAGCGAACTGACGGATCTGCGCCTCAGCAATCTTTTTCTCGACATTGGTTTTGTAAAAGTGATCGGAAAGGGCGACAAGGAACGCATCGTGCCCATCGGGGAGGAAGCCATTAAGCACATTCAATTGTACCTGGAAGGCGTGCGGCGGCTGCAAACCAATATTCAAAAAGCGGATGAAAACATCGTTTTCCTCAATCGGCGTGGCAAGCGGCTCACCCGTGTCATGGTATTTATGATTGTAAAAGAATGTGCAGAACTAGCTGGTATTCAGAAGAATGTGAGCCCCCACACGTTTCGGCATTCCTTTGCTACCCACCTCATCGAAGGCGGCGCCGACCTCAAAGCCGTACAGGACATGCTCGGGCACGAGTCCATTTTGACCACCGAAATTTATACCCACCTCGACACCGAGTTTTTAAGAAATACGATCCTGCAATTTCACCCAAGAAATCAAAGCCCTCATGATCCGGTGATTTAGTGATCTAGTGCTCCATCACCCCATTCCCCTATCATCCTATTCCCCTATCATCCCATTCCCCCCCTACACGAACACATCCAAAATCAAACACCCCAACAGCCCAATCACCGACACGATCGTCTCCATCAATGTCCAGGAACGCAACGTTTGCCCCACCGAAAGATTAAAATATTCTTTAAACAGCCAAAAGCCCGTGTCATTCACCTGTGAGCAAGTCAGGCTCCCCGCACCCGTCGCCAGCACGAGCAGTTCGGGGTTCGCGCCGGTCTGACTCACCAGCGGTGCTGCAATACCCGCCGCTGTCAGCGCCGCCACCGTCGCCGACCCTAAAGTGATGCGCAACGCCGCCGCAATGCTCCACGCCAGCACCAGAGGCGATACCTGCGCGCCTTCCATCATCCCGACGATGTAATTGCTAATGCCACTGTCCACCAGCACTTGTTTGAACGCCCCGCCGCCGGCGATGATGAGCAGAATCATGGCAGACGCCTTCACCGAATCGGTCAGGCTGTTCATGATTTCTGGGATGTTGCGCCCTAGCTGCGTTCCCAAGGCAAAGATGGCAAGCCACACCGACAGAAACAACGCAACAACCGGGTCACCCAGGAAAGACAATATTTTAAACCCTGCATTATCCGGCGGTAAAGTCAAATTGGCAATGGCAGCCAAAGCCATCAGCAACACCGGCATCAAGCCCACTAACACGCTGACCCAAAACGGTGGCAGTTGCTCCGCTGGAATGTCGCGCATTTTGTACATACTAAAATTCGGCACCGCATTAATATGCTTGAGTGTTTTACCAAAAACTGGTCCAGCTATAATAACAGTAGGAATCGCCAGCATCAAACCGTACAGCAAGGTCAGGTTGACATCCGCATTGTAAAACTGCACAATTGCCGTGGGCGCAGGGTGCGGCGGCAAAAAGCCATGCGTGACCGACAAAGAGGCAATCATTGGAATGCCGATGTACAACAAAGGCAGCCGTGTCACATTCACCACCGCAAAAATGATGGGAATGACTATCAGAAAACCGACGCTGTAAAACAAAGGAATCCCAACGATAAAGCCAGTGAGTAACATTGCCCACTGAATATGCTTGATGCCAAAAATCTTGATGAGCCGGTTGGTAATGACCTGCGCCGCGCCGCTCTCTGCAATCATCGCGCCCAGCATGGCACCAAAGCCCAAAATCAGCGCCAGGTCACTCAAGGTACTGCCCACACCCGATTGAATCGACTTCACAACCTCCTTCGGCGGCATGCCAATGGCAATACCCACGCCAAGTGCTACCAAAATGAGCGCCAGAAAGGTGTTAATCCGACCATAGATGATGAGCAACAATAGTACACCAATACTGATGAGGACAATGACGAGCGGCATTTTTAAAACATTAGAAGTTAGACAATAGAAATTAGACGGTACAAAATCAACATGCGAAAAGAAAGCAACTGTTGAAATCTTATTTCGAATAAGGGCTGAAATTTAAACAAAAAATTATCCTTCTAGCTAACTTCCGCGATAATTGTATTAAAAAGTGGATATAATTTTTCAAATACCTGCCCTTGCTGCTGATGTACCCTCTGGTTTTCCTGAATGGGGGTGTACCTATGCGCTACCTGAACCCAATTGCTTGCTTCCGCGAAATTTTCAATCCTCCCCAGCGCTTTCATTGCTAATATAAAGGCACCAAACGCCGAACCCTCCTCACAATCCAAGCGATGCACGGGCTTCCCGAAAATATCCGCCAGCAATTGCATCACTACGTCCACTTCCGCCAAGCCGCCGTTCACACAAATGGTCTGAATGTCACCCGTCACCTCCTCCAGCGCTTTGCCGATTTGCCGCACATTGTACAAAATGCCTTCCAGCACCGCCCTTTGAAAATGAAGCTGGGTATGATTTTTTGAAACGCCATAAAAAATGCCCCGCGCCTGCGCGTCCCACACCGGCGCACGCTCACCCGTGAGGTATGGCAGAAAAATCAAGCCCTCGGCGCCTGCGGGCACTTGCTCGATTTGTTCCAACGCTTTTAAAGCGACGTCTTTTTGACTGTTTTCCGGCATGAATTCGTGCATAAACCATTGATACACAATGCCGCCGTTATTAGAAGCGCCCCCGGTGACGTACCAATCTTCCGTCAGCACGTAGTTGAACAAGCGCTCCTGCTCATCACAAACGGGCATCTTCCCTGTCGCACGAATCGCTGCGCTCGTGCCCAACGTGATGGCGACCTCTCCTGTGTCCAATACCAAAGCGCCCAAATTCGCAAGGCAGCCATCATTTGCACCAACGACAAAAGGCGTATCAACAGGAATATTCAATTGTGCTGCGATGTCAGGATTTAAATGTTGGAGTATAAAGGTTGGTGAAACCAACTGCGACAGTTGTTGCGGCTGCACCCCGGCAAATTCCAGCGCGGGCGCGTACCAATCCAGGGTTCGATTGTCCAATAAACCCGTTGCCGAAGCCACCGAATAATCCACCACCCACTGCCCGAAGAGATGAAATAATACATACTCCTTGATACCAACAAATTTGTAGGCAACTTCAAACAACGCAGGCTCGTGCGTGCGCCACCACGCAAGCTTACTGAGCGGACTCATGGGGTGAATGGGCGTGCCCGTGTGCCGGTAAATTTCTTTGCCCAAAAGCTTTTCTTTCAATGCGGAAGCTTCGGGTTCACTGCGATTGTCCGCCCAGATGAGCATGGACGTGAGCGGCTGCCCTTGCGCATCAACCATCATAATGCTGTGCATTACTGTGCAAAGGCTCACGCCTAGCGGGGGAGCGCCGAGGGTTTGTACCACTTTTTGCAAAGTAGTCAGTACCGCTTGGAAAATCAATACCGCAGATTGCTCCTGCCAACCCGGCTGGGGGCTATGAATGAAAAGCGGCACGCTTTCAACCGTCAAAACTTTTCCGGTGGTGGAAAAGGCAACGCTGCGTGCGCTGGAAGTGCCAATGTCTATGGAAATAAGATAGCTCAAAAGTTTAAAATTTGTTTTAAAGAAATTTTTTCAAAAAGGTTTGAAAATTTGAAAGTTTGAAGTTGTTACGTCAAATATAAACCCGTAAGAGCGGAAGATTTATAATAAAAGCCATTTTAATTTTAGTAAGAGAAAAACTTTGGAAGTTTTAAAAACTTTGGAAACCTCATGCACCGCCGCTTAGGCATGTGCTTACGTCGGCTAAGCATATCCTTACGCCGTCTAAGCATGTGCTTACGCCGTCTAAGCATGTGCTTACGTTGTCTGGGCATATGCTTGTGTTGTCTGGGCATGTGCTTAGATTGCCTAAGCATGTGCTTGCGTCGTTCAGGCACGTCGTTGAATGGGCTAAGCATATGCCTACGTCGGCTGGGCATATGCCGGAGTAGTGTAAGCATATCCTTACCTTGCCTGGGCATATGCTCAGGGCAGCTAAGCATGCCATTGCCTCCCTGTACGAGCGATTGCTAAGCGACAACTGCCGGGCGCGGCGACTAAAGCTCGCCGGTACGGAGCGCGCTGATACGCTCGCGCAGCGCCTCCAACTGTTCTTGAATAGAAGGCAACTGCGTCTGCTCTCAAAGTGCCTGCCAGCCGGCTTCGGCTTTTTGATAATAAGCGAAGGCTTCTTCTTTTTGATGGAGCGCGACTAACACATGCCCCATGTCCCGCCAGGAGTAGCAGCAATTGTTTTGTAAATCGAAATTGGAAGGATTAGCGAGCGCCAGTTCTTCGGTGATCTGTAAATCTTGTTGCAAATAGGGCAAAGCTTTTTCCAATTCATTTTGCGCCAACCACAGCAAACCAAGCTTATTGTGAAATAGCGATGTTATTTTCGAAGTTTCCTGGACTTAAAAAAGTTAAGCATATAATTCAAAACGCTTTCAAATAATATAACAACAAAAGGTGCAATGACTGCAAATATAATTACACTAGATTGGAATGATGTGAATTTTGTAAAGATGATAAGTTCTTTCTTTTTTTCTGTTATAGCTTTGATAAAGTAATTCCATACTTTTTGAGGCGATCCTTTTTTTGCGTACAATTCTCCTATTTTAAAATAGCATTCTTTTAAAGAACCCAAAAATATAGGGGAAATGTCATTGGAAAGATTTTGATATATTTCTAAGGACCTATTGATATACCAAAAAGCCTTTCCATATTCCTTTGAAAATTTTAAAGCATTTGACAAATTTTTATAAGAAACTGCCAAATTACGTTTTTCTGCAAATGAACGTGGGGCAGCTTTAGTTAAAAGCTCTTTTCTAATAGGAATTTCTTTTTTGTAATATTCAGATGCTTTTTCTAAATTTTTATTTAAAAGATAAGAATTTGCAAGTTTTGAATACAAATCTCCCAAAAATCCTTTTACTTGGATAGGTTGGTTTTTGTATGATTGATTTACAAAAATAATAGCTTCTTCATAAGCATTAGTCGCATCCTTGAACTTGCCTTTTATTGAATAGAAATCTCCCAAATCATAGTTTATCAATATGAGGTGGTAATACAAGTCATTTTTATCTATTATTTCTTCACGCAGTAATTCATGAAAAATTTTCTTGCTTTTCAGCAAATCCTTTATTAAATTTTTAACAGTAAAAAAAATCTTTAATGAGTAGTAGTACTCAATGAAGTTATTTTTCAATTCCTTTTCTTTCAAAAAAGAAAATTTTTCTTTATATGTATTTGCTAAATTGAAATAATTCTTAGCAAGAAGGATTTTGCTATTGATATTTTCTTCTCTTTTCTCAAGTTTTTGAATCGACTTCTGATAAACCCTGGTTGCCTTTTTGTATTCTTTTTTGTTTATAAAAATCTTTTCTCGTACTTCGTTTGCAGCTTCGTATAATTCATCAAGTTTTTCTTCTTCTTCCTCCGCCTCTTTGATATATTTAAAAGCTTTTTCAATATATCTCTCAGCTTTTTCATTAGCTCCTGATTTTAAATATAAATCCGAAATTTTTGTATAAATTGCTGCTATCTCAGGATAATTCCCTATAGTTAATGCATAATTTTTGACAATAATTATCAAGAACCTTATAGATAACTCATAAAAATTTACCTTTTCTAAAATATCTGCTAATCTATATATATTTGTATCCAAGTGAAGAAATAGATCTTCATTGTATTTCAAAAATAAGTCAAGAACCGGCTGACTTGCACCAACCTTAGCATACCTATCCATCAATTCCAAGATAGACTCAATGATTTTATCTTTTGGATAGTTATTTTCTTCTGCTTCTTTAATATCTTTTTTTAAAAGGTTAATTTCTAAATTTAGTTCTTCGTAATTTATTGGATTGTTAAACCTATAAAGTACCTGGTTATTTAGATGCTCATCAGGAAGGAAAAGACTGTCATCTTTTTCAAAGAAGACTGTCATTAAACGACGTTGTGAAAATAAATCGGCGGCTTGATTGCTAATGAGCGCAAATGTTTCTTTATTTACCCAAAATAACAAAGGCACTTCTAACGTATATAGCGCTTCTCTATTGAAGTTAAGTTCAACAATAAAATCCACGCCTTTCTGTCGTATGCAATCATCTAAATTGTTAATGATAAGTGCATTACCCTTTTGCTTTTCTTTTTCCTTCTTAACTTGAGGCAGAATTGCTTTATTGGGATTTAAGTTAATTTGAATTACATTTTTATTATTTTTCGCGGCTTCTTTAGTAATATAGGCGTTTATAGAGGGTATTATTTTTGCGTCTTCTGCTTCGGCGAAAGCATAACCATCTTCTTCACGTGTAAGAAAGCGTATTAGTGTATTCTTTTCATGAATATACTTTGACTTTGAATCAGAAACAGCAATAATCATAAACTTTTCCTTTCTCTTAAAATTTCCTTCACTATAGGATGTACATCATACCAGTTTTTCCCAGCAGAGTCTGTATAGCCTAGTATACACAAGTTTTGTTTTAAATGCATTACTTCTTCTGTATGATTTAGCTGTTTAGTTTCGTCTTTCGATAAAGACACAAGAATATTGTAATATTCTTGTGCACGATAAAGTCTAGTGTCTATTCTATTATCTGCGATTGTATTTTCATATTCTCTTTTAAGTTTTTCAATAGCAAGTGATGCATCTCTTTCAATAATCAATTTTCTATTATAATCGGCGGCGCTGTCGGCGGCTTCCCGAATCATAAGGAAAAGGTCGCGCAGACAGCCCCCGCTGTGGCGAATCATGGTATTGAGAATCTCCTGGTTTTCAAAAAGCGTTTGATGGTTCATCCGCGCCGCCACGATATCACACATGGTTTGCATGCCTTCTTCGTCGGGTGTGCCGTCTTTTTGGGCGACTTTAATCATGGGCAGCTCGTACAAATTGGTAAAGTGGTGCCGGATATTGTTAAAACGAATGCTGTGGTACAGCGCGACGGGGAAGGTGTAAATCACGTTGGCGCGAAGCTGTACGAGTTGATTGGTGTAGTTGAAAAATAAGTGCTCTGCCCGATCAATCGGAATTTTGTCCAAATCTTCAATGATGAGTACCAAGTCCTGCAAACCGTAACGGGGTAATTGCTGGCGGATTTCAGTTATGAGCGCATTGCAATGCAGGATTAAATCAGAGAGCTTTGGTTCTACGTTTTTTTTAAGCGTTTCTTTCAGCGAGCGGCTGCTTTTGGCAGAAAGTTTGAATTTGTAAAAGAATTTTTGAAAGTACGGAATGCCGTAGTTGCCTTCCGCGCCCGCTTCCGCTTCGACGCCGATGTTGTATTTTTCACGAATTTCCTCGATTTCTTTCGTGCCGATCCAGTGCTGAATGCTGCGCAAGTACTCATTGCTAAGGTGGAAATTTCTCTCCGCTGCCACATCAAAAAGGCGCTCCATAGTGACGATGAACAATTCGATGTAATTCAATTGCACCGGATCCAACTCTTCCATCACGGAGAAGTTGAGCACCAAAAATTCATGCTGAATATCTTTTTGCAAATGATTGAGTTCTGTGCTTTTGCCGCAGCCCTTGTAGCCGACAAACAATAAATGTTCGTCCGCATCTTGGTTCTGGCGTAGGATGCGTGCCATGCGGCGGCGCGGCTCAATGCCTCCACGGGCGTCGCTTGTATTTTGATAAAAAACATCAATGTCTTCGATTTGGAGCGGTTCTCCCTTGAAGGCTTTGTATATTTGGTCAATCCTCTCGGCTTTGACGATACTCATCGTTTTATTGATTTTTGAATAACAAATGTAAGGTTTTGTTGCGGAGTTTTAACAAAATTTGCAAAAGCCAGGTTGAATAACACTTCCGTAACGAAGCCATTCTGCGTAGGTGTGAAAAATTTCTTTCCTTTGCATGTTGAAAGTAAAATGTAAAATGTACCGATACGCCTTAGTCGTGCTTGCTGTATTTTTCTTGACGCGCTGTGCGAACATCGTGCCGCCGGTGGGTGGCCCGCGCGATGAGACGCCGCCGCAGGTGATCTGGGACAAGTCCACGCCGAATAAACAGACGAATTTTCAGAAGCAGCGCATCGAGCTGACGTTCGATGAGTTTATCGTGCTGGAGGATGTGTTCAATCAGGTGGTGGTGTCGCCGCCTTTGCAGTACCGCCCGACGCTGTCGCTGAAAGGGAAGACGCTGCGCGTGGATTTTGATTCGCGGGATACGCTGCGCGAGAATGCGACTTATACGATCAATTTTGGCAATGCCGTGAAAGACCTGACCGAGAAGAATCCAGCGGAGAATTTGCGCTTTGTGTTTTCGACCGGCGCGCTGCTCGACTCGCTGACGGTGCGCGGCAGGCTGGTGGATGCGCAGAAAGGGGAATCGGTGAAGGATGCTTTGTTCATGCTGTACGACAATGTGGCGGACTCGGTGGTGCGCACGCAGCGCCCATTTTACTTTGCGAAGACCGATACGTCGGGGCGTTTTTTGATTGAAAATGTGCGGGCGGGTACGTTCAAGGGTTTTGCATTGAAAGATGAAAATTTGAATTATAAATTCGATCAGGCGAATGAATTGATTGGCTTTCCTGATTCGCTTATTGAAGTGACGGACAGCATTGTGCCTATTCAAATTCGGATGTTCACAGAAAACCGGGTGGCACGGCTACTCGATTCGGAAACGAATACGTATGGTTTGGTCAAATTAATTTTTAACCAGCCGCCACCGCAGGATTTGGATGCTGATTTTGAAAATGTTTCTCAACGCACCCTGATCGAGTACAATGCGGACACGGCTTACATTTGGTACGACCTGGAAACGCCCGTGGAATGGGATTTGTATGTGGGGCAGGATACGCTTTGGCGCGACACGGTGACGGTGCCCGCGCTGGATCGGGGCGCTTATTTGTTGGCAGTGCAGTTGGCACAGGTGGAGCAGCGAGTGGATGCGGCTGCGGCGATTCGTTTGAATCCAGACCGGACGGTGCAGATGAAGTTTAATTTTCCGCTGCTGAGCTACGATACCTCCAAATTGCATTGGTATGAGGATACGCTGCGGCGCGAGATTCGACCGGATATGCGCATCGACACGCTGTCGCCGCGAACGCTGGTGTTTAATTACCCCTGGCGGGAAGACATGCGTTATCAAATTGAACTGCTGCCCGGCGCAGTACAGGATTTGTATGGTTTGATTAACAACGATACGATTTTACTCAATTATCGGGTGGAACCTCGTAAAAGTTTTGCTAATTTGCAATTGACAATTGATAGCCTCGACGCCGAGGAAAATTATGTGGTTCAACTGTTATATCAAGGTTCTACCGTGGCAGAAGCGTTTCAGGTCAGTGGTTTGACGACTGCTGTTCGGCAATTTAAAACTCTACCAGCAGGGGAGTATTCTGTGCAAATTATCACGGATAAGAACAACAACGGGCGCTGGGACCCTGGTAATTACGATGAAAAGCGACAAGCAGAGCCCATCATGCAACGCAAAATCGAAGCGCTACGCCCCAATTGGGAAGTGGAAGCGAAGGTTTCTTATTTTAAAGGGTGATGGGGTGATCCTGCTTTCGTCAATCATATACCTGTTAACCGTTACCTGTTAACCGTCATACCGATACACCGTAAACCAATACATCATTTTACCAAGATACCTAAAAAATATGTTCAGCAGCATCAGCAAATTTTTACTCCGCCTGTGGGGAGTTAAGATCGAAGGGAGTTATCCGCACGAAATTCCGAAACTAGTGCTCATTGAATTTCCGCATACCTCCAATTGGGACTTCCCGCTTGGGCTATTGGTGCGCAGTGCGCTCAAATTGGACATTAAATACGTAGGGAAGGCTTCTTTGTTTCGGTTTCCATTCGGCGGCTTGTTTCGCTGGTTAGGCGGCTACCCGGTGGACCGCAGCAAGAGCAGCAATTTTGTAGATGCCGTCGTGGATATTTTTAATGAAAAAGAACGATTTGCGATCATTCTCACGCCAGAGGGAACCCGCGAAAAAGTGAATAAACTGAAAACGGGTTTTTATTACATCGCCCTTGGTGCTAAAGTACCTATTTTGATGGTAAAATTTGACTGGGGTCGGAAAATTGTAGGTTTTAGCGCGCCTTTTTATCCAACGGGCGATTATGATGCGGATATCATAAAAATACTCGATTATTATAAAGGTGTAAAAGGTTATCATCCACAATTGGCTTACAATGTCAATGAACAGGGGGAAATGAGGGGAGGGTGATGTTGGATGTTGGATATTGGTGATATTTCATTTTTGCTTAATGGCAGACAAACCATTGTTTTGACATTGATTGGGGTTAGAATCTCCTTTAACTTGCAGCTGTTTTTTACAAATTACACGTTTCGTTCTCTCCAACAATCAATTGTTAAAGTAAAAATTTTATAACCCAACAATCGTCTTATGAAAAGTAAAATGCTTTACGCCCTGTTTGCGGCAGCATTCGCTGCTGTGCTTTTTCTTAACAATTCGGGAGGCGCTGGCGCTATTCAGCAAACCGACCGCACTGGCTCGCCCTTAAGTCCGGGCTCTTGTACAGAATGTCACGGTGGTGGCGCTTTCAATCCAAGCGTCACAGCTACTCTGCTCAAAAACGACGCTCCAATTACACAGTACACCCCTGGCGAAGATTACACCTTCCGACTCACCATTACTGCTGCCAACGGCACTCCGTCCCGCTATGGCTTCATGGCTGTGGCGCTGCGCGGCACCGATAATCTGAACGCGGGCACCTGGGACAGCGCTCCAGCAGGCACGCGCATTACAACTATCGCCACTCGACAGTATTTTGAACAAAGCTCTCCTCGTGCTACGAATTCGTTTGATATCAAGTGGAAAGCCCCCGCAGCGGGTTCGGGCGCGGTGCGTTTTTATGCAGTTGGAAATGCCACCAACGGCAATGGCGGTACGAGTGGTGACGCAGCTTCCACACTGGCTAGTCCTTTGGTTATCACCGAGGGTTCCACTTCTTCGGCGTTTGAAGTAACATTGTTACCTGCGACCATCAATGTTTATCCCAATCCAGTGGAAACACAATTGAATTTGCAAATCAAAATCGAAGAAAGCGGTCGCTATTTTCTGAGCGTACACGACCTGTCGGGTAAAGAATTGCAGCGCAAAACCGTTCAGTTGTTAAATGGAGACAATCAGGAAAGCTTGAATGTGAGTCAGTTAGCAGCAGGGCACTATGCGGTGCGCATTTCTGATGGCAAGCGAGTGGCAACACAGCAGATTGTGAAAAAATAATTTTTTTGATGCTATGGATGCTATGATCTTGAAAATCAACAGCATCCATAGTATCTAACTACTTATCCTGCTTTGCAAATACTCGCCGCAACAAATCGCTGGTACGCGCCGCCAGGTTGGTACGAATATTCAACTCCTCTTTTGCAACCATTCCAAATAAGCCATTCAAGGCTTCTTTTGTTACATAATCGCCCAAGTCAGGATTGGCTTTTTCGACCAATGGAATTCTATTATAAGCATTGATCGCTTTCGACCAGTATTCGCGCGCGTCAAATTTGTCGAGCGATTCTACAATGACCGGATTGAACTCTTGATACAACTGATCGGAAGTCGTGCGCTGCAAATACTGCGTGGCAGCATCTTTTTCGCCCATCAAAATATTCATAGCATCCGAAAAGGACATGGATGTAATGGCATTCACAAAAATCGGCTTAGCTTTTTTAGCAGCGTCTTCTGCACCCCGATTGATTTTTTCCAAAATCGTTTCTTCAAAGTTTTTAAAACCCGGTACATTTTGCAAGCGGTCTGCTACTTTGCGCGCTTCCGGCGGCAGCAAAATTTTGTATGGACTTTTGTAATACCCATCTACGGCTGACAAAGCATCGGCGCCTTTGCTGATGCCAACGTTCAGCGCTTCTTTCAAGCCTGCGCCTACTTCCGATTGAGAAAGTGTGCCCACGCCCAAGTTGCCAAGCTGCGCCAACGTTGCAGAATCACATCCGGCAGCTAAAACCACTATCAATAAAAGAGCTAATTTTTTAAACATGATTGTTCAATTTTTGAATTTAAAGGAGTAAATGCGTTAACAGACTTTCGATTAACGCCAAAAGTTTGTTTTTGCCTGTTAGGAAAATGTTATTTTTAAAGCGTTGCCTAGTCATCGTCTTCTTCCTGGTTTGGATCGAGCGTACCGGTGCTCACCTCCACGTATGCCCAATCCACTTTACCCGGCAGTGGTGGCTGTATTTTTTTCAAACGCACGCGCACGCCATTGGCATTGTCAAAATACCCTTCGATACGATCAGCAATATTCTGAACAACAGTCTCTAATAGTTTAGAATTTTGTTGCATTTCTTTTTTGCATAGCAAATACAGCGTTTCATAATTCACCGACAGCGGCGCTTCATCCTCTTCGGCGTCTTCCTCTACTGTTTCGTACAATTCATCCGCTATTGCTGCTTTGCTGATGTCCGCGTCCACATAGACATCCAGCACATAATGCCCCCCCACAATTTGTTCCTCTTCATAAAAACCATGATGCGCAAAAAAACGCATGCCTTCCAATGCAATGATTGCCATAAAAATATTGGGTTGTTGGTTATTGGTTATTGGGATTTGGAAAATTTAGGGAATTGAGATGTTTTAAAATTATTGAATTAATTGGTGAATTTGCGGTCTTTTTTGATTTAACGCTGCAAAGTTATGGATTTAGCTGCGCTAAATCGGTATTTTTTACCACCTTAGCCACCTAAGGGCACTTTAGTCATTTTATAATAGCATAAGGCAGGATTAATTCCGTTTAAAATGGCATTTTTGCGGTCAAATTTCAACATGCAGCCATGACTTATCAAATTTATAAATCGGATCGCCGCCTCATCGGAGAAATCACCCTCGCTGGTTCTAAAAGCATTAGCAATCGGGCGCTCATCATACAAGCGCTTTGCGAAGAAGATTTTCCCATCCATCGGCTCGCCAATGCCAAAGATACCCAATTATTGCAATCGCTGTTGAACAGTGAAGAAGACGTACTAGATGCGGGTGCTGCCGGTACGACGTATCGTTTTCTCACGGCTTACCTGTCGATTCAGGCGGGGGTGCAAGTGCTCACAGGCACAGAGCGCATGAAGCAGCGTCCGATTAAAATTTTGGTAGAAGCCCTGCGGCAATTGGGCGCCACCATAGCGTATCTCGAAAATGAAGGCTACCCACCCTTGCGCATCGGCGAGCCAACAGATGAAAATCGCACCAATCAACTGAACATTGCTGCTGATACCAGTAGCCAATACATTTCTGCCTTGCTTATGATTGCGCCGGTGCTGCCTAATGGATTGGAAATCAATTTGGTAGGCAACATGGTGTCGCGACCTTATATCGAAATGACGCTGGCGATGATGCAATATTTTGGAATTCAGTACAACTGGGTTGGCAATGTCATCACCGTACCGCCTCAAGCTTATCTTGCCCGTCCCTTCATTGTAGAAGCCGATTGGTCAGCGGCGTCTTACTACTACGCAATGGCTGCTTTTTCAGAAGAGGTTGATTTACAATTGAATGGCTTGTTTGCAAATAGCACCCAAGGTGACGCAGCGCTGGTAAAAATGATGGAGCCTTTTGGCATTCTCACCGAATTTAATACCGAAGGCATTCGACTGCGTAAAACCGGCAATGCCCCTCAACCTATTTTTGAATATGATTTTATCGAATGTCCCGATCTGGCACAAACGCTCGCAGTGGTGTGTGCAGGTACGAGTGTACATGGCGTTTTTACAGGGTTGGAAACTTTAAAAATTAAGGAAACCGACCGCATCGCTGCTTTGAAAAATGAACTGGCTAAAGTGGGCGCTACGATGGCAGCCTTGCCGCCGCGCTTTTCACAAAAAAATGGCAAGCAATATTTCAGCGTTGAAGGTCCGGTGAGCGTTGAAAACAACCCAACTTTTGCTACTTACGAAGATCATCGCATGGCGATGGCTTTCGCGCCGCTGGCTTTTTTCGGATCAATTCAAATTGAACATCCTGGTGTGGTGGATAAGTCGTACCCTGATTTTTGGGAAGATTTGCAGAAGCTGGGATTTGAGATTCAATCGTCTTACAATATGGAATCATAAGACGATTGAATTTCATTTGTTAACCATTTATACTCAATATTTTAACTTCAACGCGCTGATTTTTGCGGCGTCCTTCTACCGTATTATTGGTAGCAATTGGATTGCGTTTGCCATAGCCTTTAAATTTCAGCCGTTCTTTTTCAATGCCTTTTTTCACCAGATAATCATAAATCGCCTTCGCCCGATCACTGGATAGCTGATTGGCGTAGTTTTCAGAAGCCAAGCCATTGGTGTGCCCACCAACTTCGACAATGACGTCTGGATTTCGATTGAGAAAACCATACAATTCGTCCAGCACCGAGTAGGAATTTTGCATAATAACGGCTTTATCCGCTTCAAAGTAAAGGTTATCGATGCGAATGGTAGAGCCCGCTTTCAAATCCGAACGATCAATTTCCGAGATTTTGACATTTTCCAATACGTCTTTCGGCTCCGGTTTTTTATCCGGCGATTTTGCCGTTACTTTTGGCGACGTGGCAGGCGTTGTTGCCGGTTTTTTGGCAGGCTCCGTTTTAGCGGGCGTTTTCGCAGGCGTTGGTTCAGGTTCTGTTTCTGCAATAGGCTGATCGCAAGGAACCGGCACCAAGTCAGAAGCCTTGTCAATCAACACGTTGCCATTGTAAGGAAACAAGGTCGGTGTGTTGTAAAAAGCTTCAATGATAATGTGCGTATAATTGGCAATCGGCTCGAATTTCATTTTATATTCGATCCAGCGGGTATTGGTCACCACTTTGGTTTCGCCTAACAAATATTGCTTATCGCAGTAGTCAAAACCGCCATAAATCCTGATTTTTGCAGGCGTAATATAATTGGCTTGCTCTTCCGTAACACGACTTTGGCTGATGTACTTTTCTGAGCGCGACAAATAAATGCTAAATTCATAACATTTATTTTTTTCCATCGCACGGGTCAGTTTTTGTGAAATCGACTCCCAGGTGTCATTGTCACGCACCACCATGCCGAGGTAGGTATTGCCATCCATTGAAGCTTTAGAAACTTCAAAAGTAGCTGCAGGATCGGGCTGCGTATCGGGGGGCGATTCTCCGGGAAATCCACAGTCGTACCAACCGCGCGGCACGTGGCTATGGCGAGCAACATCCTCAAAGGAAGGATTGGTCAAGGAAATGGGCGTGTTCTGCGTCCAGCCCCAGTAAGCGGCAAACGTCGCCAAGAGCGTCAAAAGAGATGTGCGTAGCCTCATAGCTATCTTTTATGTTTGAAAAAGAAAACGAAAATTGTTGCCTTCTTTGTTGTGTAGAATTTTTAAAAATAGCAAAATCCCCCATTTTGAGAGGGATTTAAGAAAACATTAACGAATCGAATACGTTTGAGTTCAATTTTATTTAAACGCATTCAGCCCGGTAATGTCGTGCCCGGTGATGAGTAAATGTACATCGTGCGTACCTTCGTAGGTGAGCACGGTTTCTAGGTTCATCAAATGACGCATGATCGGATACTCGTTCGTAATGCCCATGCCGCCATGCACCTGCCGCGCCTCACGTGCCACTTCCAATGCCATGTGCACGTTGTTTCGTTTTGCCATCGAGATTTGTGCTGGTGTTGCCTTCCCTTCATTTGCCAGCGTGCCCAATCTCCAGGCTAACAATTGCGCTTTGGTGATTTCAGTAATCATCTCTGCCAGTTTTTTTTGCTGCAATTGAAAACTAGCGAGCGGTTTACCAAATTGCATACGCTCTTGCGCATATCGCAATGCCGAATCATAACAGTCAAGTGCGGCACCGATTGCACCCCAAGCAATACCGTATCGCGCCTTCGACAAACAGGACAGTGGACCTTTCAGCCCTTGAACATTGGGCAATACGTTTGATTTAGGGACTCGTACATCCTCAAAAACCAACTCGCCCGTGATAGACGCGCGCAGGGACCACTTGCCATGAATTTCGGGTGCGGAGAATCCTTTCATCCCGCGTTCTACTATTAGACCACGGATAATGCCATCTTTATCCTTCGCCCACACAACTGCTACATCTGCAATCGGAGCATTTGTAATCCACATTTTAGCGCCATTCAAAATGTAGCTGTCGCCATCGTCTTGAATGTTGGTAATCATACTACCTGGATCAGACCCTGAATCTGGCTCGGTCAAGCCGAAACAGCCAATAAATTCGCCACTTCCGAGCTTGGGTAAATATTTTTGGCGATGCTCTTCTGAACCAAATTTATAAATCGGATACATCACCAAAGACCCTTGTACCGATGCCATCGAGCGAATACCCGAATCGCCACGCTCCAATTCTTGCATAATGACGCCGTAGGCAATTTCATCCATGCCGCCGCCACCGTATTCCGCAGGCAAACTGGGTCCGAATGCCCCAATCTCTGCCAAGCCTTTAAACAAGTGAGTCGGGCACTCTGCTCGCTCGGCATATGCCTCAATAATCGGCGACACTTCTTGCTTCACCCACGCACGCACTGCTTCCCGCGCCATACGGTGTTCTTCCGTCAGCAGGTCTTCTACCAAATAATAATCGTGAAATTGAAAGCGGTCTTCCCGTGCTTTCTTGCTGATCGCTGCACCATTACTTTCTTTATACATAGGGATGTAATTTTTGGTTAGGTTCAATTTGAAAACAGCAAAACTACATATTTTGACCTAATCTTTTGAGGAAAAAACAGTTATCCGAAAAATAGAAGGAAGGTTTAATTGTCGGTTTTCGTATCCAACTTTAAATTTGTAGTCTTACAACTGCTTTATTTGCTGTGATGTTATTTGCTAAATTGTACCTCGTACTTTACAGCATGTATTCAACACAACATTTACAAGATACCATTGTAGCATTGGCAACGCCACCGGGCGTGGGTGCCATAGGCGTGATTCGTTTGTCGGGTGCGGATGCCATTTTTATTGCAAATCAAGTTTTTTATGGCAAAGATTTGACGCTGCAAGCCTCGCACACTGTGCATTTTGGTACGATCAAAGATGATAATGAAACAATTATCGATGAAGTTTTGGTGACGGTTTTTGTAGCTCCAAAATCTTATACCGGCGAAAATGTAGCAGAAATATCCTGTCACGGCTCAAGCTATATCATTCAGCAGTTGATTCAGCTTTTGATACAAAAAGGCGCAAGATTAGCGCAGCCGGGCGAGTTTACTTTAAGAGCCTTTTTGCACGGCAGAATGGATTTGTCGCAGGCAGAAGCCGTAGCAGATTTGATCGCCGCAGAATCGGAGTCGGCACACGCGGTGGCATTGCAGCAGATGCGCGGCGGTTTTAGCAATGAAATCAAGCGTTTGCGCGAAGAATTGATTCACTTTGCGAGTATGATTGAGCTGGAATTGGATTTTGGCGAAGAAGATGTCGAATTTGCCAATCGCGACGATTTGAAGCAATTAATCCTCAAAATTTTAAATTTAATTGAGGCGCTTATTCAATCCTTTAAACTTGGAAATGTAATAAAAAATGGGGTCAGCACCGTCATCGCCGGTCGCCCCAATGCCGGAAAATCTACTTTGCTAAACGCATTATTGAATGAAGAACGCGCTATTGTGAGCGAGATAGAAGGCACTACGCGCGACACGATTGAAGAAATTTTAAATATAAAAGGCATTCATTTTCGGCTGATTGACACAGCAGGCATCCGCGAAGCGCAGGATCAGATTGAAGTCATCGGCGTACAAAAAACGCTGGAAAAAATTCAGCAATCGGCATTATTGGTGTATGTCTTTGATGTGATCAAAACGCAGCCAAAAGAGGTGTGGCAGGACTTGCAAAAACTGGTGCGCCCGGGCATGCAACTGTTGGTGGTGGCGAATAAAATGGATTTGAATCCTTATACGAAGGTGGAACATTATATGGAAGTGGGAAGTCGGAAGTGGGAAGTCGGAAGCCAGCAATCAGAAGTTGACAAGGATGGTATAAACCTTTCAACCTTTCAACCTTTCAACGAATCTATCCCCCCATCTCCCTATCCCTCTATTACCCACGAAAACTTCGTGCCCATCTCAGCTATCAACCAGATGAATATCGAATATTTGAAAGAAAAACTCTATGAAGCCGCCCTTTCCGGTAAAGTCAACCTGCAAAGCACCATCGTCACCAACGCCCGCCATTACGAAGCCCTTCAGCACGCCGCCGACAGCCTGCAAGCTGCGCTACATGGTTTGGATAAAGGCATCACTGGTGATTTTTTGGCAATGGATATCCGGCGTGCGCTGGCGTATTTGGGGGAGATTACTGGACAGGTGGGTGTGGAAGACCTCTTGGAAAACATTTTTTCGCGCTTTTGCATTGGCAAGTAATTTTTGTCAAATTGAATTTCTTATGTTGAAGTTGTTTAAAATTAAAGATTTTATGTAATATATAGACTAACCAGTATCGTTTATTAAGCATCTAATTTCGCCACGAAGGCACAAAAACACTATATCTCACAAAGTTTTGTGTAAAATTTGTGCCTTTGTGCTTTTGTGGCAGATTGCAAAAACAACTTATTTATTGAATGATATTAATATTTTTTATCAATTTTAAACAAGTTCTAATATAAATACCTGGGTAGGCATGACAATGACAGATCGTTTGTTGAGAAATGGGGGACGACACACTTTAGACGTAGTGCACCACGTTTTTAATATTATTTTAATTTCTCCATTATACCCTCCAAACTCAGCTTCTCCTGCTCGCCACTCATCATATTTTTCAGTGAAAACTGCCCGCTATTCATCTCATCCGTACCAACCAGGATGACGTACGGCACTTTGCGGTCGTCGGCGTATTTCATCTGCTTTTTAAGCTTGGTGGGCTCCGGATAAATTTCGGAATTGATACCTGCTGCGCGGATTTTATTTAAACATTTAAAAGCATATTGATGTGTAATATCATCAAAAGCAACAAATAATAACTTTAAAGAAGCTGCACTTTCTTCGGGAAATAATTTTAATTCTTCCATGACATCATAAATGCGCTCCGCGCCAAAACTCACGCCCACGCCCGACATGCCCGGCATGCCGAATACACCCGTCAAATCATCATACCGCCCGCCGCCGCCAATGCTGCCCATCTGCACGCCTACTGCCTGCACTTCAAAAATGCAGCCGGTGTAATAATTTAAGCCCCGCGCTAATGTAATATCAAAAGCCCCCTTACCCCCCAAGGGGGAATCGCCACTTACTCCCTCCCTTGGGGGGGATGGGGGGGCATAAGAAAAAACGGTTTCTAATTCTTCAATTCCCTTTAATCCAGTTGCGGTATTTGCAAAAAGCGGCTTTAAATCATTTAAGTTATTTACTTGTAAAATTTCCTCAATTTTATGAATCGCAGCGTCCGAAATATTACGTTCCTGCATTTCTTTGCGCACACCTTCTATGCCGATCTTATCTAACTTATCAATGGCAATGGTCATGGTCATAAACTGGTCGGGAATGCCCGCCGCTTCGGCAATGCCTTGTAATATTTTACGATTATTTATTTTTATTACAACCGGGACATTTAGTTTGTTAAACACTTCATCATAAATCTGTACCAATTCAGCTTCATATACCAACGACGCAGAGCCTATTACATCTACATCACATTGATAAAATTCTCTATATCTCCCTTTTTGCGGGCGATCTGCGCGCCATACAGGTTGAATTTGATATCTTTTAAATGGGAATGCAATATTATTTTGATTCATTACAACATAACGGGCGAAGGGCACCGTCAGATCATAACGCAAGCCCTCTTCGGCAAGATTATTTTCAGTAGGATTATTTTGTAATGTTTCTGTGAGTTTCTCTCCACGCTTTAACACCTTGAACAACAGGCGGTCGCCCTCTTCGCCGTATTTGCCGGTGAGGGTGGAGAGTAGTTCGATGGTCGGCGTTTCTAAAGGTTGATACCCATACTTAATAAACACCGATTTTATGATGTCGAAAATATAATTGCGTTTAATAACCTGTTCAGGACCAAAGTCGCGTGTGCCTTTTGGAATGCCGGGCTTCATTTTTATGGATAATTTACGATTGATGATTGACCATTTTGGTCAGAAAGCGGCAAATTTAAGCTATTTTAGAAAAGCTTACTCAATAAAAACGTCATGTAATTTAATTTCAAAACCTGGAAAAATACCGACCGGAGCCATGTCTTCATCGGAATAAATTTTCCGAAGTTGATACTTATCTTCGTGTAAATCAAACACTAACACATGTTGTTCAGAAGGATATACGACCCAATATTCACGTACACCATTTTCTTCATAGAGTCGAAATTTATTATCCACTTCCTTTTTATTATTACCAGGCGACAGAATCTCAATAATCCAATCCGGCGCGCCGATGCAACCGCGGTCGTCCAGTTTTTCCGGGTCACAAATCACGCAAATATCCGGCTGAACCACAGAATAAATTTCCTGATTCGGTTTTTTCTTCTTTTTTTTAGCATCAATTAAGCGGACATCAAAAGGCGCAAAATAAGCCTGGCAAGGATTCTCTGCAAATTGATTCAAAATAGGACGAGTCAAATTACGTGCAATCATCTGATGCCGTCGATTCGGCGCGGGCGACATTTTAAAAATCCGACCTTTAATCAACTCCACGCGCTCATCCAGCCGCCACGTCAGGTAGTCGGCATAGGTATAAATGCCATCCATCGAAAGTTGATCTAGACTGGTTATCATGATTTTGCATTAAAAAATGTGCGTTATTTTATCCTTTATTATTCTATAAATACTTGTCGTAAATTAATTTCAAACCCAGGAAAAATACCGACTGGAGCCATGTCTTCATCGGAATAAATTTTCCGAAGTTGATACTTATCTTCGTGTAAATCAAACACTAACACATGTTGTTCAGAAGGATATACGACCCAATATTCACGTACACCATTTTCTTCATAGAGTCGAAATTTATTATCCACTTCCTTTTTATTATTACCAGGCGACAGAATCTCAATAATCCAATCCGGCGCGCCGATGCAGCCGCGGTCGTCCAGTTTTTCCGGGTCACAAATCACACAAATATCCGGCTGAACGACAGAATAAATTTCCTGATTCGGTTTTTTCTTCTTTTTTTTAGAATCAATTAAGCGGACATCAAAAGGCGCAGAATAAACTTCACATGAAACATTACGTAAAAAATCAAATATCATACTTGACAAAGCAATAGAAGTCCTTTGATGTCTTCTGCTTGGTGCGGGCGACATTTTAAAAATCCGACCTTTAATCAACTCTACACGCTCATCCAACCGCCACGTCAGGTAGTCGGCATAGGTATAAATGCCATCCATCGAAAGTTGATCCAGACTGGTTATCATGGTTTTACAATTCAATATTGCAATGCAAAGATAAACTTTACTGCTTAACAATTTTACCACTCGCAGTAGTTCCGCCATTTTTCAAACGGTAAAAATAAATGCCAGTTGGAAGATTTTGTAAATCAATGGGTTGTAAAGAAATACGCTGCGCTTCCCATTGTAAATATTGTACTTGTTGACCAGATGCGTTGAACAATTGTAATGTTGTTTTGCCGCTCCAGCCTTCTATTTTGAAAGTAACGCTTTGTTCGGTTGGATTCGGGAAAACAGATACTTGAGTATTTTTTGTAACATCATCAGCATCAGCCGTTAGTTGTAAAGCACGTTGCACCGCCAGCAGTGCATCTACCCGGCCGTATCCGTAAGTGTTGTTGGGAATTTCCAGACCAGACAAGCCGCCACAATTTTCGGTTGTTTGCATCGGTTTTGCCGTTTCTTCGATAATGGTTTCAATCTTTTCTACCTGACCCGCCAAATCTGGGTTCGCCGAAATCATCAACGCTACTAAGCCTGCCACATGCGGCCCCGCCATACTCGTTCCATTCCAACTCTGATAACCGCCGCCGCGCACCGCCGAGCGTACGCTCACGCCAGGCGCTACAACATTGGGCTTGACTCGACCACTGCCATCCACCGTGACAGGACCGCGGCTGCTAAAACCCGCTATGGTATCGTTTTGTCGAGACGCGCCTACCGCAAAACTGCCCTCAAAAATAGCTGCTGGATCATTGACTGTGCTGCAACTGCTGCCGCTATTGCCCGCCGAAACCACGACTACGATACCCGCCGCCCGCACATTATTCACCACGGTATTCATCATTGCAAAATTGGAGGTGTTGCAACCTTCGATGGTAGGGCACCCCCAGGAATTGTTGATGACATGTGGTGCTTTGCTCGGATCAGGATTTTGATTTTCTAAATTAGTAGGTGCTATAAACCATTGAAAACCTTCGATGTAAGAAGCCGGGCTACCCCAGCCGCGCTCCATGTTTCTCACCGCTATCCAGCGAGCATCGGGCGCTACGCCAATTTGGTTGCCCACGCCATCATCGCCCAGCATCGTGCCCATAGTGTGGGTGCCGTGACTGTTGTCATCGCAGGGCACTTTGGAATCCAAACCGCAAGGATTTGCAGCCTCATTGGTGGTATCGCCGTTGAGTGGATTCAATTTGTGAATTGCATCGTGCCAATTGTAATTATGATTGACGGTAGTGCCGTTCCAGCCGCGATATTTACCTTGGATGGCTGGATGCGTCCATTCGTAGCCTGTATCCTGCCCACCAACAATGACGCCCTGACCTTTGTACCCCAAAGCCCACACCTGATCTGCATTGATGCGTTGAATGCCCCATTCTATGGCGCTGCGCGAGAGGAGTATATCATGGTCCACTGTGGGTGTTTGCAATGGAAGTGCCGGATTATCAGCTACATACGCTACGTCGTCGCGCTCAGCCAGCAAGCGGAGCAGCCGCGCGTCGCCCACGCAATAGATCGCATTAAATATAAAAAAAGATTGATAAGGTGCTTTTTCATTTTGTAAAATTTGCAAAATAGGTTTTTGTGATTGTAATGCCGTTTTTTGCAACACCTTAAAAACAAACTCACCTTTTTCTTCTTTGGTTTTCAGGTTTTTAGTGTTGGAAAGATCAGCTTGTTGTTTTAAAACGACTATAAACTCCACGGCTGCATTTGCTTCTGCTTTTTTCCAAACAGAAGCATCGATTTTATTTTGCCAGAAGTTGGTTTGAGCATGCAAAACAATTGTAAAAATTGTCAAGCTCCATACAAGAAGCGATTTCATATATTTAAAAGTTTTTGGAAATGAATGCGAAAGTAACGCATTTTTAAACGCCGCACAATTAAAAACGAAATCGTGGCGGGGGACTGACAAAAGTGAGGATATTTGGTACTTGATGTCGGTGTTTGTATTTTGAAAAATAAGCGCAGCACTCTTGCCCTAGATTCGGAAGGGAATTGTTAGGAATAATAATTTTAGAACTGCTTCGTTTTCATAGTATTGTGCAAACGTCTTCTTGATTGATAACCAGTTGATTTTATCTAAATTTTACACGCAAAAATTTTAAATACATGAGAATTGCGTTATTTTTAGGGCAACAAACCAAAACCGGTTTATGTAAAAATTTTACCAATGAGCTTTGAGACGACCCTTTATGACGCTTTCACGGGAATGAATCCGGCGGAGAAGAGCGCTGTGGTGAATTTCCTCTGCGAGCACACCGAAAATGCCAGCAAAGCCAACGTGCGAGAGGCGTTGGAATATGCGCTGAAGAACAAACCATCGTTTGGTGGCTTTGTCCTGACGGCACATGTGGGCAGACAACTGATTGCCACCGTGGTGGTGAATCGTACCGGAATGGAGGGCTATAATCCGAACAATTTGTTTGTGTACGTGACTTTTCACGAAGAGTACCGCAATGATGAAACGACCATGTTACAAGTGCTGAAAAGGGCAATTGATTTGACGGATGGAGATATTGCATTACATGTAGAGCCTAGAAATCCAGTGTTAAAAGTATATAAAAAAATGGGATTTGAAGCTCAGTACCTTGAACTACGCTTTAACAAAAAACAACCGGCTTCTCTTGCTTAAGCAATCACACCTTTGAACAACGCTCGATCAACACACTATTACACTATTTTTCCCAGAACATTTTTTAATTATTAATAATTGCTATTTTTAACAAATTGAATTGATTTTCAATTTGTTAGATGTGTTATTTTCTTAAAAGAGCTCGTTCGCTTACTGAAACAAATTCTTACAAAATCAAACAAATCCATTTGTTTTGTTATCTTGCGTGCATGATAACACCGGAAATTTTATGGCATTTGTCGCAGGATGCGCATTTGAAAAAAGTCCTTGATGCTGTCGAGATGTTCCAATGGGGCACTGGCACGGATGTGTATTGTGATCTACTGGAATCAATTGTTTCACAACAATTATCGGTGAAAGCGGCGGCGACGATTCACGGACGGTTTATCAATTTATTTGAAGATGGTTTTCCGCACCCGGAAAAATTGCTGGCGCTGGATGTGCCGACGTTGCGTGCGGTCGGATTGTCCAATCAAAAGGCAAGTTACATGCACAATGTGGCGGAATTTTTTGTGCAAGAACAATATCAATCTGTTGATTGGTCGATATTTACAGATGAAGAAATTATTCAAAAATTGACTAAAATCAAAGGCGTGGGGCGCTGGACGGTGGAAATGATCCTGATGTTTACTTTGAGTCGCCCCGATGTGCTGCCGGTCGATGATTTGGGTATTCAGCAATCCATGAAACGCTTGTTTGAATTGGAGGAAACGGGCAAAGCCCTGCGTGCGCGTATGGTGGAATTGGCGGAGCCCTGGCGCCCGTATCGCACCTACGCCTGTCGATATTTGTGGAAATGGAAAGACTCCTAGCGCCGGTTTAACGCAAGATTCGGGTTGAATCCACCTTCTTTTCCGCCTACCTTTGTATAAAATTCAAAATCAATGGAATCGCAATTGAATTACCAACGCATCGAAAACGCCATAAAATATTTAGCTGCCAATTATCAACATCAACCCAATCTCGACGAAGTGGCGCAAGCCGTGCACCTCAGTCCTTTTCATTTCCAGCGCATTTTCACAGAATGGGCAGGCATTACACCTAAAAAATTCTTACAATATTTAACAACGGAAAATTTAAAAAATAAACTTGCCGATACCCGGAATATCCTGGAAGCCGCAGAAGTAGCGGGCTTGTCCAGTCAATCGCGGGTGTATGATTTGTTTGTGAATCTGGAAGCAGTTACACCGAATGAATTCAAAACCAATGGATTAGGTTTGCAAATTAATTATGGATTTCACTCCACGCCTTTCGGCGAATGCCTGATTGCAGTGACCGAGCGGGGCGTGTGTGGCTTGCAATTTGTCATGAATGAAAATCGGGAAGAGGCTTTGCAATGGCTTGAAAATCAATGGAAAAATGCACACTTGCAGGAAAACTCACATGCAACGGAAGGAATCATCCGACAAATTTTTTACACCAATGAACCACGCAAGTTGAGCGTTTTGGTGAAAGGCACCAATTTTCAGGTCAAAGTCTGGCAGGCGTTGCTCAGCGTTCCGGCGGGCGAAGTGGCAAGTTATCAAATGCTTGCAAAAAAAATAAATCAGCCAAAAGCCTTGCAGGCAGTGGGTTCTGCGGTCGGCGCGAATCCAATCGGGTATCTGATTCCTTGTCATCGCGTCATAAAAAACGAAGGTTTGGTCGGCGAGTACCACTGGGGCAGCGCTAAAAAACGCCTGATTTTGGGTTGGGAAATGGCGCACGCAGCAGCCAAAATGGCAGAAAGTTTATAATTTTGAGGGGTTAACCACTAAGAGCACGGAGCGCACAAAGTTTTTGCAAAAAAGCTAACGCTTAGTGATTCATTAAAACGATCATCTTGAAATTTGAAACTTTAGCCATTCGCAGCACCTTGATGCCCGACGAAAATGCGGGCGCAGTGAGCACACCAATCTATTTATCAACCACTTATGAGCGCGAAGCCGATGGCTCTTACGCGCACGGCTACGTGTATTCGCGCATGGACAATCCCAATCGACATTTGCTCGAAAATAGCCTGGCAGCGCTCGAGAGCGGCGCGGTGGGTATGGCTTTTGCTTCGGGTATGGCGGCAACGGCGGCTTTATTACAAACCTTAAAAACGGGCGATCATATTATTTTACCTAATGATGCGTATTATTCGACAGAATTGTTGGCAAAGGAGGTGTTTGGCAATTGGGGCTTGACGTTTACCAAAGTAGATATGACGGATTTGAATGCCATTCAAAATGCACTTCAATCTAATACCCGTTTGATTTGGATCGAAACGCCTTCCAATCCACAATTAAAAATCACTGACATTCAGGCAGTTGCAAAAGCCGCACACAACGTTGGCGCTTTGTGTGCGGTGGATAATACCTGGGCAACACCGGTTTTACAACGTCCCTTGGAATTAGGGGCGGATGTAATTATGCATTCCACTACTAAATACTTTGGCGGACATTGTGATGTGCTGGGCGGCGCGCTTATAATAAAAGAAGATGGCGAATTGTCGCAAAAATTAAAAAATACTCAAAAATTGTCGGGCGGCGTGCCTTCGCCGTTTGAGTGCTGGCTGGTGACGCGGGGCATTAAAACCCTGGCGTTGCGCGTGCGCGAGCAAACGAAAAATGCGGCACAACTCGCTGATTTTCTTGACAATCACTCCAAAATTGAAGCCGTGCATTATCCGGGTTTAATGTCACATCCGCAATATCATATTGCAAAGAAACAGATGTTTGGCGGCTTTGGCGCGATGTTGTCGGTACAAATCAAAGGCGATGCGGCAAATGCCATGGCGTTGACCGGAAAATTAAAATTATTTACAACCGCAACCAGTCTGGGCGGCGTGGAAAGTTTGATCGAACATCGGAAATCGGTGGAAGGCGAAGCGAGTCCAACGCCGGAGAACCTTTTACGGGTGTCGGTGGGATTGGAAAATGTGGAAGATTTGATCGAAGATTGGGAACAAGCGCTGGGGTAAATATGAAATATGAAATGTGAGATTTGAAATGTGAAAATGAGTATGTCGAAGATGAAAATTGAAATTCGCCGGGCTACTTTGGAAGACGCTGCCATTATTGTTGAATTAGGGCGGCAAACTTTTACAGAGACCTTTGGGCATTTATTTACGCCGACGGCTTTACAAGCATATTTGGACGCCACTTTTAATCATATAAAAATTTACAACAGTTTACAAAAGCCATATAATCAATATTTTATTTCGATTTTTGAAAGTAAGCCGGTTGGCTACGCCAAGATAAAGTTGAATTCCACGATTCCCGAAATTCAAGCCGAGCGCCCCGTGCAATTGCAAAAATTATACGTTTTACAGGATTTCATTACCCAAAAAGTCGGTGCGGCGCTGATGCAATCTGTTTTGCAATTGCCTGATATTCAATTTAATGACTTAATGTGGCTGGTCGTATTGCAAAGCAATGAACGCGCCATTCGTTTTTACGAAAAATTTAATTTTATAAAATACAGTGAATATGCACATCAAATTGGTGGAAATCGATTTGAATATTATATCATGATTAAAAATTTGCCTTGATAAATGGAGTATTTTAATGAAGTTTTAAACAACGAAGAAACCCTCGATCCGCAGGATTGGGAAGGCTTGCGCCGCCTGGGGCATCAGATGGTGGATGATATGATGGATTTTTTGCAATCCGTTAAAGAACGTCCAATTTGGGAAAAAACGGCGGATGAAACAAAGGCTTTTTTACAACATGATTTGCCAGAACAGCCTCAGGATGTGGAAGAAATTTATAAAGAATTTACACAATATATTTTACCGTATCCAAAAGGCAATATTCATCCGCGTTTTTGGTCTTGGGTGCAGGGCACGGGCACGGCGTTTGGCATGCTGGCGGATATGCTGGCGTCTGGGATGAATCCGAATGTAGCGATTGGCGACCACGCAGCGATGTACGTTGAAAATCAAATAATTGAGTGGAGCAAGCAAATGCTGGGCTACCCCGCGTCGGCGAGTGGGATTTTGCTGAGCGGCGGCTCGATGGCGAATATTACCGGCTTGACCGTGGCGCGGAATCATGCTGCAAACGTGCGCGGGCAAGGATTGAAAGCATTTCCGCAAATGGTGCTGTATTGTTCGAGCGAGACACATAGTTGCAACCTGAAAGCTGCGGAGGTATTGGGCTTGGGCGCAGAAGCCGTTCGTAAAATTGGGGTAAATGAACGCTATCAAATTGAAATTGAAGAACTTAGAAAAGCAATTGAACAAGATTTGGCAGCAGGATTCCTGCCGTTTTGTGTAATTGGCAATGCCGGAACCGTAAATACCGGCGCTATAGATGATTTGGATGCGATTGCGACGATTTGTCAGGAATTTGGGCTTTGGTTTCACGTGGATGGTGCGTTTGGCGCATTGGCAAAATTGACAGACGAGTATGCTAACCAATTGAAAGCCATTGAAATAGCAGATTCGGTCGCGTTTGATTTTCACAAATGGATGTATGTGAATTATGAAGTCGGGTGCTTGTTGGTCAAAGAGCGCGACATACATCGGGCGGCATTTGCAGGAGCCCCGAATTACCTGCTTACGCACGAGCGCGGCTTGGCGGCAGGACCCGAATCCTTGAATAATTATGGTTTGGAATTGTCGCGCGGTTTTAAAGCATTGAAGATTTGGATGAGTTTGAAAGAACACGGCATTGACAAGTATCGGCGTATGATTCGGCAGAATATTGCCCAGTGTTTTTACCTTGCTTCGCTGATTGAACAAGAAGCAGATTTGGAATTAATGGCGGAAGTGACCATGAATATTGTTTGCTATCGTTTCAATCCGGGCGGCAGGTCGGATAAAGAATTGAATGCGATGAATAAAGAAATCCTGATGCAATTGCAGGAGCAAGGCATTGCCGCGCCGTCTTCTACGATTTTAAATGGGAATTATGTTATCCGTGTTGCCAATACCAATCATCGCAGCACTAAGGCGGATTTTGAGGCGCTGGTGGCGGCGACTACCCAGCTTGGGCGAGCGGTAGCAAATAAAAAGGCAGCTCTTTTTTGAGCATATTATATCCATAGTGACTGAAAGCAACAAAAAGGCGCGTTGCTCGTTTTTTGGAGGAATATGACTACACAACGGACATTTATGAAAAAACGATTCTACTTATTTTGCTTGCTGTTGAGCATGTATGTTGGGGCGCAGGCGCAGGTGGAACTGGTGCCGATTACAGAAAACACAGTGCTTCAGCGTTATTTTTGTGAAAAACAAGTGACCACCGGCAAGCAGCGTCCTACGGCAATAGAAAAAAACACTTGTGGGAATCTGGAGAAGCCAGGAAATTTTTATGTTCAAACGGGCGATACGCTGGCAATTAAACTTGAAATCGATACGGCTGGTTTGGGCGAAGGCATTTATAGTTGCGTCGCTTGTCAATTTATCACTTTTGGAACGCCTATTATTGCTAACGATACGCTTTATTACATTGCAGGAACCACAACAGGTCAAGATCGGGTTCAGGTGAATTTTTGCAATAACGCAGGCGCTTGTCGCAATCGTTTTTATAACATCGTCACACGCAGACCAGGACAAACCCGTATTGAAAATTCGATTACTATTCGTTCGGGTCAAACCGATACGCTGACATTGTCAGTCTCCAATTTACCGGTTCGGAAAGCAGCTTGTGGCACTATTTTAGAAAATTGTGCCGGTTCTTACAATGGCGGCGGTCAGCAAAGGGCTTATTTTACCGAAGCGAATCAAATACCTGTGAACGGTAAGATCGCTTATGCTGCCAGTCGTTTTCCAGGATTGGATACGGTTTGTGTGGTGCTGTGCGATACGTTCGCCGTGTGCGACACTTTTCGTTTGCCTGTTCGCGTTACTTCCGATACTTTGCTGATTCCATTCATGGATGATTTTTCTTACTTTGGTCCTTACCCTAACGACTCACATTGGCTTGATTTAGAGGTTTTTATAAATAATGATATGGCAGATACGCCACCTTCCTGGGGTGTGGCTACATTCGATGGCTTGAACAGTAATGGTACAGCATATGGTGGTGGCTATGGCTCGGCGGATCAATTGACTTCAAAGGCTATCAATCTCGCGAACATTACTCAAGATGTTTTCTTCACCTATTGGGTGCAACGACGTGGTTTTGGAGATCGCCCCGAAGTGCAGGATTCTTTTTTGGTAGAATTTAAAAATCGGCGCGGCGATTGGATTCTGGTGGATTCGTTGGCGGGTGCGCCGAGCAATCAATCGGACACCGCTGCGTCTCCTTTCTTATTCCGAAGCATAAAAATTTCCAATGATTTTAAATACAACGCTTTCCAATTTCGCTTTCGCAATAAATCGGATCGCACAGGATTGCTGGATACGTGGCATTTGGATTATGTGCGAATAGATCGAAATGCCCGAGACTCTTTAATTGACGATATTGCATTTACCAGCCATCCAAACTTTATTTTAAAAAGATACAGTAGTATGCCTTGGAAGCAATTTAGAGGCTTTGAATTTAAAGAATTAGTAGATGGAATTAAAGTTGGCGTTTGGAATCATGGCCCTGATACGCTGAGATTCGATAATTCATTTGTAGAATTAGAGGAAAATATTTCTAATATTAATTTATTTAATGATATCAAATTATTTAACGGACAGCAATCTGAGATTGCTTCTGGAGGTCCAGTTAGTCGTAACTATCTTTTTGAAAATGATCCAAATGAGTTTCCAGCGTTGGCTTATAGTAGTTTAAAAAAAGAAATATTAAACCCGATTTTAGATAACTACAATTTTTTGTCATTTCGTTTAACCTACGGATTGTCAAATGATTCTGAATTGAATGCGTCAGGATATGAGTCTATAAAACGAAATAATAGTGTCAACAGAGATACTTATTTCTCCAATTACTTCTCCTACGACGACGGCACCGCCGAGGCAGGTTTGGTGGCGCGGCAAAATGTGGAAGTAGCAGTGCGTTACATATTAAATAAATCCGATACGATTCGAGCCGTGCAATACCACTTTCCGCGCACTACGGTGGACATTTCCACTCAGCGCTTTACCATCAAGGTTTGGGTTGGAAAATTGGACGACACTCCTGAATATGAGTTAACCGGTCAGCAAGCATATTATACAGATATTTATTTTGATACATTGCAAGGTTTTACGACTTATCCGCTCATGAATGCGAATGGCGTATTGACTCCGCTGGCATTACCGACTGATACGATTTACGTAGGGTGGGAACAAGAAACAGCCTGCGATGGAACGCGTTGTATTCCAGTAGGTTATGATCGAAATGTTACCAATGGTTTTGCACATACTTTCCGCAGAAGTGGAAGCCAGGCATGGCAACCTTTTCCACCGATTACGCCAGGTTCTCTGATGATTCGACCGGTGGTGGGGAATGTGACGCCCTTGCCAACGGCTACCGATGAAGTGCAGAAACCTACACGAAATTTTGTATTGTATCCAAATCCAACGCGGGAAATATTGAACATCACATCAAACCAGAGTTGGTACGAAGATTTTCAATACCTCCTGTTCAGTAGCACGGGGCAGTTATTGCAGCAAGGCATTTTACAACCACAGTTGAGTGTAAATGATTTGCCGCCAGGTATGTATTTTCTAAAAATTGCCGACCGCCAAACGAACCAGTTTTGGAACGAACGGTTTATAATTGCAAGATAATGGTAAAGGCTACAGGGTACAGGGTATAAGGACACCGACGCTGCATAATCCCTCTACCAAATACCCTTTGCCCGCTAAAAATTAAAACATGGATATCACCGTAAAAGAATTAAAAGAAAAAATGGCAAATGAGGATGGTTTTATTCTCATTGATGTGCGCGAGCCACACGAACATGCGGATTTTGACATTGGTGGCAATTTAATTCCGCTAGGCGACGTGCCTAATGCCTTGGCTGATTTAGAAGAATATAAAGACCGCGAAATTATTGTGTACTGCCGCTCTGGTCGCCGAAGTGCGAGTGCGCAGGCGTTTATGCAACAAAATGGCTTCACCTACGTGCGCAACCTCGAAGGTGGCATGCTGGCATGGGAAGAAGCATTTGGCAGAACGAAATAAGCTTTACGAGATACGGTGGATGCTAGTCGCTCAACTAGCATCCACAGCATCCCAACCTCCAGCGTAAAATATTATTTATCGGATATCAATCGCGTTTTTCCTGCACGTAGGATTCCACGCCTTTTGCTTTTAATTCTTTTACAAGCGCTTGAGCTTCAGTCATATCCGTAAAGCGATCTACCAATACCACTGCAAATTTTCCTCGATTGAACGGCGACACTTCCGCGTTCGTATAACCCATTTTTTGCAAGCGATTCACTTCCGTTTCAGCGTTGGCTCTCACCGAAAAAGAACCTGCTAGTACCAAATAATCGCCGCTGCGCTCAGCAGCTGACACCGTGCGAGGAGGCTCCTCCGTAGTTGTGCTGGCGCGAGGCGTGGAGGTGCTTGGTTGGCTGGCAGTCGTATTGGCACCTGTTTCCGGCTCTTCTTCAAACGGCACTACCTCATTGTCATCGAGGTCTTCATCGGCACCAGGTAGTATAGAGCTTGTGTCGTAATCGTCGTACGCGTAGGGATCAATCGCAGTCGTATCCGTCAGGGTCGTATTTGGGGGTGTTTCCGGTTCGCCGCCGCCAAAAAGATTCGTCGTTTTATATAATAAAAACGCCAATGCAATAATACAAACGGCAACAATACCAATGGTTACATAATCAAGTCTTGACATAGTAGCTGTTGTTTGGTTCAACAATTGGAATTGGCAAGTTAAACGAAATTTTGCCAAATCATCCTAATTAAATACACTGGAATATAAATAACCTGATTTTTGCCTTTGGCAAAAAACATTCGTTCCAAAGTATTAAACATGCTGTTTTAAAGTCTTTTCTATTTATAAAACGAACTTGTTTAAAATTGATAATTTTTAATAATACGTTTGCTAAATTTTCGCAGAAAAAGGTGCATCATGCCCATAATGTTC
>CAZFBN010000032.1:0-41048 GCA_964517145.1 uncultured Saprospiraceae bacterium
CATAAAAATATTTTATCATTTATTGATTATCGGGGTGTAATTTAATTTGTTTTTTCGTTTTTATAAAAAGTGAACCGATAACCATTCATTTGTTCTTTCAAATTTAAAGTGTAAAAGTAAAGGAGTCAAGTGCTAAGCGTCTATAATCGAAAGTTAGTTATCTATATCAATAATTTGACCTTCGGGCAATAGCTCCATTTTAGTGACGCGGCTTTTTTGGGCATCATACAGGTCATTTTTATTTACTACTGCAGATTGACCGGACATAATCAGAATTTCCCAATCGTCTTCGATGATTGCCACTGATTGTGTAAGGGTTTGACCATCATAAAAAGTTCCGGCAATGACACGTTTATCCAACAATTCGCCTTTATTGGTGTAAGTAGCCAGGGTATATTCGTAAGTCATCAGCCCTGCTTTCCAATACACAACTGCCTGAAAACTATGGGTTTCTGGAATTTTAAAACAAGCGATAAACTCGGTCAGGTCATCGGGCAGCTCGGCTTCATATGGTACAATAAAGGCATGAATCATGCCCGGGGGCAGCGGGTCGTTGATGTTGCTGAATTCGTGAAGCGTCTCATCGTTCAAAGTGATGGGCAGTTCGATATTGGGAAATAAGTTCAAAAAATCATCGAAGGTATATTCTGGCAAGGAAACATTTTTTTCCATGAATTGATCGCTAATTATTATTGATTGTTAGTGTTTTATAAATAGAGGAAATGGTTGCTAAATGATAATCATCGTGTTCGGCAACAAACAAAAATAAATCCATGATCCGCATAGGCGTTTGCAAACGAGGATGCAAGGCGGATTTATATATGTCCTCTTCTTGTAAACTGTTAAGTTGTGCTAAAGTTTGGTTGCGTGCTGCACTAAATTCTGCTATCAGGGTTGCGGCGGTTTTGGCGTTGTGATTGGCATGAGTCGTTTTGGCGTTGGTGACGTCCCAGGCGCTCATTACCTCTTCTCCTTGTAAAATATCTTGCAAACGCATTTGCCAAAGTGCCTCTAAATCAGTAAGATGTCCAATGTTTTCCAGGATAGACCATTTTCCATCGGGCTGAATCAGTTGAATTTCTGCCGGAATGGCGGACAATTTTTCCCGCAGGCGCAGGGGCGTACCCCAAAGGCGCTCGAGGATAAGCGGAAAAATGTTTTCCTGAAAATTAAAATCGAAGGTTCGATCCATCCATTTTGTGGGCGTCATGGTGTTGTGTTTTTGGTATTAGATATTATGTTTTGGTTATAAGTGGGGTGTTGAAGCTTTAGTATTTGGGGTTTCAGATCGTGTTTAGTGGGCAACAGTTTTTAGAATAATTCTAAATAATTTTATTATACGTACAAACAACAAACAACCGTTGGGGAAAAATGCTTTAACGATTAGATTTGCATTCGCCCTTGGGCACTGATTTTTAGCTGCAAAAATATAACAAAACGATAAAAGGAAGAATAATGAATTGGTTTACCAGCTTTCTGACCTCCTCCATCGGGCAGAAATTCGTTATGAGCTTGACCGGGTTATTCCTGATTTTATATCTGGTGATTCACCTGGCTGGCAATTTACAATTGTTGGCGCACGATGATGGCAAATCCTTCAATCTGTACGCCTACTTTATGACGCACAATCCGATTATTAAAATTGTTTCTTACGTGTTGTATGCCTCCTTTTTATTACATGCGATTCAAGGTTGGTTGCTGGCACGCAAAAACGCCGCTGCGCGTGGTGTGGGCTACGCCGTAAAAGTAACCAGAGCCGCTACGACTTCGCCCTGGATTGCGAAAAGCATGGCAGCGCTGGGTACGATTATTTTCATATTTCTGATTATTCACATGTATCAGTTTTGGGTACAAATGCACTGGGGCGAAATGGAAATGGTGCAATATCCGGGCGCAAAACAGCCGGTGAAAAACCTTTATGCATTGGTAGATTTTACATATGAGAATGTTTATTATGTGGTTTTCTATGTAATTTCGATGATGGTGATTGGGTTTCACCTGTGGCATGGTTTCCAGAGTGCCTTTCGTACGCTGGGCTTGAGCCATCATAAATATGTGCCGGTAGTACAATTTTTGGGCAAGGCTTATTCCATCGTTATTCCGGGATTATTCGCATTAATTCCGATTTACATGTATTTTAATTGGTAGTATAAAATTGATTGTTATCTGTTCAATATTTTTAGATAACAGTTGATTGGCATAATAAATGCATTTAGTAAATATAATATTCCTGGGTATTTATAAAATTTAATGATATGCAATTAAATGGCAAAATCCCTCCCGGTCCGCTTGAGGAAAAATGGACGAAGTATCGCTCCACGGTTCCGTTGGTAGCGCCGGCAAATAAACGCCGCATTGAAGTGATTGTAGTGGGTACAGGTTTGGCGGGTGCATCAGCGGCAGCTACATTGGGTGAGTTGGGTTATAATGTAAAATGTTTTACTTTCCATGATAGTCCACGTCGTGCGCATAGCATTGCAGCACAGGGTGGTATAAATGCAGCAAAAAACTATACGAACGACGGTGACAGCGTCTATCGCTTATTTTATGATACAATCAAGGGTGGCGACTACCGGGCACGGGAGGCGAATGTGTATCGCCTGGCAGAGGTAAGTGCAGCTATCATTGACCAGGCAGTGGCGCAAGGGGTGCCGTTTGCACGGGAATATGGTGGTTTGCTCGAAAACCGTTCGTTTGGGGGCGTGCAGGTGAGCCGGACGTTCTACGCACGTGGTCAGACGGGACAGCAGTTGCTACTGGGCGCTTATCAAGCATTGTCACGTCAAATCGCATTAGGCACGGTGGATATGTATAATCGCCACGAAATGTTGGACTTAGTGGTGATTGACGGCAAGGCAAGAGGTATCATTGCGCGTAATTTGCTGACCGGCAAACTCGAACGCTTTGGTGCACACGCAGTTGTGCTGGCGACGGGTGGCTACGGCAACGTGTTCTACCTTTCTACCAATGCAATGGGCTGCAACGTAAGCGCCGCCTGGCGCGCCGTGCGTCGGGGTGCTTTGATGGCGAATCCCTGCTTTACGCAAATTCACCCAACGTGTTTACCACAAACCGGTGATTATCAGTCGAAACTGACGTTGATGTCCGAAAGTTTGCGCAACGACGGTCGGGTTTGGGTGCCAAAGAAAATCGAAGACGCAAAAGCCATTCAGCAAGGCAAGAAAAAAGGTTCGGATATTCCTGAAGAAGACCGCGATTACTTCCTGGAGCGCCGTTATCCGGCTTTTGGCAACCTGGTGCCGCGTGACGTGGCTTCCCGTGCTGCTAAAACTGAGTGCGACAAAGGCTTGGGCGTGGCGCCGACCGGATTGGCAGTATTCCTGGATTTTGGCGCAGCGATTGAACGCTATGGCAAATCCAAAGCGAATACAATGGGCTTGCACAATGCCGATAAAGCTACTATTCTGAAATTGGGAAAAGAAGTGGTCGCTGAGAAATATGGCAACCTCTTTGATATGTACGATAAAATCACCGGAGACAATCCATACGAAACGCCGATGAAAATTTATCCGGCAGTGCATTACACGATGGGCGGTATCTGGGTGGATTATAATTTGGAAACCAACATTCCTGGCTTGTTTGCTACCGGCGAATGCAATTTTTCCGATCACGGTGCCAATCGCCTCGGTGCTTCCGCGCTGATGCAAGGCTTGGCGGATGGGTATTTTGTATTGCCCTACACGATTGGTAGCTTCTTGTCGAATGAGATTCGCACACCGAAAATTGATCCGAATAGCCCAGCATTTGTAGAAGCTGAGCAAGCTACCGCCAATCGTATCAACCAGTTAATGAATGTGAAAGGCAGTGAGCCGGTTGAAAGTTTCCACCGCCGTTTGGGTAAAATCATGTGGGAATACTGCGGTATGGCACGCAATGCCGAGGGCTTGACCAAAGCGCGTCAAATGGTGCGCGAGTTGAAAGATGAATTTTATAGCAATGTGTATGTGCCTGGCGCTGCGGATGAATTCAATCCTGAACTGGAAAAAGCGCTGCGCGTCGCGGATTTCATGGAATTGGGCGAACTCATGATTCTTGATGCTTTGAATCGAAATGAGTCCTGTGGTGGGCACTTCCGCGAGGAATACCAATCGGAAGAAGGCGAAGCACTCAGAAATGATGAGGATTATACCTACGTAGCCGCCTGGGAATACAATGGCTGGGACAGTGAGCCGATTATGCATCGTGAAGATTTAGTATTTGAAAATGTAGAATTGAAAACCAGAAGTTATAAATAGTAGAGGGTATAAAGTAGAGGGTAGTGGGACTCGCTCACGATGTGTTCGTCCTTCTACCCTCTACCCTCTACCAAATACAAAAATCATGAAGCTGAATTTAAAAATCTGGAGACAGCAAAATAATAAAGATAAAGGTCGCTTTGAAACCTATCAGGTGGAGGCGAACGAACACATGTCCTTCCTCGAAATGTTGGATGTGTTGAATGATGATTTGATTCGTCAGAAGAAAGAACCGGTGGCATTCGAGCACGATTGTCGGGAAGGCATCTGCGGTACTTGCAGTATGGTCGTGAATGGCTACCCACATGGTCCACTGAAAGGTACCACTGTTTGCCAATTGCATATGCGCTTTTTCAAAGATGGTGAAACAATCGTAGTAGAACCCTGGCGCGCCAAGGCTTTTCCGGTGATTAAAGATTTGGTGGTGGATCGCTCTGCGTTTGACCGCATCATCCAGGCGGGGGGGTATGTTTCGGTGAATACCGGTCAGGCACAGGATGCGAATGCCATCCCAATTGACAAAGACACCGCAGCAGAAGCCTTTGACGCTGCGGCTTGTATCGGTTGTGGCGCTTGCGTAGCCGCTTGTCCGAATGCTTCCGCCATGTTGTTTGTATCGGCAAAAGTAGCGCACCTCGCACGCTTGCCGCAAGGCGAAGTAGAATCCAAGCGCCGCGCTCAGGCAATGGTGAAGCAAATGGATGCCGAAGGCTTTGGCAGATGCTCCAATGTGTCCGCCTGCGAAGCAGAGTGCCCGAAAGAAATCAAAATGGATAACATCGGTCGCTTGAATCGGGAGTACATCACATCGGAATTATTCTCCGATACAAAATTGTAAATAAAGACGATTGACTATAGACGATTGACTATAGACTGTTGACTATAGAATTTATAAAATATTACAGTTGCCCTTCAGATAAATGGATTGCCCTGATATAGTGTCGGGGCTTTTTTATTATAATAAAATTGCTACCCCAATGTAAGCTTTTAGACTTTAACATTCCTGGTATTGACTTATAAAAAAAGCTGGTGTAAATTTAGTGCTTATTACAAATTATAATCATCCACTGAATGTTAGTAATACTTACCCAGAAAACTTTTAGCTGCGAATGTAAATTTGCTCGATATTTAATATTGCTATGCGCCCTGCTTTTTAGCTGCTCGAACTGGATGTTGGCGCAAGCGATTTTCTCACCAGGCACGGTAATAACAGCTTCTGGAGATACACTGCAAGGTGAAGTAGGCGAATTTGGGGGCAACAAAAATTACACAGAGTGTCATTTCCGAGCTACTCCTGGAGCAACGGTTCAAGTTTTTACGCCCCAGCAAATTCAGCATTATTGCATCGAAAACCGCCGCTGTTTTGAATCTCGCCGATTGGAGAATGCCAATGAAAACGCCACCTTGGTTTTTGCAGAATGGATCGTGCAGGGCGGCACTAGTTTGCTAAAAATTCAAAAAGAGTTTTATGTGCTTTACAATGGAGCGGATACCTTGCAACGGGTACCCCTGGAAGGCACTGCCACAACGAGGCGCAATTGGTTGCTGTTTTTGAATACGTTGGCACAGGATTGTACTTCTTTGAAATATCACTATGGAAATTCTAAAAACCTGGAAGCGAAAGAAAAAAATTTGATAGAAATTATTAAACTGTATAATGAATGCCAGGGAACGGCTTACGAAGAATTGGGGGCTGGACTGCCGATCATTGCGGTGAGCGCCGGCGTGAGCGTTGCTGCGGATTATGCCAGGCTTGATTTTGAAAGCAACACGGTCAATACTTATGCTCATTTAGTTGAACCTTCTTACACCACCATTGGACCGGCATTAGGCGTGAGTATGCTCGTGCTGAGTCCGCGAAGGCTCAGCGCATTTGGACTTTATTTGGAGCCCTCCATTCGTGCCTACCAAATGGAAGCAGACCTGCGATGGGATGAGCCCAACAACAGCGCGGATGAAGCTTATTATCATACCCGCATTAATTGGATTGGTTTAGGATCGCCCTTTGCCATTCGCTACACCATTCCCAATCAGAAACCGCAACTTTCTTTTCAGGCGGGTCCTTCCGTACAATTGCTCCTACAAACTCAAGCGGAAACCATAGAAGAATTGGTGGACGAAGAATTTTCAACAAATCGTACTATTATCACAACCAATCGCTTTACGCCATTAGAATTTTCTAAATATCAATTGGGATTAGTGGGGCAGGTCAACCTTCGGAATCAATGGAATAATCTTCCTGGAGCCTGGGAACTTGCTGTGGGCTTTCAGCGAGGCGGCGGCATTGTATTAGAAGACACCTTTTCTGTATCTGGGCAGTTGAAATCAAGCACAACGAGTTTTTTCTTAAAAGCAGTTTGGTACTGGTAAACAACAAGTTATGCGTATTCAAAATCTCCTTCGTTTTTCGCTGCTTTTTCTTTTGTTTTTGATGGCTTTTTTGAGTTGCCAAAAAGAAGAAATCGAGCGTCGTTTTGCACGCATTCGCACCTTGCCTGCAACAGAAATAGACTCAACGGGCGTGACATTGCACGCAGAAGTGCTGGATTTTAATGAAGAAGTGGTCATCGATTATGGATTTATATGGACCACTTACGATCAAACGGTCTTCAACCTTCCTCCGGAGCGATTCAGTTATAAATCGCTCGGTGCCAAACTGGATACAAAAGAATTTTCTGCCCGCATCGAAGCAGGGCTGGAAGCAGACATCGTGTATTACGTGCGCGCGTATGTGCGTTCTGCGAAGCACACCGTTTATGGCGAAGCGGTGGCATTTACAAGCCAGGGAGGCTTAGCGCCGATTATTGAAAAAGTGACCCCAGCGCAGGTGATGCCCGGTGACACAATCACCATTCAAGGAAAACATTTTATCAACATCAAAGAAAGAGGCAGGGTCACAATAGGTGAACAAGTTGCTACCATTGTTGCGGCTGATTCTGCCACCGTACAATGCGTCGTTCCGCTTTTAGTAAATGATAATGCACCTATTATTATACAATCTATTGACGGAGCGAGCACTGCGGCTTATCCTTTGCCAAAAGTTATTTCACCGCAAATCACCAGCATCTCACCAAGCACCGCAACCATTGGAGACACTGTAACCCTTGAAGGAATTTTTTCAAGTGTAGATTATTGGAATCAAATTGAAGGCATCGGTTTTACTCTGGTAAGTTCGTCTCGCAATCGCATTAAAATAATTGTAGAAGCGTTGCCGTTAAGTGGCAGTTTTGCTTATGTATCAGTAAAAGTTGGATACAGACAATCCGAGTTAGCCTATTTCACAATTACCAAGCCTGTCATTGAAGATTTTTACCCCAAGCAAGGTCATACCGGCGATACGATTACCATCGTTGGTAAATATTTTATTCCCAATGCGCCAAATAATTTTGTTAATTTCGGAGGTTTCAGCAGTTTTAATATTGTCCAGAGCACTAAAGGCGAGCTAAAGGTGGTAGTCAGCAGCATTAATACAGGCACTCAAACTTCCATCTCTGACCGGCTCGTTGTTATAATGGCGGGTTACAGCATAGAAACGTCTCAGTCATTTAAATATATTATTCAAGATTGGAACATTGAAGCTGGTCTGCCAGGTACATTATATCAAAGTGGTACTCTTGGATTTACATTGCAAAATAAATTATATTACAATGATAGCTATGCTTCTGATTGGTGGATTTACAATGAACAATCAAAAGCTTGGAGTGTGGGCACTTCTATGCCTCGTCTTGCGGGGAGTGACCCTACCAATGATTTAGCCGTGACGATTGATGGTAATGCTTACGTTTTACAAAAAGATAATGAAAATCAAGATTCTTTACTGCTTTGGCGCTATACGCAAGCTAGCAATCAATGGTTAAAACTGCAGAGTCTAAAAGTTCCGGCTGATTTCAATTATTATGCAAATTCCTCGGTCGCTTTTAATATTGGACGAAAGCTATTTGTGTGCTTAACAAGTAAGGAAAATCCCTGTTGGGTTTTTGATATTGATACCCAAAAGTGGCAGTCATTTAGTCATTATTTAAATGTTATTCCGACGAATGCTTATGAAAAGCCAACGCCTATCACAGCAGTAGCCTATGGTCAAAAGGCTTATTTTGTTGTAAAACAGCTTACGCTTCAGTACCTGTTAGAATATAATGCAGCTTCCGACACTTGGAAGTTATTATATGAATTTCCCTTTGATGCTTATTTACAAAGAAAAGCTACTTTTGTTTTAAATAATAAAATTCTCTTTTTAGGATTGGCGCAGGTTTTTGAACTCAATGTAAATACGCAACAGATTCAAAGAAAGGAGATTGATTTTCTGCCAAGCGATGGAAATTTAAATGAAGCACAAGCATTCTTAATATCCAACCGCGTCTTTTTCGCCATCGGCAATTATTTATACGAATGGTTTCCTCGATGAACTGTATTTTTTAGCATTTATTCGCTTCATTTTAAAAACACTAAAAGAATCATTTATTATAATACAAATTACCAACATAATCAATGGACTCCGTTGGCAATTTACATTTTATAAAAAGAAGATTACTGCCGCTTGTTGCTGCCAGTGGTGTCTGTTCGAGGAGTTTGCATGGAGTTCATATTTATCTGGCGCGTGCTATCCATTTGCATCATCATGCTGTCCATCATCATCGTATCTGGGCGACGCCAAAAACTACTCGGACTTTTCAGATACCCTGTGTTTTCTTTTTCCGATTGCGCGTGTTCGCTTACCATGCGTTCATGTTCCCACATGATGCGTTGATGGTCATTTTGCAATTGCTGCCGCTCTTCCTGAATCCGATCCATGCTCATAGCGCCCGACATGTGCTGTTTTTTTACATCTTTGTAATATTGCATCATGGTAGCATAATCTTTTGCAGATCCGCCATCATCTGCTTATGGGCTTCGCTTTCCGCTGGATTTTGATTATTACATGCAGTGGCAATGATAAATGCCAACAGTAAAAAAAGTACATTTTTCATAGGTTGATGTGGTTTGGTTTTCTCCTTATCATACCTACGAATAAAAACAAGCAATAGATTTTTGCTCGCATGAAAACTAGCGAATGGTGGCTGTTTTTTGCTTAAATTGCTCAAAATCAACTTCAATTTTACCATTCAAGGCTTGAAGCTGCGTCGCCCACTGCGCGGCTTTAGCGTTGGCATCGGTTGTTAGTGCTTCCAAGGCTGACAACTCAGCCGGCACATCTAAATCCGATTTTTGATTGTATTTTACAACAGTTGTCACTTTGTCGAACTGTCGTTTTTGCGCTTCCCAATTTTTAAAAAACACATTAAAATCACGTCCGAGGTCCACATAGTTTCTACCATACTCCTGCATATTTTTCAGCAGCGCCTGTACTTCCTGGCGCGTCGCATTGTCAAGTCTTTGCAGGCTTCCCGGCGGCAGCCCCATGGTATCTTGTACGGCTTTCCAATGCACATATCCGTCATTCATCTCACTGGCAAGGCGCTGCACCTCGGCATCGGTGGCAGTCCATTTTTCGGTGAGCGGTTGCACTGTTTGTTTTGGCTGATTGTTATTACAAGCCCAAGTAATAAAACCTGCAACTATTAATAAAAATATCTTTTTCATAAAAATTTTGGCAATTTTATTACAAAAACCTATAAAGCAATCATCAAGCCTTATAGATTTAATCGAATCATGCAAAAATTTATTAAAATTTTATTCTTGCGTAGGGCTGCCCTGCATATTGCGAATTTTTTGGTAGTTTGTTTCAATGTCCCCGCTCATCTTCGTCAGACGTTCTTCCCAAGCTTTTAGTTTGCTTTCGATGGCAGCATTCGCCTCTTCTACACTGGCAACCTGATTTTTAAAATCACCATCATATTTTGATCCAAAATTCACGGCTTTCTTCATAGAATCCAATTCCACTTTTTGGGTTGGAAAATCTTTTGCCAAACCATTTACTTCTTGTATAAAAGCTGAGAATTCGCCATTATAATTATTAAATTGTTGCAGCAATTTATTAAATTCGGACTGTTGTTCACCCGTCATTTGTGGCAAAGTTTCCTGTCCTTTGATGATTTCGCTCTGGTAAAATGACCATCGCTCCAACTCACCGCCAATGCGCTGATTCAAAGAGCGCAGGTTTTCTGTCAAAATGTCGCGTTTACCCGCTGCCGCTACAATCCGGTCTTTCGATTGTTCAATGTTATTACAAGCTGTGTAAAATAAAATGGTTAGCAATAAAAATAAACTCTTTTTCATGGTTCAATTTTTATATTGTTATAATTTGTTGATGTTGCTGAACGATTTTCTGCAGGAGACAAGCCCTTGGATTCATTTTCAACCGCGAAGTTAATATTTAAAATCTTATTTAGAATTTTCAAAGTGATTAAGTAAGTGGGTTTAACGCCATCGAGCCCTAAACTCCCGGAAGCCAGGGTGTGCCCGCTCACCAGCGGATTATCCGACGCATAGTAGGCATAGCGCAACGCCACGTCCTGCCGAATGCTGCGGCGTATTTTGGAGGCAGATTGAATGGCTTTTTGGTAATGGGCGCCTTCCATGTCCAGCCCGACGGCTTTCCACGAGGATTTTAAAAAGTAGCGCAGAATATCGCGGTTTTGCAGCGACGTGCCCAGCACGGTAATCATCGTTCCTTCGGATACAAACAGCCCCTTGTCTTCAAAATCTGCTTTGGTAAACTCGTTTTCAATAGGATAATTATCGGTTGTTCCTTCAAATACAAAAGCCGTTGGCACCATTATATCTCCCTTTACGCCTTCCAAAATTCCTGCTTTGCCCATGATGGAAATGGATTCTATACGCAAACTTTGCTTCGTGTTCTCTGGCGTTTCATAGGGTTTCAGCAATTCGTCCATGGTCTCAAATGCTTGCTCTCCAAAGGCATAGTCCATGACCACTACGACGGGCGCAACTTCCTGCAACGTGGCATGGTCGCATTCCAACTCAAGGGGTAAGCTAGATGGGTCGATTTGAGCGAGGTCAAAAATTTGCACCGAAATATTTGTGCCGCTTACATCATCCAATTGATGCATGCCATGGTTCAAGGCATATTTTTTTACACTTTCCCGCAGTTCCGCATTGTTTTCCACGCTCAGTTCCCGCGCCAATTCCTCCACCGAGCGCGATGCAGTGGGCAGCGCAGCTACCGCGTAGAAGCTATTCATCACACTGTGCGGATTGGCGCTGATGATGTGAATGGGGCGTTGTAGCCAATCTTTTTCTGCCAGAAACTGTTTGATGATATTTGCCCACAATTCGCCGTAATGATGATGCCCAACGCGCTCGCGCAGAGCCGAAGAGAAGCTGATTTCGCGGTCTTCCTTGTCATTTTCTTCCTCCCAGGAGCGCCGACCGAGCCAGTACGTGATGTGAAAAATGCTGTTGATATTTGGATCCGCTGCAAAACGCCGCGCCACGGCAGTGATTTCTTCATAAGTCCGCCCCAGAATGGTTGTTAAATACGTGTAAGCCAATTCGGTATCAAAATCGACTCCTTCTGCTTCCTTTTGCAGGACTAACTCTTCCAATTGTCTCCATTCCCGGCACATTCTGCCTTTTTGATCTTGCCCATTGCGTCTGATTTTTTCCGCTTCGTGGTATAAAAAGGTCAAATGCGTCAAAATATCATAAATATCGCTTCGCCCACGAGTCATTTCAATAAACATTTGCTCCTCATCGATGCGGTAGCAGTTGCGGCGGCGCTTGGGGGGCACGAGTTTTTCAAAATCTGTGTTTTCAAAGCCTTCTCTCGAAATGAGTCGCACGTACCGGCACTCTTCTATGCCTTTGGGCAAACGCTGACAAACGTACAGCAAGCCCTCTAGTTCTACACGTTCTGGGTCATTGATCGAGCCGTAAATTTCGGGCTGCAATATTTTTAAATTCTCAATCAGTTCTGAGCCAGAAACGCCCAGTGGTTTGTAGCTGCCGCGTATAAACAGGTGTCGCATAGCAATGTACAGGCGCTCGATGGCGGCGCGGGACTCGTGTGCACGGGTGCGGGAAGATTGAAAAGGGAGCATAGGATGGTTTGATTTACATTTTTGGATTTTCGAGGAACCGTTTTAGAATGGTGCAAAGATATAATGCTGCAAACGAGCAAGTATCAAAATTATTGGGCTTTTTTAGATGATTTTAATGAGTAATTTGATGCATTTTTTGACAAATAAAATTGATTTTTTGTCTTCTTAAATTGATTTTTCGAATCATTAATTTGATTTTTTCTGCCCTGAATTTGATATTTTAAGGACTAAATTTCATTTTTTGAAGTATAAATTTGATATTTCGACTTTGATATTACATTGTTTGTCATAAAAATCGCCTTTTAATAGGTGCAACAAGGAGATAAATGCCTCTTGAAAGCCATTCAATAGCAGCTTTTGTTACTTAAATATCGTAAAAAATCAAATTTAGAGCAGAGAAAATCAAATTCGGAGATCGAAAAATTAAAATTAGAGTAGGAAAAATCAAATTCGGAGATCGAAAGATGAAATTTAAAAGAAAAAGAGAGTAATTATTCACTAAAAGCGTCTTTTAATTGAATAGCAGGTACTAATGTTTTAATTAAATGATATTAATAAATCTGTTTAGAAATAAAAATTTGAATTATCAAAAATGTAGCCACAAAAGCACAAAGCCACTAAGATCACACTAAAATCCTTTGTGAAATTTTTGTGTTTTGGTGGCTTTGCGGCAGATTGATTTTATTTTGAACAACTTTAATTACATGCCAATAACTAAGTAATGAAGCAACTTCAAACCACAGAGAACACCGAGTTCCACAGAGGCTAAACCATTGATTTTATTAGACTTCTCTGTGAAACGCTGTCCACTCTGTGGTTAAAAATAATTTTGCTCTATTACTTAAATGTGTGAAGTACAAAAAAACAGATGGGAAATCACGATAACAACTGATACACCAGCAAGCTGCCCAAATACGCCATCGCGCTCATAAACAAGAATTGAATCAGCGGGTACTTCCAGCTATTTGTTTCGCGTTTTACCACGGCGAGCGTGCTCATGCATTGCATTGCAAAAACGTAGAAGACCAGTAAAGACAGGGCAGTGGCGAGATTGTACATTGGCTCGTTGATGCCGGGGCGGCGCTCTTTCGCCATGCGTTCGCTTACGGTGAATTCATCGCCCGCGCTGCCGATGCTGTAAATGGTAGCCATAGTGCCGACAAATACTTCCCGCGCTGCGAAGGAAGTGATTAAGGCAATGCCGATTTTCCAGTCAAATCCTAAAGGTTGAATGACTGGCTCAAAGGCTTTCCCCAAAATACCGGCATACGACGCCTCTATTTGGCGGGCAGCGATGAGGTCTTCGGTTTGAATGTCATTCAAATTATTGTTCTGTGCGTATTCGACGGCTGTTGCTTCGGCTTGTGCCATTTTGCCCGGCGGACCAAAGCTAGCCAGCGCCCAAAGTATGATGGAGATAACGATGATAATTTTACCGGCTTCGGTGACAAATGTTTTGACTTTTTCCCACACGGTATAGCCGACGTTGCGTAGCACAGGCGCGCGGTATTCGGGCATTTCCAGCATCAAATAGCTGCGTTCGTTGGATTTTAAAATCAACTTGAAAACCAGGGCAGCAGCGAAGACACCAATAATGCCTAATAAATAAAGCCCCATGAATGCCAATCCTTGCAGATTGAAAACACCGGCAACAGTGGCAGATGGCACTACAAACCCAATCAATGCGGTGTACACCGGAATACGTGCAGAACAACTGATGAGTGGCGTGACCATGATGGTAATCAGGCGCTCTTTCCAATTGCTGATGGTGCGGGTGCTCATGATGGCAGGAATGGCGCATGCCCCACCGGAGATGAGCGCCACCACGCTGCGTCCGTTCATGCCAAAATACTGCATAATGCGGTCGAACAGGAAAGCAACTCGCGCCATGTAGCCCACCTCTTCCATGATGGAAATGAGGAAAAACAGGATGGCAATTTGTGGAATGAAAACCAACACGCCGCCAAGACCTGCCAGAATTCCATCTGCTAAAAGGCTTGATAACCAGCCTGTTCCAAGAATGTATTTGATCCAATTACCTGCTTCGCCAAAAATCGTTTCGATCCAGGACATAGGGTACTCTGCCCAGGCAAAAATCGCTTGAAACACCAGAAACATAACGGCAAAAAAGATGATCGGTCCAGCAATTCGATGCGTCAGCACTGCGTCCAATTTTTCAGTAAAACGGCTGGTATGATTACTGGCACGGCGAATGGCGGTTTGTACCAAAGGGGTGAAGTGGTCGAATCGGTACATCGTTTCCTCCACCTGTTGATGCAGGCTCACAAAACCCGATTCTTTGATGCTGGCAGCGATTGCCTCGCGTTGCATATAATTTAAAAAAGGCAACCACTCGTAATGATGCGCAATCAACACTGCCTGAAAAGGCGTGCGCACAATGGGGAATACTGCCTGCACGGCATCCGCCACTTGTATTTCTTTGATGGAAAGCTCGTAGAAAGGTTTTTTGACCAGAGTAGCCGAAGCCAGGAGGATTTCGAGCATTTCGAGTCGGAGTAGCTCAAAGCCGCTGCCCGTGCGCCCGCTGATGTTGACCACCGGAACCTCCAGTTGTTGCGCGAGGTAGTCGGTATCCACCTGCAATCCTTCTTTTTCCGCTACATCGCTCATGTTGAGCGCCAGGATAAGGGGCAGCCCCAGTTCTTTCACCTGCGTAAAAAACAGCAAATGCTTTTCCAGCTTGCTGATGTCTGCAATGTATATTAAAGCGTCGGGAAAATTCTCATCGGAAGGGTTGGCGAGCGTTTGTACAACAATGCGCTCATCTTGTGAAGTCGGGTAGAAACTATAAGTGCCCGGTAAATCAATTAAGCGTACCTCATGGTTTTTGTTAAGCGTGACTTTACCCGATTTTTTTTCAACCGTTACACCCGGAAAATTGCCTGTTTTTTGGCGCAGCCCGGTGAGCTGGTTAAACACAGAAGACTTGCCAGCATTGGGATTACCCACTACTGCAAACGTAAAAACCTTCTTAGCCGACTTCGTTGTTGGGTCAATCATCTCAAAAGGATGCACGCTGCCTCCTGCTGTCTCAAAGCCAGGTAGTTATTGTCCACTTTTAAAAAATAACCTCCGCCAAATGGTGCCGACCGAACGATCTCTACACGGCTGCCGGGAAAGACGCCCATTGCCAGTAATTTACAGCCGATCTGGTCATTGGTAAACTGGGCAACAAAGCCTGGGATACCGGGTTTCATTTGAGAAAGCTGCTTGCCTGATGCTAAAGTCGCAACCACTGTTACTTATTTTGATTTAATCTAAATAGGTATTGCAAATGTAACACCAAAATAGGCACTTTAGTATGAGTAGAAGATGACAAAAATCACCGTTTTGAAAAAAATACCTAATTGTAAGGTAGGACTCACTAATTTTAGGTAGATGCGTAATGTAAAAATGCTAAGTCACAAGGCTTCTATTTCCGCTGCACTCAAGCCAGTTGATTTGCTAATTATATCCGTTGGGACATTATTTTTTTTAATTCAAGGGCAATCTCCAAATTTCGTTGGGTTCTACCCTCCATTCTACCTTCTTCTCGTCCTTCTTCATTTACTGTATCCACCACATTTTTGAGGTCTCGATAATATTTTAAGCTTTCTTCATAAGCCTCTCTTTCTTCCAAAGTGAACTTGGCTATTTCTGCGGCTTCAAATAGTTTTTTAAACCCAAAATCAGTCAACGGATTGATATATCTATCCTTTAGATTGCTCATAATGAAGCCATTAGAATAAAAAGCCTTTTTGATAATCTTTACAAAGATAACCGATTTTAAGTTCTCTCGAAGCAGATTTTTTATAACCCATTTGCAACTTCATTTCCTAACTGAAAGGGTATTTAAATCTACTTTTTCTTCAGATACTTCCAATAGACAAAATCCTCCAAATCTTCCTGAAAAATTGCCAAAACGTCCATTGCATTTGCTTTTGGAAAAAGGCAGGTGCACCTTTGTACTGTCACCAAATAAAAACTGAATTATGAAACGGATTATCATTTTAGTTATGATTGCCCTTCTGGCAGGCGCGGGTTTGTACGCGCAGCGAGGTGGCGGCTCCCGCATGACGCCGGATGAACGCGCAGCAATGGCTGTACAACGCTTGACTGCTACGGTGAATATGACGGACGAACAAAAAACACAAGTGACCGACATTTACAAAAACTTTTTTACGGAATCTGAGCCTTTCCGGGCAGAAAGAAACCGTGCAAAAGTATTGGAACTGGCTACTGCCAGAGATGCCAAAGTAAAAACGGTACTGAACGATGAGGAAAAATATAAAGCTTACATGAAGTACGTAACGGAGAAACAAAGTCAAGCCCTGCAAAGAAGCAACCAACCACGTAATAAACAAGGAAACCGTGGCGGCGGCAATTGCCGGGCTTTGAAAAGCTAATCTGCACGAAGTAAGAAATCACATTGAACTGTTAAAATGCTCAATCACCAAAAAGCGCTGCATCTTCGGGTGCAGCGCAGTTCTTAAACAAGTTTTACGTCACCTATTTTTTAAATGTAAAATCAAGTTATGAAGGCTAAATTGAATTTGTTTTTTGGAATCACCTTGTTACTGTTGTTTACAGTTGCTACACAAACGAATGCGCAGCACATGCAGCGTTCACACGGCACCCCGCTGGAATCAGTGGTAGATCTAAGCGAAGCACAGCAAGCTGAAATTAAAAAAATCCATGAATCTTACCGTGCTAAGTTTGACGCACTTCGCCAGGCAGAAAAATCAGAAACGACGCGCACCGAAATGCAAAAACTGATGCAGGAACGTCAGGCGGCAATCTCCGCTGTATTGACGCCAGAACAACGCACCAAATGGGAAGCTTTCCAAACCGAGCAAAAGGCTAAAATGGAGCAGATGCGCGCCAACCGCGATGCGAATTGGGAAAAAATGAAAGCTGCTCGCCAAGAAATGCAAGCTTACCACGAAAAAAATGTAAAGCCAGTTTTGCAAAAGCAACGTGCGAAATTGGAATCTAAAATCTCCGCTGAAGACAAAAAACTGATTGCAGAACTACGTACACAGCACGAACAACGTCGCGCTGAAGGCTTTGGTCCACGTGGTGAACGCGGTCCTCGAATGGAAGGCAGAGAAAAACACGCTGACCAAGCGCCTATGGAAAAGAAGCGTCCGGCAAACGATGAAAAACGCGCCCAGGTAAAGGCTCTGGTAGAAAAATACGCAACTGACATCAATGCGCTTTACGCAGAAATTGCAACGCAGGAAACACAATGGAAGCAGGATCGCCAAGCTATTATGGAAAAGTACGCGCTGAAACCATCGGATGAAAAGATTGCAAAACCGGAATTTCGTAAAAAGCACTCAGGCGAAAAAGGTACAAAAGGTGCCGAAGGCGCTAAAGTAGGCAAAGATTTCCACCGGAATTTGGGTTTCTTATTATTAAATCCAACTGAAAGCGCCACAACTGCTGCACCGACTCCAGCCAATCGCAAGGTAGAAGCCTACCCGAATCCGGCAGGTGCTATGCAAAATTTGGAATTTGAAGTATTCCAGCAGGGTAAAGTCGTGGTAGAAATCATTGACGGTCAGGGCAATGTAGTGAAAACCGTTTTCAACGGCAACCTGGACAAAGGGTTGAATAAATTACAAGTAACAACAGGCGATTTGAAAGGAAAATCCTTTTTCTACCGCATCACCGACGCCAAAGGCACAACGACAAAAGCGTTTATCATTCAATAATTGGATGGGTTCAAACCAAATCAATTTATCGTGTTATTACATCCGAAAAATAAAAGTGTGTCCAATATCGCCCTGCACTTACTGGTGTGGGGCATTCTCTTCGGCTTCCCAATTTTATTTACACCGGGAGGCACACCGTTAAGCTCGGTTTACCTACGCACGGTGTTGCCACTGCTGTTTACCGCATTAGTATTTTATGTAAATTATTTTTTATTAATTGATCGGATTTTATTCAGACATCATATTGTCATATTCATAATTCTGAATCTGCTGCTCATTCTGGTAACGATTGGGGGACAAGAGTGGATCAAGGATTTGATGTGGGATAATCGGCGGGGCGGCAATGGCGGTGGACCAAGAGGTGGCAGGAATGCTTTTCACAATTATTTACTGTTTCGTTCGGCATTTTCCCTATCGCTTACCGTAGGCGTGAGTGTTGCAACGCGCATCATTCAGCGGTATATGCGCTCAGAAGCCGAACGCAAAACGATGGAAACCGAGCAATTGAAATCCACGTTGTCGCATTTGCAATATCAGATTCAACCGCATTTCTTTTTTAATTCTTTGAATAACATTTACTCTTTAATTGACATTGCCCCGGAAAAAGCAAAAGATTCGGTACATGGGCTTAGCAAATTGATGCGCTATTTATTATATGATGCCAAAGCCGAGCGGGTACCGTTGAGTGACGAAATCACTTTTTTGAAAAATTACATCCAGCTCATGCGCCTGCGCCTGACGGATAAGGTAGAGGTAAAATACGATTTTCCGGAACTGCCGCCCTGGGTGGAAATAGCGCCGTTGCTATTCATTCCGCTGGTGGAAAACGCCTTCAAACACGGCGTGAGCGCCAGTCAGCCCTCTTTTATTTTCATAAAAATGCGGATTGACGTAAATCGAATTGTCTTTTGGGTGGAAAATACCAATTTTCCAAAGAATGAAAGCGATCAGGGCGGCTCCGGTATCGGTATTGAAAATTTGGAGAAAAGATTGAAATTATTATATCCTGATCGACATGAGTTTAAACAAGAAGTGCAGGATGGTGTTTTCCGATCTGACCTGGTGATTGAGACGAAGTGATGGAGAGGTTGAATGACCAAGTGACTTAGAGATCAAGTGATTAAGTGACTATCGACTAACCGACTATCGACTGATTATCAAATAATTATGAAAAAAGTACGCTGTATCATAGTAGATGACGAACCGCTGGCACTCGACCTGCTGGAAAGCTACGTGAAGCGGACGCCGTTTTTGGAATTGGTCGGGCGTTGTGCCAATGCTTTTGAAGCAATGGAAGTGATTGAAAATCAGTCGGTAGAGTTGTTGTTTTTAGATATTCAAATGCCGGATTTAAACGGCGTACAATTTTCCAGAACACTGAAGCCAGGATTAAAAGTAATCTTTACAACGGCTTTTGAACATTATGCACTCGAAGGTTTCAAAGTGGACGCCCTGGATTATTTACTAAAGCCTTTTAATTACGAAGAGTTTTTAAAAGCGGCGAATAAAGCAAAAGATTGGTTTCAATTGATTGAAAATCAGTCTAAAAGTAATGATCCGTTGCCTTATTTATTTGTAAAATCAGAATATAAGCTTGTAAAGATTTTACTAAATGAGGTGCTTTATTTTGAAGGATTGAAAGATTATGTAAAAATACATTTAGCAACGCAAGAAAAACCGGTGCTGTCGCTCATGAGTTTAAAGTCGCTGGAAGAAGCGCTTCCTGCACAATTCATGCGGGTGCATCGCTCATACATCGTGAATCTGGAAAAAATCGAAAGCGTAGAACGAAGCCGAATTATCATCAACGATTTTGCTGTTGTGGTCGCCGATCAGTACCGGGAAAAATTCAATCAGTATCTGGCTGGAAAATCTTTGTAGCGCCGAATTATATTCGGTTGAGAAACATCGAAAAAAGTTAAAATAACTTCGCCGAACACAATTCGGTGCTACATTAAAAAATCATTTAACCATACTTACTATAATGAAACGACTGACTTACTTGTTAGTGCTGGCGTTCTCCCTGAGCGCCTTAACCCTTGCAGCGCAAGGTTCCCAAGGCTTTTCCCTTTCAGGTAAAATGCTTGACCAGGCTGGCACCGAGCCGCTGATTGGTGTGAATGTAGTGCTGCTGCGTGCAGCGGATTCCACTCAAGTGGCGGGTACAACGACCGATGTGGATGGTAATTTCCTGTTTGAACGCTTGCGTCCGGGCGGTTACATACTTCGGGCAACGTATGTAGGCTATCAAACGCTAAATCAGGCAGTTACGATGGAACGTGCCAATAAAAATTTGGGCAACATCCAGTTGGAACAAGCTGCTTTGGAATTGACGGGCGTAACGGTGGAAGGAACCGTGGTGCGGGCGCAACAAAAAGGCGACACGACCGAGTACAATGCAGGCGCTTTCAAAGTGAATCCCGACGCCAATGTAGAAGATTTGGTGCGCAAAATGCCGGGTGTAACGGTAGAAAACGGCACCGTAAAAGCCCAGGGCGAAGACGTAAAGCGCGTGACCATTGACGGGCGCGAGTTCTTCGGCGACGATGCGGCGATGGCAATGCGCAACCTGCCTGCGGAAGTCATTGATAAAATTCAGGTGTTTGACCGCCAAAGCGACCAGGCACAATTCACGGGATTCAATGATGGGAATACCGAAAAAGCCTTGAACATTGTGACGCGCGGCGGTATGAAAAAAATTGAGTTTGGCAAATTTTACGGCGGCTACGGCACGGATGATCGTTTCACCGGCGGCGGCAATTACAATCTTTTCAATGGCGATACCCGCATTTCCATCGTAGGACTAACCAACAACATCAACCAACAAAACTTTTCGGCACAAGACTTGCTAGGCGTGACCAGTAGCAGTAGTGGTGGCTTCGGCGGTATGCGCGGTGGTGGTCCTGGCCGCGGCGGTCCCGGTGGCTGGGGCGGCAGTGCAGCAAGCAATTTCATGGTTGGTCAGCAAAGCGGGATTAACAAAACCAACTCATTTGGTATCAACTATTCTGATAGTTGGGGCAAAAAATTAAAAATAACGGGTAGTTACTTTTTTAACAATTCGATTAATAATACAAATAGTTTGTCGGAGCGCGAAACCTACCTGAGCGAAGGAGGTAGCCAATTTTATAATGAAGACAGGGTTTCTGAGACAAATAATTATAATCATCGTATCAATTTCCGCTTAGAATATAATATCGATTCGAGCAATTCTATCATTTTGACTCCGCGATTGAGTTTTCAAAATAATAACTCGTCTTCTTTACAACAAGGTTTGACATATTTATTGAATAATAATACTTTGAGCGACATCAATAATGATCGTAGTTCAGATAATAACGGTTATAATTTTAATAATGACATTTTATGGCGGCACCGTTTTAATAAAAATGGACGTACTTTTTCTATCAATGTAAATACTTCCGTGAATGACCGTACCGGCAACAGCGACCAGTATGCGCTGAGTCGTTTTTATGAAAATGCTGTAGTGGATTCAACTGAACTCATTGACCAGATAACCAGCACGGCGTCCGATGGTTACACTTTATCAACAAACGTAAATTATACCGAACCCATTGGTAAAGTCGGACAATTACAATTTAATTATAATCCCTCCTATTCGCAAAGTAATTCGGAAAGATTGACCAATGGGAAGGACGAAACCACCGGCGAATACACAGATTTAAACACCACTTTGTCCAACCGTTTTGACAATGAAACCACCACGCAGCGCGGCGGCTTGAGCTATCGCATTCGCATGAAAAATGGAAATTTCAACGTAGGTGTAAATTATCAAAATGTGTTATTGTCTAGTTTACAGTCCTTTCCAAGTAATTTAGAGGTGGAAGAATCTTTTAACAACCTGTTGCCCAATGCCATGTTTGAATATCGCCCGTCGCGTGCCGAAAACCTGCGCGTATTCTACCGGACTTTCACACAAACGCCGTCTATTTCGCAATTGCAAAATGTGATTGATAATTCTAATCCATTGCAATTATCAGCAGGGAATCCGAGCTTGCGCCAGCAGTTTTCGCATTTTATGATTGCGCGTTACAGCCGCACCAATACGCAGAAGGCTTCCACTTTTTTTGCGATGGTAAGCGCCAATATTGCCGATGACTACATCACCAACGCTACATTGGTTGCATCTCGCGACACGCTGTTGCAGGAAGGTGTTACATTGTACCGGGGTTCACAACTCACGCAGCCTGTCAATTTAAATGGTTATTATAATATCCGCTCTTTTATTACATACGGCATGCCTGCAAAATTTATTAAAAGCAACCTGAACTTGAACGCCGGCTTGACTTACACTAATGCGCCAGGCTTGATTAATAATGCTTTAAATGAAGCAAATACCTATAATGTAAGCGGTGGCTTGGTAATAAGTAGTAATATCAACCCATCCATCGATTTTACATTGTCATATAATGCAAATTATAATATTGTAGAAAATACATTACAGGCAAGTCTGAATAACAATTACTATTATCAGAATTCCTCGTTCCGTATTAATTGGTTGCCAACGAAGAAACTGGTGATTAACAGTGACTTGACGCACTCGCTTTATACCGGTTTGGGCGAAGATTTTAACCAAAGCTTTTTGTTGTGGAATGCCGGAATCGGGTATAAGTTCCTGAAAAACAACGCCGGAGAAATACGTTTGAATGCCTTCGACTTGCTCAAGCAAAACAACAGCGTATCAACCACCGTTGCAGAAACGTACATTGAAAACAACCTGACAAACGTGCTCACGCGCTACTTTATGCTGACGTTCACGTACAATTTGCGCAGCTTTACGGGTAGCCAAAACAATGGAGATCGTCCGCCAATGATGCCTCCGGGTGGCTTCCCAGGTGGCTTCCCGCGCCGGAATAACTAAATAAATTGTCAGAATCGGGATTTACAATTACATCATATTATTCGTTTTAGATTCTTGTAAATCCTGATTCTGACGCTTTTTTCCTGCTACCGCTCTTACCCAAAACGTCGGTTGAAACAAGCGTTCCAGATTACTCAAATCGACAATCAATTCTGAACAAAACCGCACGAAATACGCATTGTCTGCAATAATATTTCCCAACAAATTTGCCAGCCAGGGATGCGCCAACACTTTTTGCAGCCGATAACTCCAGCGCATTTCTGAGCCAAGTACTCGTTGCACCCGCTGATCGTAACTTTTCATAAACGCCGCCGAAAAATTAGTCGCCTTCAAACAAGCTTGTGCCTGCTCCGCCGCAATAAAACCGCTGTAAAAGGCATTACCAATACCCTCGCCCGTGAGCGGGTCAATCAAGTGCCCGGCGTCGCCCACCAGCATGTAATGATCGCCCGAAATTGGACGAACTTTGGAGCCTAAGGGTAGGCTAAACCCTTTTATTTCACCTTCTAATGCTGCATTCGCAAAGCGTTCGCGTAAAATGGGATGTGTCTGCAACAACTTTTGCAATTCTTCCCGCAGATTGACCTTTCGTTTGCTGATAACATCCGTTCGTAAACCCAAACCCACATTGGCACCGCCATTGGGCAAAGGAAAAATCCAAAAATAACCTGGTATCACTGATTTGATGAAATGCAACTCAATCGCATCGGCGCGAGGCATTTGCACATTTTTATAATATGCCCGAATTGCGCCCGCGTGGTGCTGCGGATCTTTCTCCAAACCACCAATTTTTCGGCTAAACGAAGAATGGGCACCAGAAGCATCAATCAAAATTTTACATTCCACCTCAAAAGAATCCGATGCATCGGAAAGATGGAAACCTTGCTCCGTGCGCACAAAATTTTCTATGGCAATATTCTCAAATAATTGAATATTAGCATACCTTTTAACCTCTTCGACTAAAAAATGGTCAAAATCGATTCTTCGAGCGACATAGCCAGGTGTAGTCGGTATATTTTCTGATTGCAAGGGTCGAAACGGAATGTGCACCTCTCGAAAATTAGGTGTCACAAAAGTAATGCCGTTGATGCCAACCTGATAGGGCTGCTGTGCAAAACGATGCAGGATAGCTGGGTCAAGTCGCTTGAGCAGCGTAAGCACTTTACCGCTGATAGCGTCCCCACAAACTTTGTCGCGTGGGAAATTAGCTTTATCAATTAAAATGCAAGGGATATCGAGTTGATGGAGTTTAAGCGCCGTAGCAACACCGCCCGGACCTGCCCCCAGAATGCACACTTCTGTTTGTAACATGAAATTTTATTTTGAAAATGCGCAGATGAATTGGTGCCTAAGGTAGGAAATTTTGTAAAAAGGCTAAAAAATAAAAAAGCCTGGCTTCTTGTCCAAAAATGTGTGTTTGTGGATAGAACACCAGGCGACCGTTGTTCATAGTCATGTGGTGCAAATATAAGTGTAAAATTTACACAAAAGCAAGTATTTTTTTGAATTTTTTTAAAAAAAATGTTGCTAGGTCATCTCATAGGATGCAATTTGAACTTTCTGCCAAGGAAAAAAGTTTGAAATTTGTTACCTTTCCATTATCTTTACTTCCCGCTTCATTGGAGATGTGCCAGAGTGGTCGATCGGGTCGCACTCGAAATGCGAAGTACTCGCAAGGGTACCGGGGGTTCGAATCCCTCCATCTCCGCAAATATAATTTTAAGTTATCCCTGTTTTCAAAATATTATTCTGACAAAAAATAAGAATTTATTGCACTGCTAACTTTTTTATCATCCTCATTCCAGTTTCCACTTCTAATAGTTGCAACAGATAAATTCCTTTGGGCAAACCTGCAATGTTGATGGTTTGATCGTTGAATAAAGTTTTTTCCAATACTACCTGACCATTCCAATTTAAAAATTGTACCTGCGTTTTTGTAGCACGAATACCAGATAGTTGAATTTGTCCACGACTTGGGTTTGGAAAAATTTGAATTTGATCTGTCCCCATTTCTTTGGTTGAGGTAGTGATTTGCGCACAGTAGCTGCGGCGTGGATTGGTCATCCCACTGCAAGCATATTGATAGAAGCTTTCTGGCTGAGTGGGGAAAGGCGTATCTCTCACCATTAATGGCTTCATGGTGTAGCCGTTAAAGGTAGGCATGGTAATTTGAGCAGCACTTCCGTTGCCCAATGCCACATTTTTAGCGGCAACATTTCCGGTAAAAGCATAATCCGCCAGCGCTTCCGTCAAACGAAATACGATATAACTATCAAAAGCATCATATACATTGAAACTGGAAGGCACACCATGTTCGGCGGAGTAGGTATAATCAGCGACCTGATCGGTTTGCACAAAAATAAAATCTTTTTCGCCGGCAGGAATACCTATGTTGTTAAACGCATCTATTGCCATTCGATGATCGTTAATGTCATCATTTTCATAGACTTGTATCAGCAGTTTTGTGTCAGATGGAAAATTTTGAAGCTGTGTTTGTGTAATATTAAACAAATACCAAGGTGCGAAGGAGGCGATAAACTTACCATTTTTACCCCAGCTACTGTCCACAAAGCCGCGCCGTGCCATTTCAAAAGAAGCTCCTCCGCCAAACGAATGCCCCATAAAACCAACATGGGTCGTATCAATCAGATTTTTGTTATTCGCAACTGCTTTTTTGAAACCTTCCCACAAGATGTTGTAGCGGGTTGGAATATCCACGCCGTTTGTCGGATACGGCGAAAAAACGATTGCATAACCCTTACTTGCCCAAAAACGGAGCAAGGCGATGTAAAAGGCAGACTGTTCGCCTCCAAAAGCATGTGAAAAAAAGATGGTTGGTCGGGGTGTGGTGGCATTTTTTGGATAAAAAATTTCTACATTTTTCCCGGTGTATAGCGGACTGGAGAAGGACAAAACCAAAACCTCGTTTGTTCCCCAACTGCCATAACCGCTTGTGGGCGCAGGTACGGGTCCTTGGTAGGTTTGGGCTTTCAAAAAGATACAATGCAGCAAAAACAATAGCGTGTTTAAAAAGCGGGTCATATAAATAGGTTTTTATTGTGACTTTTTCAAATGCAAAAGGTTTAACTCGATTGTTATTTTCACATTACATAATTTTCATTTCAACTCATCTGTTATGTTTCATTTTCTAAAATCTGCATCTGTTTTATTTTTTAAAATAGTGGAAACTTTGCAATGAATTTTGTTAAAAATAAAAGGACAAGGTGACAGGTAGAAAATGCCCTTTGTTAACTTGCACCTTTAGCAACAGAACTCTAATCGTTTTAAAACTAAATAAATATGACTACTACGCTTGATTTGAACATTACCCGCACGTCTCAGAGCCGCTTATCGGAAGTGGATTTTAATAAGCTTGAATTTGGAAAAATCGTTGCCGATCACATGCTGGTAGCCGAATATCGCAACAGCAATTGGCAAAATGCAGCAATCATACCTTATAGTAACATTACATTTGCGCCGACTATGCAAGCCTTGCACTACGGTCAATCCGTTTTTGAAGGTATGAAGGCTTTTCGCATGCTGGATGGCAAAGTGTCCATTTTCAGGATAGACAAGCACTACGACCGTTTTTTGAAATCGCTGGAGCGCATGGCAATGGTGGAAGTGCCGTATGATATTTTTGCCGAAGGCATGAAAGCATTGATTCAACTGGATGCCACGTGGGTGCCCGGTTCGGAGGGGAGTTCCCTGTACATTCGTCCGTTTGCATTTGCATCCGAGGAAGTGTTTGGCGCCAAGCCCTCCGATGAGTACCAATTTATTATTTTCAGCGGTCCGGTTGGTCCTTATTATCCCAAGCCCATTCGAGTGAAAGTGGAGGATCATTTCATCCGCGCAGCCAAAGGCGGTACGGGTTTTGCCAAATGCGCCGGCAACTATGGTGGCGCTTTCTACCCGGCAGCATTGGCGCGGCAGGCGGGCTTCGATCAGGTGTTGTGGACAGATGGTTCGCCAGAGTTAAATATTGAAGAATCGGGCACGATGAATGTTTTTTTCCTGATGGGAGATACCCTGGTGACACCGCCTTTATCTGACACCATTTTGGACGGAGTGACGCGCGATTCTTACTTGATCCTGGCAAAAGAAATGGGTTATAACGTGGAGGAACGCACCATCAGCGCGTTTGAATTGGCGGAAGCACATCAAAAAGGGCAGTTGAAGGAAGCCTTTGGCGCAGGCACGGCTGCAGTAGCTGCGCCGATTTCCAGCATTCACATCAAAGGCACAGATTATAATTTGCCGGAATATAACGACAACAGCTTTTGCATGCGCGTGAAAAAACGCCTCACCGACATTCGCATCGGCGCAGCGGAGGATGTTTTGGGTTGGAATACCATTGTAGATGCCAGATAATTTAAGGCGCCAGATGCCAGACCTTTCACACGAAACGATTCGGATAGAAATAGCCTCGTCCCCGGCGGATTTTGCTGCTGGGGCGGCGCTGATTTTGGAATATAGAAGCGAGTTTTATGACATATTGCGTTTGCAAAATATTGATAAAGAATTACAAGAATTAGAGGAGCGTTATAGCCCGCCCAACAGTCGCTTTTTTCTTTTGAAAGAACAGAATAAAGCGGTGGCATGTGCCATTTTAAAACGGTTTTCTGAAGAAGCGGTCGAATTAAAAAGAATGTTCATCACGCCCGAAGCACGTGGCAAGGGCTACGGCAGGGCGTTATTGAAACACACAATTCAAAATGCCAAAGACTTGGGCTTTCGCCGAATGGTACTTGATACTGAACCAGTTATGGCAAGCGCGATTCAGTTGTACGAAAAATATGGCTTTCAAAAACGAGATGCTTATTACAATAGCCCACTGCCGAATGTAATATTTTATGAATTGCAATTAAACAATTAACAATTAAAACATGGAAAGTTATTTACCAAGTGTAATAAAACAATTTCAATATTATAAAAGCCTGGCAGACAAAGCGATGCTGCAAGTCGAAGCCGACGAAAAATTAAATTGGCAGCCTGATGCTAATTCCAATAGTATTGCCATCATTGTCAAGCACTTAGCGGGCAATATGCTCAGTCGTTGGACGGATTTTTTAACTTCCGATGGGGAAAAAACCTGGCGCAACCGCGAAGCGGAATTTGAAGGCGGTTATGACAATCGCACAGCAATGCTTGAGCATTGGGAAAGCGGTTGGAAATGTTTATTCGACGCCATTGAAACCTTGCAAGAAGCTGATTTAGAGCGCATTGTTTACATTCGAAATGAAGGACATACGGTGCTGGAAGCCATCAACCGACAGCTGGCGCATTATTCTTACCACGTTGGGCAGATTGTATATTTGGGTCGAATGCTGGCGGGCGATACCTGGCGCTCGCTTTCTATTCCGAAAGGTGGCTCAGAGGCATTTAATGCAGCGCGTTTTGCGCAGGAAAAAGAGCGGAAACATTTCACAGATTCTTTGCAATAAACTGATCTGATGACCTTGTAGCCACCAGATCAGTTTGGAAAAAATTAGCGCGACGCCAACAATTGCATCGAAGACAACGCCATCGGATTTGCGTTTGCAGCGCTTTTCACTTTGCAAACGATGAATAAGTCATGCAATTTACCATCTGTAATGGCTTGAATTGGCGCAGCGAAAGTTTGCCTGTTCTGTCCTGCTTTTTCAGCGGCTATTCCAGCAAAGCTTGCTTCGCCAATTTTGGGACCATCCGGTTTATCCAGGTGAATTTCAAAAGTACAAGCCGGCACAGGTGACTCTTGCCAGCCCAGTGCAAAACGAATTTGCTGAACACCCCGTAAATCCAGGCTATCTAAACTAAACCATCCATCTGATTGAGGAATTAGGAGGAAATTTGCACCATTAAAACTTACTGCCTGGAATCCTTGTAATTGCGATTTTTCTAACCCGTTGAAAGACAATTGGCTATTGCGCAGCGCGATTGTCTTTGTGGTCGAGAGGGGCTTCAAACCCGACCCACCTTTGTCGGTATAGGTGGCAGTTAAATACAACACTCCGTTTTCCTTGATGGGCTTATTCGCCGTAGGGCTGATAGACCCCGCTACCGGCAATGATTTCACTTTTTGTTGTGTAGCTGCCAAAGATTGAATCCATGCGACAATCTGGCGGGCATCCTGTTCGCTCAAGCCCGGATGCGCTGCCATTGCCGTTTCACCCCAAACGCCTCCACCGCCTTTTATAATTTTGCCAACCAGATATGGCACTGCATTCGGGTCTTTTTGATAACGCTGCGCCACTGCGACATACGATGGACCAATCGATTTTTCGGCTTCCTTGTGACAAGCTTTGCAGTCCAAGGATTCCATCAAATTTTTACCCATTGCCGCTTCGCTCAATATCTGGTGCCCTTGCGAGAGCGCTGCTTTGTCGGTTCCTTCCAAATAATCGGCAACGACCACCAGATTGCTAAGATCGGTGCTACCATCGGGCGAGTCCTTATCCGCTACTTTCACGGCGTATTTTACGGGTTGTCCTGGAAAATAAAACATGCTATTGCCTGCAATTTCTATGTCCACGAGCGGCGCTTCGTTGCCCGCGTATGCGTACACCTGCGAGGTTTTAGTCACCCCGCCTTTACCATCCGCCACTTCAGCATAGATGAAATAATCGCCAGCTTCGGTCAGTTTCAATGCCAACTTCGGTTCTTTCGTTGTGATTTCCCGGTCATTATTAATATGCCAAATATAACTCAAGGCGTCCTTTTCAGGGTCTGTTGCAGCCAGCGTTACATTTATTTCCAAGGGCAACTTTCCAGAGGTTTTATCAATCACAATTTCCTGAACAGCCGGCGCCATATTGCCACCATTATAATCGATGCGGTACAAACCAGCATCTGGGTTTTTGCTGAACCAGCCTGTACCGTATTCCAAAATGTAAATCCGTCCGTCGGGACCTACTTCCATATCAATCGGGTTGGCGAATTTGGTATTTGCCATAAAAGGCTCCATTTTATCAAAATCGCCATTTGGACTCATTGTCACCAATTTAATCCAGCCGCGAATCCAATCGTAAAAGAATAACTTGCCATTAAAATAATCTGGTAAACGGGTTTCAGCTGGGAATAGATCGGTATAATAAATCGGACCTGCCATAGCGTTGCGACCACCTGTACCAACCTGCGGAAAATCAGGCGACTCGGCATACGGATACCAAATAAACGGTGGACTCACCGGCGGCAAGTCTTGTAAACCCGTGTTATTCCTGGAATCGTTAATCGGTTTATTGGCGTCAAATGCAGCACCATTTTCACCTGTGGCATAGTCGTGCTTGCGATACGGGTAGTTGCTACCTACAAAAAGAGGCCAGCCAAAGTAGCCTGCCTGCCGCGCCTGATTCAGCTCATCATAACCACGTGGTCCACGCGTATCCATGCTATCCACATTTGCATCAGGACCCACTTCGCCCCAATACAAAAAGCCGGTTTTTTGATCGACCGAAATGCGATAGGGATTGCGATTGCCCATTACATAAATCTCAGGACGTGCTTTTTTTTCATTTTTTGGAAATAAATTGCCGTCAGGAATGCTGTAAGTGCCGTCTTCATTGATTTTAATGCGAAGAATTTTTCCGCGCAAGTCATTGGTATTGCTTGAAGAGCGGCGTGCATCGTATTGTTCCTTGCCCGGACGGTCGTCGATAGGTCCAAATCCATGATTCGCATAGGGATTGCCTTCCTCGTCAAAAGGCGTCGAGTTGTCTCCAGTTGAAAGGTAGAGCATCCGATCTTTGCCAAAAGCAATGGAACCGCCGGTGTGGCAGCAAATTTCGCGTTGAGAATAAAATTGTAAAATGACTTTTTCCGACGTCAACGTATCATTTTCAAATGTAAAACGCGACAAGCGATTCACCGAGGTATCAATCGGGCTGTAAAAAATATAGACATATTTATTTTTTGCAAAATCAGGGTCTTTTTGAATGCCCAGCAAGCCCTCCTCTGCGTTTACGCCTGGCGTGTTTGTTTTATGATACACATTCAAAAAAAGCGCTTGTTTAACCCCTTCTTTTCCATTTTTATACAATAAAACCTCGCCGCGGCGCTGCCCGATCAAGATATCCAAATTCGGTAGAATAGTCATTTCCGTTGGCTCAAAAAATTCGCCCTGAACGAGCGGTGTTTTCGTAAAACGCTCTTCTTCAGGCACCTTATAAGTTATTGCTTTTTTATAATTCAGCGGTTTATTCTTGCCAATCGCATATTTGATACCGCCTAAAATGTGTTTTAGAAAATCCGGCTCGCTGTAAGACTCAATCGTGTGCCCTAGCGCGGTGTACCAGGCGCGACCGCCGTCGTACTCGTGATACCAAGCCATAGGGTGATTGTCGCCATTGGTGCCGCCTTTATAACTTTTTTCATCAATTTTTAATAAAACATTAACATCAGGATTCAATTTTTTAAAATTGTACCATTCATCTGTCCGTTTCCAAGTGTCTTTCAAATGTTTGCAAGACGTATGGTTGTGGTCTTCAACTTGAAGCACCGCTTCCGACGTACCAGCCGGATGCCCGTTGAAATAGCCGCCCACCAGGCGTCCGTACCAACCCCAGTCGTACTCGGTATCCGTAGCAGAGTGGATGCCCACAAAGCCACCGCCCGCCTGAATGTAGCGCTCAAATTCTGCTTCCTGCACATGGTTCAGCACATCCATCGTCGTATTCAAAAACACAACGGCAGCATAATGTTTAAGGGAATCTTCCGTAAACCAACTTGCGTCGGTCGTGGTATCCACTTTAAAATTATTTTCTTTGCCCAATTGCAGAATGGCAGCCTGACCTGCCGGTATGGATTCATGATAATATCCAGCCGTTTTTGAAAATACCAGTACGCGTGGCGCTTCAGAGCGGTTATTGCAACTTGTTAACAATGAGATAGTTACTGCTACCAGCAACAACAAAATGAGATTTTTTCCTTTCATCACAGCCGTATTGATTGGTTTAGATTAGTTAAATATCCAAATAAAATTAGGCAATTTTGCCTGAACACGTGAAATTATAGAATCTTTGTGTAGATTTGACAATAAGAAGTTGGAATTTTTTGCAATCTTTTTTACATAAAAAAAGCTTTGCCGCCATACGAACGACAAAGCTTAGTAAAAATTCTTGCGTTAAAATTAAGCAGGCATAATCACCTTGTTAATCACGTGGATCACGCCATTGTCTGTTTCAACGTCCGCCATTACCACTTCTGCATCGTTAATCATTACTTTGCCATCTGCTAAAGTGATGGTGATTTCAGCGCCGTTTACGGTAGTTGCTTTCATGCCGTCGCTCAGGTCGCCCGACATTACTTTGCCTGCTACTACGTGGTAGGTCAAAATGCCCGTCAATTGCTCTTTATTTTCTGGTTGTACCAGCGTCTCTACGGTACCAGCTGGCAATGCTGCGAATGCCTCGTCGGTCGGAGCAAATACCGTGAACGGACCTGCGCCGCTCAAAGTTTCTACCAATTCAGCAGCCGTCACTGCCGCTACCAGGGTGTTGAAAGAGCCGTTGCTCACCGCGGTTTCTACGATGTTCATAATTGATTTAGTTTAAGTGTTTATTGGAATGAGATACCAGCCTAACCGCAGCTTGAAGGCTTTGTTTTTAAATAAAAACGAATTAAAGATTTGTTTACAATTACTTATTGGAATTAACAAAACAGCGATATTAATCCTCTAAATTTAGTCTTAAATTAACGATACTTTTGCAACAAAAAGCTTGCTATATCAAACGAAGTACGCTTTGAAGAAAAAAAATCAGCCGCATAGAAGGTAATAAGGGCGGGCTATCTGAATCCGAATGATTTTGTGTAAAACAAATTAGAGTATTTACGGGTTTTGCTTTAAATCGTACTTAAAAATGTCTTCTAAGTTCAAACTGTGGCTCAAACGCGTGGGCGTCGCCGGATTTTTGTTTTTCCTCATCAAAGGCTTGGTGTGGGTGGCTATTTTTGTAGGCATCGGGAAGTGTGCGTTTTGATAGCTTTTGTTATTGTTAATTTATATTTATTATTTGATGTTGACAAAATTCAAATACCAAACGTCAAATAAAAAATATAAAATTATAAATTTTCAAACGTCAAATAATAAAACCTTCCTCCTTCCTCCTTTCCAACACCCGATGAAATTTCAACAAGTGCATAGGGTCTTTTTCATTATAAACACAGAGAATCAGCGCAGTGCGCTTGCGGCGGTCGGGCGGGAACAAAATTTTAACCGGATTGTGCACGTATCCGTTATCCTCAAATAGCAATATTTGGCGATTGCGCGTGGGCAAGCGAAACAATTCCAACTCCGCAGCATCCCTGGGCAAGGGAATTTCCTCGTAGCCTTCTTCTTCCAAAAAAGCCCGAATCATCTGAAAACTATGCTCCAGACTCGTCCCTGCAAAAATCGTGCGGTATTCATAGCCATCACATTCTCCACCCAAATAGTCCGACCCTGCCTCCGGAAAATCGTCGCGTATCATCTGCCGAAAATTGATTATTCATAATGACAATTGCCAATTGAAAGCGATCGCCAATAAAACACAAATTTATTAAACTTTTTGTTTAAATTTTAAAACATTTCTTCTTCAACCCTTCAACCTATCAACCCTTCAACCTATCAACCTATCAACCAAATGAACTATCTTCGCACTTGATGACAAAACCAAAGTCCACTCCACACCGGCAAAGTGACTTAGCGCAAAGCCAACTGTCTCTGTTTCAGGCTAATGGAACAGGTAAATCTCTTTTTGACTTCGACCAGCCTTTGTTTCGCATCCGACAAAATGGGCGCTTTGGTTTTATGAATGTCAAAGGCGATGTTCTCATTGAGCCGCAATACCTGGAAGCCGAAGATTTTTACAATGGTTTTTCGCGCGTGTTGCTCAACGACCGCATGGTGCCGATTGACAGTTTAGGAAGGCTGCTCATCAAGCGTTTGTTCAATTATGTCGGCTATTTTGAAGAGGGGCTCGCGCGGGTGCAACTCGTGCGCCGATGGGGCTACCTGAATGTACATGGCGACCTGAGCATTGATCCACAATTTGAAGACGCTCAAGACTTTAGCGAGGGTTTGGCTGCGGTACGGCTCAATGGTCGCTGGGGCTATATAGATAAATCGGGCAACTTTGTAATAGCGCCCTCTTTTCTAAGCGCAGGCACTTTTTCAAAAGGATTGGCACCGGTGCAAACGAGCGAGGGCTGGAGTTACATCGATCCGAATGGAGCGGAATTAATCGCTTTACCTTTTGACGAATGCCTTGATTTTCAAGGAGATGTAGCGGTGATTGTCGAAAATAAAAAATGGGGATTGGTGCATCGTTTTAGCGAAGTGCTGCTGGAGCCGCAGTTTGAAATCCTTGAAAATGAACCCTTTGGTGAATTTGCCGACGGTATGGCGATTATTTTACAAAAAGGTAAATATGGCTTCGTTGATATAAATGGAAATATCATAATTTCGCCACAATACAGCTTTGCCGGTGATTTCAGCGAGGGGCTTGCTCCGGTACAAATCGCTAAAAAATTTGGCTTTATTGATAAAAAAGGCAAACAAGTCCTTGATTTTCAATATAAAGACGCCGGTATTTTTACGGAAGGCTTAGCACCCGTGAAAATAAATAAGCATTGGGGCTTTGTAAATAAAGTAAATAAACTTATCATTAATCCAGAATTTGATACCGTGTTTCCTTTCCGCGACGGGCTTGCCTGGGCAGAAAAAGAAGGCAAATGGCTGTATATCAATCAAAAAGGAGAAGTCGTTTGGAAGGAATAGAACACTAATATAAGGGATGCTCCTGATCTTCAGTAATAATATATCATAAAAAATCAATATTTTCAGTCCAATCAGTGTACTATCCTTACAATTTTGCAATCACATCCACATTGCCGCGCACTGCCTGCCCGATTTTTACATGTATGCTTGCATCCAAGGGTAAAAAAACATCCACACGCGAGCCAAACTTTATAAAACCCATCTCGCCGCCTTGCTTCACTTCTTGTCCCACTTGCAAATAATTTTTAATGCGTCGAGCCACCGCTCCTGCGATTTGGCGCACTAAAATCTCCGCATTCCCATTATCAATTACCACCGTTGTACGCTCATTTTCGGTAGAAGATTTTGGATGCCAGGCAACTAAATACTTTCCAGAATGATAATGTTTGTATTTCACTACACCGCTCACCGGATTCCGATTGCAATGCACGTTTAAGGGCGACATAAAAATCGAAATCATCAATCGCTTATTATTAAAATATTCAGGCTCTTCGGCTTCTTCAATAACGACCACTTTTCCATCGGCAGGCGCGTAAATTAAGTTATTATCAGTTTGATTAATAAGGCGTTTTGGATTGCGAAAAAATTGTACAACAAATATAAAAAGCACGGCTAATCCTGCCAAAATCAACCAATTCCAGGGTTCTGGTAATATCAAGTTTGCAATAGCAAAAATAAAACTTATGATGACTAATGTAATAGAAATAATGGTATAACCTTCGCGGTGAATCATAATGATGAATGGATTAATGATTAACAAAGGTAAAAACGTTTTGGACGAGAATTATTCAAAATGTTGCTTTAAATATTCATAATTTTCTGGTGTGTCAATGTCGAAAGCGCCTTCCGGGAATGAAATGGTGTACACTTCCTCAGCATATAAATCGAATAATTTTCGAGCGCCTTGATCGCCAGTGAGTTGCATCAATGCTGGAAACCATTTTTTATCAAACAAAGCCGGCACGCCTGGGCGATTGTTGTAATTAGATGCAATGATGGAAGCGGTTGAATGTTCCGTTAGCTTTTGCAAATGTCCGCTGGTTAAAAGCGGCTGATCGCTTAATAAAAACAAAGCAGCATTTACATCAGGATTAAAATGAAGTAATGTCTCCAATCCTAATTTTACAGAACTACTCATACCCTGCTGCCAATCTTTATTTTCCGTAATAATAATTTCGAAATTTTGTAATTTCTTAATTTCTAACACAATTTCATTATAAAAAGCGCCTAATACCAGCACAATCGGACGGCATGGCGTGGCTAAAGCCGTTTTTACTACTTTCTGAATCAATGTTTCTCCTTGAAAATCAAGCAATTGCTTCGGTTGCCCTAGGCGCCTGGAGGCACCAGCAGCCAGAATAATGATGCCAATTGTCGGTTCCACTTTTGAGGTTTCCAAAGCATTTTATTTTTGTAAACGATTGTATTTTCGCATGATTTCCAGCACTTTATCCACCGGCAATGCTTCAACGGTAACGCCGTTGCCTGTCATCGTTTTTGCAGCAAATAAAGAATTGATAATCGCCTCTTCCGTCGCTTCAATCACCGCTAAAAACAAAGGCGAAACTGCCTCATTATGAAGCACTTCTGTTGGTAATAAAGGCTGTGTCATTTGATACGGAACGCGTAAATTTTTAGCAGTAGAAAACGCAATGATATAATCACCGCTGCCGTTGGAGGCGATGCCGCCGGTTTTACCCAGCCCCAGGAAGGCACGTTTTGCAAGGCGTTTGAGATTGCGCACGTCGAGCGGCGCATCCGTTGCCACCACGATCATGCAAGAGCCATCCGCCGATTCAATTTGCTTTTTAAAATCATATTTGCCGAGTTCAACGCCAATGGGTACGCCGTCAATTTGCAATACGCCGCCAAAATTCGTCTGCACTAAAACGCCCACCGTGTAGCCGCCCAGATTTTTCGGCAATTTGCGTGAAGCAGTGCCAATGCCCCCCTTCCAGCCAAAGCAACGCGTGCCAGTACCCGCACCAACATTGCCTTCTGCCACTTTTCCCTCGCTGGCGTTTGCAATCGCTTGCAATACGTGTTCCTTGTGCACGTGTCGCCCGCGAATGTCGTTCAAGCCGCCGTCATTCGTCTCTCCGATCAGCGCATTCACTGATCTAACTTGCTCATTTCCAGATTTTAATAAAGTATAATCAATCACTGCCTCTGCCGCAGTGGGCACACTCAAGGTATTTGTTAAAATGATCGGCGTCTCCAGATTGCCCAATTCCTCCACTTGGGTCAACCCCATGAGTTTTCCAAAACCATTGCCAACATAAATGGCTGCCGGAATTTTATTTTGAAATAAATTACCGGGATCCGGCAAAATCGCGGTCACACCGGTGCGCACCTTGTCACCTTCCACAAGCGTGATGTGCCCGACGCGCACTCCTGCTACGTCCGTGATGGCATTGAGCGTACCGGTCGGCAGTACGCCAATTTTGATGCCCAGCTCACGCGGGCGTTGTTTTTGCGCATTCAAAGAAGAAAAAATTGTAATACAAAAAAGGATGGAAATGAGTCGTTGCACGGCTTTTCAACAAAGATACAAAATCAAACCTGTAATATTTTCAAAAACATTACAGGTTTGAATTGACAGCAAATTTTATTGCTTCGCCAGATTTTTATCTGATTTAATCAACTCCGGAAATTGCCGCTGAAAACGCTGGATGCGCGGAATAGACTCGTGTTGTACATAAGGATTGCCTGGATTCAGGTAAATATAATTTTGATGATAATCTTCTGCTTCCCAAAATTTTTCAAATTTCTTTACTTCTACTGCAATTGGCTTATTATATTTTCCTGATTTATTTAGCTCGTTTATCATGTTTTGAGCCGTTTGGCGCTGCTGCTCATTGCGATAAAAAATAATGGAGCGATACGGAGTGCCGTGGTCTGGACCTTGCCCATTGACCTGCGTAGGATCCATCGAGTTAAAATAGACTTTTAATAAAGTCGAATAATTAATTTTGGTCGAATCATAATAAACTTCTATGGCTTCCGCGTGTCCGGTTGTTTTGGAACCTACCTCTTCGTACGTCGGATTTTTGGTATGCCCTCCGGAATAACCCGAAATGACTTCCTCCACGCCTTTCACACTTTCAAAAACGCCTTCTACACACCAAAAACAACCCGATGCAAAATAATCTTTGGTGTATTTGGACAAATCTTTTTGCGTGGTCGCTTTTGGCGCCGCTTGTTTTAATATTTTTTTAGCATTGGAAGCGTCGTTTTGACTGCAAGCCGTTGTAAAAAATAGAAAGGTAAATAGGAAAAAACTTAAAATGCGCATGACGTTTATTTTTTCCATATTTAACGTGAGGCTATCGAATTTGGTTGTGGCTGCAACCGTTTAACCGTCTCGACTGTAGCCGCTACGACACCCAGCGGCAGCGCCACTAAAAATCCGACGCCGGTAAGCAAAAGCAAGACATAAATCGTGCCGTTGCCAATAGCCAATAAGCGATGTTGCCGCACAAAACGCACACTCTCTCGCACCCGGAAATGCCGCTCCAACGCAAAATCCATATTTCCGGCACCCGCGTAGTAAGCTTGTATTATAAAAATAGCAACAGCAATAAATGGACTAAATAAAGGAATGAGCCCAAGTAATAACAATAGAATTGTAAAAAATAATTCCCTGACAATCAGGCGAATGGAAATACGAATGCCGCGAATCAAATCACTGGTAAATTGAGATAAATTGAAAGGAATCGCCGGTTTGCCAGTCAAGTAGCGCTCCACTTTTTCCGACAAAGGACTCATAATGGGCGAAGCCAGCGCCAGCACCAAGTTTTTGAAAATGATTAAACCCAAAGCTGCCACTAACAAACCCCCAAAAATATTGGCAATGGTTTCAACTGCGCCGCGCCCTCGCTCCCAGGGATACCAGGCAACGAGCCACGCACCAATATTATCCGCCACCCCGATGGATACCCAAATAATAATTGCGCCCAGCAGCAAGGAAAGTAAACCTGGCGCAATCACATAGCCCCAGAGCCGCAACTCTGACACCAATTGCAAAGCACGACCGTAAGAACGAATACCATCGAAGAATGAGTTTAGCATAAATGCAGGTTGGATATTCAAACTTAATTGAAATGCCTGATTTTATTATAGTCCCGTTACATTGTAGTTAAATGATACTGGATATCAGGCGTTTCCAAGCACCAACCCCCAGTCCCAACAACAGTTAACAATCACCCAACTAAGCTTCCGCCGTTTTTTTCTTGCGCTTAGTTTTAAACATTTCCACCACTTCTTTTTCTGTCAAAAATCCAAAATCAACAAACGCAGAGGAGACAAACTTTTTAATATCCTGATAATCCTTGCCGCGCTTATCGGTGTAGCGAAGCAGCAATTTACGCAGGTACTCCATCGAAATACCTTCCAAATTTTGGTTGAACCGCTGGTTCGCAAAAATACTCATGTAAACAGGATATAATTTTGAAATTTCAAAAAAATCAGAATAAGCATCTTCTTCCAAATTATTGACAAAGCTGGCAAAATATTCAAAAATGGTTTGCCGCACATTTTCATTTGCAGTGGATAGTCCCTCGCGCTGGTCGCAGAAAATTTTAATAGCTTCCTGCGTTTCAAGATTGGTATAGCCGGTATTGTGAATGATGTTCATTAAATCATAATACGCCGTCAATTCATCGTTAATAGAACGATCAAGAATTGCCGAAATGCGGCGGTCGGCATCTGGTGTCCATTTGATCTCGTGGCTGCGATGCAATTCCAATAAAAAATCCAAATATTGTTTGGCAAAAAGTGGAGAATTCTGTCGTGTTTTATTAAAGTTTTCCGCCAGATGTGCCTGGTCTTCTTCGCTCAGGTCAAAGAAGTTGGCGTACAAACTCATGATTTGCAGGTGCTCATTTTCCCCCTGGAACGCTGGATTTTGAATGAACGCCTTGAGATGCTCAATGATGCTGGCGTTATTCACTTCAAGCTTGATGCGGTGAATGAGAAAATGCTTGAGCGGTGAAAATTCAATTTTCAGGTCGGTCAACGTTTCAGGAAACGCTGCCGTTTGATAATTTTCGTGTTTAAATTGCTTTTTATAGCGTTCAAATCCAATCGCTCGATCATTGTCGCGGCGATATTTATCTAGTTTTTGCGATTGTAAAAAATAGCGAATGCGTTTATTGGTAATGCTATTGATAAGGTTGGTCACCCAGATATCGCTGCTCAAGGCAAAAGCCATTTGAATAGACTGCCCGATGCGTTTTTTTAAAATCTCGAAATTTGCCGAATTGCAAATCGTGAGCAACACTTCTTTGAAGTGTTCCTGTGGACGCACATATTTATAATTGCTATCTGTCTCTCCGCGCAAGACGGCATACCCCAATATTCTTGGCAAGAACAATCCCTCGAAGGCATCATCGAGTAAAACCAGTTCTAATGAAATGAGCTGCAAAGGGTTTTCATTGGCTACTTCTTCGTGCAAAGCAGCAATTTTTGGTTCGTAAAGCTCTTTAAGCCGTTGAAAATCCTCTTCTTCTTCGGTTTCGAGATACTGCTGCAGCTCTTCCGCTTCCTGAATTTCAGCTGCCAGATTTTCCAACCGGTCAATATAATTCTGATCTAATTCATACATACGGTTGCCTTTTTTAAAGGTAAACCTGATAGTACAAAAAAGCGCACTACCAGGTTCACACGTATCTTAGAAATAAGTATAGCCTTAAATAATTTACGGTAAAGATAAGAGAAGCTACGTAGAAGGTCAAGTATTTTTAGCGGAAAGTTTTTGCAAAACTTCCGACTTGCACTCCTATTCTTCCTCGTCAGCCACAGCCGCTTCCACCTCTGGTGCTTCCTCTTCTGTGGCAGCAGGTTCTTCCACTGCCACAGCTACCGGTACAGTGATGTGAGCACCCGACACTTGCGCATGGAAATTAGCGATTTCCTCTGCTCGCTTCGCTATACGAGCAGCAGTTTTCGCTTCCTTCGCTGACATCCAATCCGCATATTTTTTTGCTGCTTCATCTTCTGAAATAGCGCCTTTCAACACTCCACGTGTGAGGTGCTTGCGGTAGTAAACGCCTTTAAAACGCAAAATAGCACGCACTGTATCAGTAGGTTGCGCGCCTTGCATCACCCATTCAAACGCCTTCTCATGGTCAATTTCAATGGTAGCAGGTTTGGTAAGTGGATTGTACGTACCAATTTTTTCAATAAAACGACCATCTCTCGGCGAGCGCGAGTCAGCCACCACAATGTGATAAAAAGGCTTTTTCTTACGACCTTTTCGTTGTAATCTAATTTTTACGGACATTTGTTAAAATTCAATTGGTGAAACCATACCCGATTACTCCCTTGAAGGGACGGCGGGTTTTTAACGGATTGCAAAGGTAAAACTTTTCTGCATTCTACCAAAAATATTTTTGGCTTTCTAGGGTTTCCGCACCAAAAGTAAGCACATAGAATAGGAAAAGGCGATATTTGGGG
>CAZFBN010000033.1:0-40256 GCA_964517145.1 uncultured Saprospiraceae bacterium
ACGTAAAATCAGTAAACATATTATATAAAATTGTTAATTTTAAACAAGCTCATTGTTTAGCAATTTGATTTTCAATTGTTTGGTATTTTTACATTTACGTTTTCTCATTTCAAATTTGGTGTAAGGTGCTTCAAAAAGCAAAGTAAAATCATGCGGCAACATTTGTAAAAAATACCTCATCTATTTAAACCCCCGTGCCATTTCATCGTCCAAATGAAAAATCAAATTGGACACATATGAAAAATTTTTTGCCCCTTTTTTTCGGAATGTTTGCTTACACGGCTACATTTGGTCAGTTGATTGAAAGACAAATTGCACCGGCGAGCACGGATGCGGCGATTACTGGTAGCAATGATCCGCATTTTGTTTATTGGAATACGACTACATCGCCTTTGAATAAACTGCTCCTCTTTTTTCCGGGTACGAATGCTTCCGGACAGGACTACACACTTTTTCTTAAAACGGCTGCTGATTTAGGTTATCACGTTATCGGGTTGGATTATGAGAACGATTTTTCGATCAATCTTGTCGTGTGCCCAGCTACGCGCGACCCGTCCTGCCACGGCAGAGCAAGAAATGAAATTTGGTTTGGCACCGACGATCATGAAGCGGTGGAAGTAAATACTGCGAATTCGATTGTTTATAGATTAAATAAATTACTCGCCTATCTTGCAAACAATTATCCAAATGAAGGCTGGGAACAGTATATTTTGAATGACTCTACGGTCAACTGGCGACAAGTCGTCACCGCAGGGCATTCGCAGGGAGCAGGGCATGCCACGTATGCGTCCAAACAGTTTGAAGTGGATCGGGTGATTATGCTTTCCTGGGTTGACTGGATTTATCCCGGCAAAAACCCTGATTGGGTCACGGCTACAAATCCCACGCCAGACAGCGCTTACTATGGCTTTATTCACACCGGCGATGCGTCTATTTTTAATGGCATTCCTACCACCTGGGAGAATTTAGGCATGCCCGCTTATGGTCCAATCATTTCTATTGATACCAGCGCCGCGCCTTTTCAATTTACGCATTCGCTCATCACCAGTTCGGCGATTGATACCACTGCCACGCAGACAAATTTTCACAATGCCACGTCAGTAGATTGGACGACTCCCATTGATCCCATTACGATGCAACCCCGATTTAAACCGGTTTGGGAATATTTGCTAGTTGGAGAAAAGGTAGTCCCTGAGCCTAAAGCCTTGCGTATTTCGCCTGAAAATGCCAGCTATATTGATCCCGAAATTTTAAGTTCTATCCACAAAATAGCCTTTCAGACCGCTGCCGGTAATGTTTGGTTAGCCGATTTAGATCCTTTGACCGGCTTATTCAAATCTTCTTCTGGATTGGATGTGTTGGTGGATCAGAATGCGACTCCTTTGATTCAAAGTTTTAATGGACCGGAGTTTGGCGTAGATCAAAATGGCTGGGCAATGTTTTATACTAAAGTCAATGGCGCAACACCGCAGATTTGGCGGGCTACCGTTCAGGACAATCAGGTAAATAGAAATCCGCTTTCCAATGGAAATATTGCCAGGCTGTCCACGCTTGCGACCAAAGCACCTGAATCGCCTAGTATTCGGCTTTTGTACTCCAAAGGACCTTCCTTAGACAATGGATTCATCGGCTATTTGGATGAAAATTTGCCCGATAGCGAGGTGGTTTTAGATAGTTTGGACGACGGAGCACGTTGGATTAACGACACCCGTAGCTTTGCTTACGTGAAACAAACAGGTCCCAATGCCGGTCAAATTGCTCTTTACAACACCGATACACAAATGGAAGTGGTGATAACCAACGATCAGGACGCAAAAACGTATTGCTACGGCTGGTTTGCACCTGAATATCAAGATTTTTTAGTGCTTTGTATTGTAAATGATACGTTGCTGGGCATTTATAAAAACAATGGGGGCGCATTTTGGGAAAGAATACTTACCATGAGCGCTCCGGCACAGGCTTCTCCATACCGCTATTTTGGTTCACCAGAGCCGTTTGTGGCAGGCGGAAAATCATACATTAGTCTGGTTTTGAAAGCGGTTGCAACCACCTCCAGCTATGTCAATGCAGAAACCTGGGTACTTGGCATAGAGCCAGATGAGCAGAAGCGCCTGATGTTGCGCTGCGATGATGGAACGGTAGCCCGACGCACCGATCCTGAAAGCTACATTGGCGCAGAGGAGGTTTTTATTTATTACAATCAACTCAACGCACAAGGTGTTTTTGAAATTTGGCGCTACGCTACCGGCATTCCAGTAGGACAGACGACCGCGATAAAAGCAATAAGCAATGTGCCGACAATAAAGGCTTTTCCCAATCCAGGTAAAGGTCACTTTCAATTAGAGATTCCGTTGAATGGCAATTATGAAATCCTGCTTTATGATGTAATGGGCAAACTTTTACAACGAATAAAGAATGAAACACAGTTGAATTTAAGCGATCAGCCCAACGGAACTTATTTTGTGATTGTCAAAAATGAAGCCCAAACGTTGCGAACGATTCTTGTGAAGCAATAAGAAGATTTAATTCAATCCTAAAAAACTTGTCAACCCTGTAAGATTTATTGAAATCTTATGGGGTTTTTATTTGTAAAAACATTCACCACCTACTATTTAATACAAACGTAATGCTTTCCAAACATTCATTTAAAACTGCTAGTATATTTTTGCGTATCTTTTTTAACACTTTAAATTTAAATTATTGCAATTTATGAAAGCCCTGTTGTTACCATTGCTGTTTTTAATCAACGCGGTTGTTGCGCTGGCACAACCGATGAACGAAGACCAATTTTTAGTAAAGCCTTACCTGCAATTCTCCACTAAAAATGGCATGTACGTGCTGTGGGAAACCAAAGAAAACGCCACTTCGCGGGTGGACTTTGGCGAAGCACGCTGGAATGTGCAAAAAGCGGTATTGGATCGCTCGGTTAAACTGGAAGGCACGCGCCTCATGCACGAATTGTTTTTGAATGAGCTAAAACCGGAGACGAATTACTTCTGGCAGGTGACTGCTATAACGGAAAAGGGGGACACTTTAAGAACACCGGTCTATTCTTTTAAAACAGCGGTGCAAGATAGCAGTGCTTATCAGTTTGCTTTAATTGGCGACACACAGCGCAATGGCAGGACGCCCTGGGCTTGGGGAAAAGTGGCAGAGCAGGTGTGGGAAGACCGTCCTAATTTTGTCGTATTGGCGGGTGATTTGGTAGATCAGGGTTTTAAAAAAACGGATTGGACCGAGCATTTTTTTTCCAATGGGCAGCAATTGATGAGCCGCGTGCCGATTTTTCCGGTATTGGGCAATCACGAACAAGATGCGCCTTTTTATTATCAATACATTGTAGCGCCGCAACCAGAATATTATTACACTTTTATGTACGGCAACGCACAGTTTTTTATGTTGGATAGCAACCGCGATTTATCGGAAGGCTCCGAACAATACGAATGGCTTGAATGGGAATTGGCAAAGTCCACTGCTACCTGGAAGATAGCCGTACACCACCATCCGCCCTACTCTTCTGATAATGACGATCATGGTAATACCAACGCTGCTTTGTCAGCACTAGGAGTTCCAAACGCACGCAATTTAGTGCCGCTATACGAACGCTATGGCTTGGATTTTTGTCTGTTTGGGCACACGCATTTGTATGAACGTACCTGGCCCCTAAAAGATAACCGCATCAACATGAAAGAAGGCGTGGTCTATATCAATTCCGGCGGGGCAGGCGGCGGATTGGAGAACTTTGCGCCAACCAGAAGCTGGTTTACGATAGAAGTAGAGTCGGTGCATCACTATTGTACCTTTGCTATTTATGATAAGAACTTGATTTTCAAAGCCATTGACCATGAAGGACGCCTGATGGACGCGTTTCAGATGCAAAAAGAAACCGCCGATCAAAGACAAGCCAGCGTCGTGCAGCCACCGGCTCCGCATATTTCTACAACAGGCACTTTGTATCAGGATAAGACGACGGTGACGATGGAAGCAGCTTTTGATAATCTGGCAATACACTACACGCTCGACGGAACTGAGCCGACGCGCCAAAGTCCACGCTACACGCAGCCGCTCACGATTGCACAAAGTGCTACACTCGTGACGCGAGCCTACACTACTGACGGTCGCGCGAGCCGTGCCATAAAGTTACCCCTGCGAAAAATGGCGCCACAAGCCCCTGCGAAGGTAAAAAAGACGGAAAAAGGCTTGCGTTACATGTATTATGAAGGCGATTGGCAATTTTTACCGGACTTTTCCAAGCAAAAAGTAGTGAAGAGCGGTGTAACGAATCAGTTGGGCTTGGAAGAAATCGCGCCGCGCGACGAACATTTTGCAGTGGTGCTGGAAGGATATGTGGACATTGCTGAAACGGGGATGCAAACTTTCTTTTTGAATACGGATGATGGCTCGAAGCTCTATGTGAACGATGAATTGATCGTGAACCACGACGGAGACCACAGCGCGATTAAGAAAACCGGGCAGACAATTCTGGCAGCGGGCAAGCACAAAATTAAAATTGAATACTTCCAGGGCGGTGGCGGCAAGTTTTTACAGGCAGGACTGATGGACGCCAAGATGGGTGCGGTGCCATTTACGCCATTTCAGTTGTCGCATTAAATAAAAACAGGAATAATTATTTATCAGATCTTCATACAAAGCGTGTAAGCGGTAAAATGTTTACACGCTTTTACTTTGTTGTTACCAATGGGCATTTTAAAAAATAAGTAACCGAGCACATTTAATTAATAATCTCAAGAGGAGACGCTAAGATGCAATATATTTGATAATCAAAGCTTTACAACTTTCGAGAACGCCATGGCGCTGCATGGAAACGCTACTAGATTACTTAGCTTGCTTCAAACAACTAAGTAAATGATCATTATCAGATAAAGCGCTCTTTTTTAGCTTTTTCAATGGCTTCAGCTTTGGAATGCACTTCGAGTTTCCAGTAAATATTTTTGATATGTGTGCGAATGGTCTCTTTGTCCACATACAATTGTTGGGCAATGCCAGAGTAACTTTTGCCTTGCGCGAGCAATTCCAATACCTCGGTTTCGCGGGAAGTTAGCGGCGAATTATGATTTTTTTGAAAAGAAGAAACTACCATGCGGGCAATGTTGGTACTCATAGGGGCACCGCCTTCCATCACCTCACGAATGGCTTCGATGAGTCGTTCGGGGCGCATATTTTTGGTGAGGTAACCGCCGGCACCTTCGCATAAAGCTTTGAAAACCAGCTCGTCATTTTCATAAACGGTGACAACAATGATTTGCGTTTTAGGACGAATTTTTTTAATGCGTGTAATGCCTTCAATACCATTGATGCCCGGCAATTCTATATCCATCAGCACCACATCGGGGCGAAGGGTTTCTATTTGCTGCACGGCGTCTTCTGCATTGCCAAACGTTGCCACTACATCAAAATCTTCCGTAGCGCCTATTAGCGTTGCAAATGCTTCACGGATGACGTGATCGTCTTCTACAATGCACACGCGCGTGACGTTGGGTCGGTACGAAGAGTAGTATGCCATGTTAAAATAAGCGTTAAAGAATTAATAATGAAATAATTAGCAATAAAAAAACTTACAATTCCAACACAACGCGTGTTCCATTATTTGGTACAGATACAATGTGTACTTGCCCGTTGATGCGTTTAGCGCGGCTTTGCATATTTTGCAAACCATTGCCACTATTAGGTTTTGTTGTATCAAATCCGACGCCATTGTCTCGCCATTCAATTTTAGCGCGTCCATTTTCCACCAAAAAACGCAGGCAAGCATCAGTGGCAAAAGCGTGTTTGAGGGTATTGCTCATCGCTTCTTTGAATAAAAGCACAATATGACGACTGACGCCCATTGGTAAACGAATGGTTTTCAATGAATCATCAATGCCATTTACTTGAAATGTAATGCCCGTTTTATCAAAAGCATCGTCGCCAAAATCTTTCAGGCGAATCGCCACCTCGTGAAAACTGTCGTGTTCAGGATTGATCGACCAGATAAAATCTTTTGTACCCTGATACATACGGCTGGTATTGTCGCTAATTTTAGTCAGCAGGCTATTGATATCCTCATCAGCCGTGCGTGTGCGGGTTTTAATCAATTCGGTGAGCAGCGAAATGCGCGTAAGCGTATTGCCAAATTCATCATGCAAATCCTGCGCTGCGAGCTTGCGTACACGTTCGTTTTCTTCGAGTTTGACGCGTTCCATTTCGAGCGCCAGCCGCACCTTCGCGTGCACCCGATACCGATAAACGCTCACAACCACTGTGCCCATGAAGAGGGTGGCTAAAGTGAGGAACCACCAGGTTTGCCAAAAAGGCGGCGCAATAAAAATAGGAATGGATATAATCGCATCGTCATTCCAAAGTTCTTGATTATTAGCACTTTTTACATGTAAAATATAGTCGCCGGGTCGCAAATGGGTAAAATTGATGTAGCGCTGGGTACCGGTGTACACCCATTTTTCCTGCAAACCTTCGAGTTGATAGGCGTACTGATTCTTGTCTGGGTTTGTAAAATCAAGCGCTGCCAGTTGAAAACCGAACAAATCGTCGCTGTATTTTAAACGAATTTTACCATCAGCAACCAACAGACTATCAAAGGGGAGGGGCTGCTCCATTTTGCGAAAAGCGGTAACGGCTGTTTTAGGAAGGTGCTGATTTTCAATCATTTGCTCCGGGTGGAAACTTACCAGAACGCTCATGCCGCCAAAAAACAACTCGCCATTTTTACTTTGATGAAAAGCACCCGAATTAAATTCGCGATTGGCTAAACCATCATTGGAATCATAATTTCGAAATACTTTTGTTTTAGGATTAAAACAGGAAATGCCCGCATTGGTGCTGATCCACAGGCGTTTACGTCGGTCGGACAAAGCGCCGTACACAAAGCTATTCGCCATGCCATTTTTTTCGGTGTAATGCTCAAACCTCACCTTCCCACTTTCCCAAACCAACTTACTCAAACCCTTGGGACTACTCAGCCACACCTGCCCGTCGGGGCTACAATGAATATCGAGTACCGAATTGTCAATCAAGCTTTTAGGGTCGTGCGCTTGATTGGTAAAGTGCGTAAACTCGCCAGCCTGAGGATTGTATAAAAATAATCCTTCAGGTGTACCAATCCAGATGTTTCCCTTTCGGTCTTCCTGAATAGCATGCACTGGCGGCAGTTGCCAGGTGTTGCTTTCTTTTTTTAATTGTTTTAAAACTTTTTGCGACCCATCTTTCAAATTGATTTTCAACAAGTAACCTGAGGTGCCGATCCACAGATTTTTTTTACTGTCTTCGTAAATTCTGGAAACCCTAGGCTGCATATTTTTCATCGTAGGTAAAAGGACTGTTTTAAAATCGTTTTTTACCCGATCAAAACGAAACAAGCCGCCGTTGCTGCCCACCCAAAGATTTCGGTCGCTGTCTTCAAAAATGGTTTCATGTGCATTCTTGCGCGGAGTGGCAGCATCTATTATATATTTTTTGTATTTGCCGCTGTGCCGTTCTATTTGAAACAACCCCTGCAAAGTGCCGACCCACAAATAGCCATAGCTATCGGTGCAAATGCTAAACACGGCATTGGCAGCAGCCGTATTTTCTCGTGCCAGTAGCTGATCCCATTGGCGGAAGCTATTTTTAGAGCGACTGTACAAATGCACTCCCCCTTCGCGCGTACCGATCCAAACAATGTCTTCATCGGGTGCCCGACTTTCGTGAAGCGACAAAATGGTGTTACTTTTCAAGCCTTTTTTGACCGAAAGATTCTCCTGAATATGCTCGACAAGCTGAAGTTTTAAACTAGCATCCACTTTGTAACGATATAATCCATCATTAAACATGCCCAGCCACAAATCGCCAAAACGATCCACCAACAATGCGGTTATCTCAAAACCGACTTCCATCAATTGCTGCGTCAGCTCTTGAAACGTTTGCTGTTTTAAATCATACACAAAGAGCCGATTTTCCGACGAAAACCAGAGCCGTTGTTGCCTTATGTCAGCATATAAATGGTACACCCCTAGCTTGTTTTCCTTTTCAGACAAGGAAATATTTTTACTGGCAAATTGAAACGTAACTATTTGTTTATCAGGATTTTGTTCAGGATTTTTTATTGAAATAAGCTGCAATCCCTTCGGTGTAGCGAGCCAAATATCTTTTGCCGCATCGGCAACGACGCCCCGAACCACTTTGTAGCTCAATCCATGAATCGTATCTGCTTTAAAATGAACAATTTGAAAGGAATCCTTCGTAGGAATCAAGCGCCACATGCCATTGCCTGTGCTCACCCAAAGCGTTTGCCAGCGATCTTCCGCAATGCCGGTGACGGGCATGTTGGGCATTTTTGTTTTATCAGCATTTAAATCATATTGTATAAATGATTGATTGGTAGCGCTGTAGTAATTTAACCCATTTTTTGTACCTACCCAGAGGCGCTTGTTGGAATCTTCAAACAAGCAATAAATATCGTCGCTGGAAAGCGTGGTAGAATCGAATGGATTTTGATAAAAGTGGCGAATCTCATAGCCATCGTAGCGATTCAAGCCATGCTGCGTACCAAACCACACAAAGCCCCGGCTGTCTTGCAACATACATTGCACTTGCCCCTGGCTTAGCCCTTCCTCCAGCGAAATATGATCCAGAAAGCTCTGCGCGTTTAGTCGTAAGCTCAGCAAAAGTAAAATCCCAATCCCGATTAGCCGATTATTCATTGCGCTGATTACATCGGTTCAAAAATAATTCATCTCTTGCAGCCGCATCTCACCCAATTTAGGGGATGTAAGGAGACTATGCAAGGAATTTGCTTTTTAACGTTAAAAACGCTATTTTTCGTAAAAATTTATGAATTATGACCACTCGTTCGAGGCAGGGGCAGGCAGCGCCGTTGGCAGCAAATTTGGAGGTGCCGGATTATCTGATCCGCGATGAAATTGACGGAGAACTATTTTATTATCTTGGCTATCAGGATGTTTTAAATGGTAAAAAAACAGCAGAAGATATCATGGGGTGCAGTGGATTACAAGCATGGATCATTAGTTATTTGATGAAAATATTTTACACTCAAATAGGAGATACCAAGTACCATGCTTTTACAAATGAAATCGGCAATCACCTCGGGAAAAAGAATAATTTAAGCCTGGATATTGCTTTTTGGGATAAAGCTGTACTGACGCCAGACAAAATTAACCTCCATTATATTGATATACCGCCAATTTTAAATATTGAAATTGATATCAAAGTAGATACGAATAACTTGGCTGATATGGATTATGTCCATAAAAAAACAAAAAAATTGTTAGAAAAAGGCGTTCAAAAAGTAATTTGGATTTTTACGCAAAGTCAGCGTGTGCAGATCGCGCCACTGGGAGAAGATTGGATCAATGTAGATTGGCATCGAGCGATTGAATTATTGGACGGGCACACTTTTAATATTGGCAACGCTTTAGACGAGGCTGGCATCAAAATATAAAAGGGGAAGGATTAATGTCAAATTTAAATGAAAAGGCGTAAATGTTTATATTTAAATAATTGCAAATCAGTTTTTTGTTTAAGTTTTGATGCACGATCATCCATTCGGCAAGCTGGTATCAAATATTGCCACAAAGACCCAAAAGCAACTCGGCTTTACCAATTTTTATTAAAATGTTTTTGAGTCTTCGTGGCAAGCATTGTTACAGCGTATTTTGCAAGGAAGGCATTTTACTTTTTACTCGCTTTTATGTCATTCACAATAGGAGGCACCGTTTTCAGGTAAGCAAAAATCGCTTTTACTTCATTGTCTGTCAAGGGTGTATGCGGTAGCATCGGGTAGCGCACGAGCGTTCCATCTGCTTTTTTACCATATTTTACCGTTTGTACAAATTCCTCTTCTGTCCATTTTCCAATACCCGTAGCCTCGTCAGGCGTTATATTGGAAGAAGGAATCACGTTGCCATCAAAATCTAAAAACGGATTGCCACCGCCATAAAAGCCAGCCGATTTTTCTGGTTCTAAGTCATTGTTTGTCGCAAAATCAGCAGAATGACAAGCAAAGCAACCATAATTTCCATTGGCAAGATAGCGCCCCCACGCTACCTGATTGGTGGTGTCGGGCAACGGAATGGGCTGTGCAGGCAACGGATAGGGTTTGAAGACAAACTTTACCAATCCTTTTGAAAACAGCGTCATTTGATGAAATGGAGGCTTGTTTTCGGAAGGTTCGAGCTTCGGATCATCCGAGCGAAGCCAAGCTATGATGGAATAAACATCTTCGTCTGCCATTTGAGGAAATTTGGGCATAATGGCATTAAACGAGCCATCTTTGCGCAACCCCGTGCGCAGAAAAGTATATAATTCGCCATCGCTCCACTTGCCAATGCCTCGCTCCGGGTGCTTGGTGATGTTTTTAGAATAAATTTTGCCAAATGCCTTGGGCACGTCCATCATTTGCTGACCACTCAGTTTACCGTCTTTACCAGTATGGCAAACGATGCACTGCATCGAAGCCAGTTTTTGCCCTTTTTCAATACGTTGAGGCGTTACTTCTACTTTCAGGTCGGGAATGCTCGGCGGATCATAAGTAGGGGCGGGTGCGAAGTTGACGTAAGCAGCGGTACCGGCGATCAAAAGAATGACCAATCCCAGCACCCAGGCGGTGATTCTGAGAACTTTTTTCATCGTGATTTTAGAATTTTGGTTTATAGTTTTAAAAAAGCGTTCCAAATTTAACCTCGTAGCGTAGCGGTTGCCATTTATTTTAGACCAAGGGTATAAAATACTGGTTTTAAAGAACTTATTCACCTACCAAAAAGGAAAGAGATGATGCAAAAATACAGCTAGCTATTTAAATGGCAGTTGCAAGCCGATAAATTTAGCGGTAACTTAACGTTGATAAGTAAGTAGGTGGGCAGTTTTTATTCAACTGTCGAAAGTCCCATTTGATTGAAAATCAATTAATTATTTAGTAGTCGAGCAAAATTTTCACGCAGAGCTCGTGAGGATTGTAAAGCTTTGATTATCAAACACGCTGCGCCTCCACATGAGATTATAAATTAAATGTGCTCAATTACTCATTTAACATGTTAAGAAGGGTTGAGCATTTATTAAAATTTTTATATTTGACATAAAAATAAGGATATGTGGGATCGGATACCCATGTTTGCGGAAGAATGGTTTTCGCTCTTTATCAAAGGTCAAAAAACACCTGCACGCTACAGTGAGCTTAAATGCGACTTGATTTTAAAAACACTCGAAAAGCTGGAGCGCCGAATTGTAGATCGTTTTCCAGGCTCTGGCTTGAGTCAGGTGAGCAATGAATTGCGCCATGTTGGAGCAGGGGTGAGCCAATTGGTAGATCGCTTGAGCCGACCGCTTTGGGTAGTACGCATCGCCGTGACCTTATTATCGGTGCTTTTTATTGTCATCATTATTAGCATCGCGGTAAGTGTGTCGTTGCGTGTATCCACGCAAGTGGACGGCATTACCGATGTGTTGCAAGGCACAGAGTCGGCTATTAATGAAATTGTATTTCTCGGTATCGCGCTTTATTTTTTAGGAACGCTGGAGGGCAGGATGAAACGTTACGCTGCCATTCGAGCGCTGCACCGCTTGCGCAGCATTGCTCACGTGGTGGATATGCACCAACTTACCAAAGACCCCGCTTATTTGCTGGCTCCTACGCAAGATACTGCCAACTCGCCCCAACGCACCATGACGTCTTATGAGTTGACACGCTATTTGGATTATTGTTCTGAATTGTTATCCATCGTCAGCAAACTTGCCGCTTTGCATGCCCAGTACCTCAGCGACCCAGTGGTGCTCAACGCGGTGAATGATGTGGAACAATTGGCGCAAGGTTTGGCTGGTAAAGTATGGCAAAAAATTATGATTTTGGATATTGCCATTCCGAAAGAGGCGCAGTCGTGAAAAATGGTACAACAGTGTAACGGGCACAGGGTAGGGTAGCTGCCCACACAATGCTTTTGGCATACTCTGCGACAGGTCGAGCGCCCCATTCAGCTGTGCCGGGGTAAGTTGCAACCCAGCCTGAATAAACAGCATTGATTTGAATATTTTCGTCTTTTAACTGGCGAGTTAATTTTACCGTCAAACCATTCAATGCACATTTTTTTGCAAAAGAAAAGCAATTAGTTGTTCGCTACGAATTAAATTAATTATTTCAAATCCCTGTAAAATAGGACTATTTAAATTTTAAAATATTTTAATCTGAAAATTACCATTTTTTGGGTAGTGCATCGCGTTGATGGAAGTAATATTTTTGTTGTGTGCAAATAAGCTATTTGTACATTTGTAGAAAAGCAAAAGAATATCCCTTAAACCGCGTAATCCCATGACAACGAAGAAACTTTACATTCCGTTCTGCTTCATCTATGCGTTTATTTCTGACGCAATGTCTCCCGATATCAAAGTTTGGTCTCCTATTTACGTTTATCGAAATCGAAGATAATCGTAAAATTTTTTTATTGTTTTTTTCTGCTGCAATGTGACTTTTTCAAAAAAGCAGCGTCAAAACAATAAACCAAACAATTTTGTCAGAAACAATAATTGCATAGTCCCATGAACGTCGAACGACACAAAAGAGCTTGGCTAATCCATATACTCCAGCGTTGCTGGGTCGCTTTAGCTTGTGTAGCTGCGGCGATTCATCCTTGTGAGGCACAACATACCATACCAACCGCATCCAATGCGTGTGAGCCCATTATAAAGGTGACGCATGCAACAATTAGTTGTTTCGACCTTAAAAATTCCAAAAAAGTACAAATTCCCACAATTGATTCGCCTTGTGGAGGCGCAATCACCAGCCTAACGTATCAAGATTCTTATTTTGAGTTGGCAGCCCGGAATACGACCGGATTTGCCGGATACTTTGATTGGGCGCGCTGGGAAAAGATAAGTGGTGACGGTGGGGTAGATGTCACCGGAGCTCCCAATGGCATATTAGTTGAAGGGGCTAATATTGCGAAGGTCAGTGTTGCGCCGCAAATGGAAACAATTCTCCGAATTGTGATACCGGCTGAGGGTTATGCAGCTTTCGACTGGACAAATATTGGGGGCTCCAATCTTTCTTTAGAAACAGCGGTGAACGCAAAAATTTTTTCGGTAAAAAACAAGGGGTTTTATCGTACACCGCTACTGCGCTTGGGAGATACCTTAACCTTGCGTTTTAAATCAACAGATGCCTCGCAGATTAAACTGTCGAATTTTAACTTTTTCACAAATGCAATTGGTGTGACGGAGCGCCACTGGACAGCAACCGATAAGGCTGGAACTCAATTTAGCTTTGACCAATATATTGCTGTTAAACGTCCGCCAATTTCAAATATCATTTTTCCTGGTAATTTTGATAGCGCCGATGCGATGTTTGCACCGCAAGTAGCAGGCTTTCCGATCCTGGATGAAGATGGTGATTTTTCAACAATCAACGATCAGCGCATTTTAGATAAAAATGACTGCGGTTTCAATGTAAGTTGGGAAGATAAAGTGAACGGAGCAACTGTAACGCGCCATTGGACGATCAAAGATGCTTACAACGGTAGCGTGTTAGAACATACTCAAGACATTCAAACCACAGGTGGAGCAACACCAGAAGTAAATGTAAAAGGAATAGTGCCCACAACTCATACAAAAAGTAATAGCAACGCAGATAACAAATCGGCTTTTGTAGCCAACATTGAAAATGGAAGGACGGATAGTTGACAACCGTCCACTAGCGATGGTTTTAATTTCTGGAAGATTACAGCCAGTGCGCCCGAATTGCCCTGTGAATATTGGGCTGTAATCTTCTCCACAATGATGTGACTTTTAAATTGTCATAAAAATTTAGGTTTGTAAAGGGTTTCTCATACAGAAGTGAGGCAGGAGGTCGCAAGACGCTCCTGCTTTTTTTTATGGATTGAATTCCTTTGGATCATGATAACCCAGTATCTCGATTTCAGGATGTGCTGAGATCAAGCCTCGAATTTGTTGTAAACATCGTATTCTCAATTGGTTGTCATCTGCCCGGCTGGCTGCAAATTGTGACACCGGATGCTCGTCAGAAGTCAATTCTTCCCGCAGGTAGTAGGCGTCACCCGCGTGTAAAACCCAAGTGTTGGCTTGCTGAATTGCCACCCCGCAGTGCCCCAGCGTGTGCCCAAACAAAGGAATAAGGTAAATAGTCGACTCAAAACCAATCTCCACTTTACGTGCTTCCAATCCAAACCATTCTTCTTCCGATTTATTATACACATTAATCTTTGGCTGATGCGCCAGTTGAATTGGTAAATAACGCGGATTGCCACTGTTAAAATTCTCATATTCTTCTTTTGCTACATGTACCTCCAGATTGAGAAAATCCACTAATCCGCCAATATGGTCGGGGTCTAAATGAGTCACAATGCAATGATTAACCTGCGATGGATCAATCCCCATTTGTTCTATCTGCACAATAGCTGTTTGATTTTTATCAAATTTAAAACCCACAATATCAATCAATTCCTTTCCAAGTCGCTCGTTGGGGTGCTGCGTTTCAAGCAAACCAATACCCGCATCGACTAAGGCAAGCTCATTTCCATCTTCGAGTAAAAGGCAGTGCCCAATGGCGTGCACACCAATGGGCGATTGAATCATAACACAGTTCAGGTGATGAATTTTTGTCATAGGGTGTTTTTTGTTTGAAAAGTGATTTCATAAAAACACCTCAAATCAAAAAAAATATAGCAGCTCAAGTGTTAATGTGTAATTATTTTTTCGGAGCATATTGCAATAATACAATACCACATTCAAAAGGCTGGGAGTGAATGAGTTGCAAATTGGTACGATCTGTAAAAATGGGCATCCCACTGCCAATTGCTGCCGGATTTATAAAAAGATTCAATTCATCTACCAAATTTTCCTGAATCAAGGAAGCTACAAATTTTGCACCACCATACGCGATGATATCTTTGCCTTGCGACTGATTTTTAAGTCGGATGATTTCCTCAGAGAGGTCGCCTTTTGCAAGGCTGGTATTTTCCCAATCGCCAGTATCCATAAGGGTTTTGGTGAAAACGACTTTGGGCGTGTCGGTAAATTGTTTGCCTGCTGCATATTCAACATTATTAGCATCCTCCGCCACTGCCGCCCAATGCGGGATGAAGCCCGTTGCCAAATTTCTGCCAAGCACAATGCAATCCATCGATTCCGTTAACTCGGTAACATGTTGTTTTAACGCATCATCCCAATTCCAGGTGATCCAGTCCATTTCACCATTCGATCCAGCCACATAGCCATCTGCTGAGAGTTGCATCTGTAATTTTAATTTTCGCATTGGTTTATTTAGTTGATGTAATAAAAATATAGAATTTTAAATGAGATTGGTACTTCCAAACCGCGTTTTTTACAAATCAAGCTTCCTGAGCAACTGCTTTTTGTAAAGCAGCAATATCAATTTTACGCATTTGCAGCATGGCTTGCATGGCGCGTCCAGCGATTGCCGGGTCTTTATGGTTCATCAATTCCCCCAGGATGTTTGGTATAATCTGCCAGGACAAGCCGTATTTGTCTTTCAGCCAACCGCATTGGCTTTCCTGACCGCCGTCCGACGTCAGTTTTTCCCAAAAATAATCGACTTCTTCCTGCGATTCGCATTTTACAAAAAACGAAACCGCTTCATTAAATTTAAATAACGGACCGGCATTCAACACCATAAATTCCTGACCTTCCAGCTCAAACGTAGCCGTCAACACCTTGCCATCCTGGCGCATCACATCTTTAATTTTCGCATTTTTAAATACGGAAGTATAAAACTGCATGGCTTCTTCCGCATTATTATCAAACCATAAAAAAGGGGTGATTTTTTGCATTTTTATTTAGTTTTATTCATTTTCTGCAATATTTTTCACGGCTTGTAATGCTTTCGGGAAAGTTTCACTAAAATATTGCTCAAATTCTCCCACTGAATCCAACTGTACTTTCAATGCAGTGCTACCGTCCTTTTCTGTCAAAAAATAACTTTCTCTGGCGTTCTCCCAATCGGTGGATACTTCAACGCCATTTTTAATTTCACCCAAATGCAAGAAAGTCATTTGCTGATTCGGAATTTTCTTCTCAATTTTACTGAACATGCCGCTGCCATCTGGACCAAGAAACAAAATTTTACTGCCTTCATTCCAATCGCTTACAGCGTGAGAGCCTTCGTGGAAAACGGCAGTCCATTGGCGATAAGTCTGGTCCTCCCAAAGTACTTGCCAAACTTTTTCTTTCGGTGCGTTGATGCTGGTTGAAAAATGTAATGTTTTCATACTTATAATTTTAATGATGATTAAATAATAAACGTCAAATAATAAATTAAAAATATAAAATAATAAATATCAATCTTTCGGAATCGCACTTTCATCCATGTATAATACTTCCCACTGATGCCCGTCCAAATCAGCAAAACTATGCCCATACATCCAGCCATGATCTTGCGTATCGGCATAAATACTTCCCCCGGCAGCCACGGCTTTGCGCACCATGTCATCCACAGCACTACGGTTTTCCGCATCAATAGCGATGATCACTTCCGTTGTTTGCTTTGCATCAGCAATCGGCTTTTTAGTAAAGGTTTTAAAAAATTCTTCCAGCAGCAGCATGGCATAAATATTATTGCCAATTATCATGCACGCTGCCTTTTCATCTGTAAACTGTGGATTAAATGAAAACCCAAGTTGTGTAAAGAATTCAACCGATTTATTTAAATCTTTTACAGGTAAATTTAGGAAAATTTGATTTGCCATTTTTTGATCCGTTTTATTAAAATAAAATATAATACAAAAACAATTTTAAACACATAGGCACATCGTTCACATAGATTGCTTTAAGCAAAGTATCACTACGTGTGCTACTGTGTCTATGTGTTAAAAAAAAACATTTAAAAATGTAAAATTTTACTGATAATTGGCATCATAACTCACCATCCAGTGAATGCCAAATTGATCGGTACACATGCCAAAGTAAGCGCCCCAGAAGGAGTCTGCCATCGGCATCATCACACTGCCACCCGCCGACAATCCATTAAAAATATGATCTGCTTCTGCTTTACTTGCGGCGCTGATTGAAATGTCAATATTATCGCCCACTTTCGCCGCTCCCATGGAGGAGGGTACATCGCAGCCCATCAGCACCGAGCTATTGCTCAACGGGAGTGCAATGTGCATGATCTTTTCTTCTTCGCCAGCAGGCATAGGGTATTCCGAGGGTACGTCTTTGAAGCGCATAGGATTCACAAACTCGCCTCCAAAAACAGATTGATAGAAGTTAAAAGCTGCTTCGCAATTGCCATTGAATTTTAAATAAGGATTTAACGATGCCATGATTTTTTAAATTTTTAATGATGAATTTTGAATGTTTAGTGATAGTTATTTACTTTGGTTCTAATACAGATAAAATATTGCCGGCAGGGTCTTTAAACCAAGCGATGGTTGGTCCGCCGTTGTCTCTGGAAATGCCTTTTTCATCGGTTTTGATATCACCTTCATACTGTTCAAATTGCACGCCTTTTTTCGTCAATTCATCCACTACTTTTTCTACGTCTTCCACCGGAAAATTGAGAACGGTGAAGGTAGCGGGTTCGTGATTGGGTTTGGAATAAATGACAATAGGATTATTATTTGGCAAGTGTAATTCTAACAATCCCATTGGATTATCAGCAGTTTTTAATCCTAACACTTCGCCATAAAATTGTTTTGCTTTTTGCAAATCATCAACGGAAAAACCGCTGAATGCTTTTGAATTGGATAACATGATATTTGGTTTTTAAAGGTTAAAATAATTTTAATCCGCCAAGCGCACCATACATTGCACTTCTTTGTTACTTATATACCATTCTATACAAGCACCTTGCGGGTCAATACGCGGATATTTTAGCAATTCCTGGAAAGCTGCGCCAATAGCAGGAATATTATTCATATAATCCTGAATCAGAATGCTATTATAATTTCCTTTTTTTATAATAAAAGGCTCTAAATTCAAGGTTTCTGCTTCGTTTGGATCGTGGGTTTCAGCGCCAGCTTTGTAAATAATAGTTCCATCTGCGCTTCCAAAAGACACACTAAAATAGCGCCGATCTACATCATGTGATATAATGGAATGTAATTTTTGATGCGCCGCCATTACACCTTCGGGGAAGGATTCCGCCTGGACGCAAACCACTTGGATGTCTTTTTCTAATTGGAATAAATTCATTTTAAGCGTTTTAAACTTTAAATAAAATTTTTACCTTACTTTTTTCGCTTCTCCTGTCGGCGCTTCAGAATTTTGTTTGGCATTTTCGCCTTTTGTCTCCTTCAAAAAAGTGCGCGTCGTATTTTGAATAACTTGAGGGGCACTGCCTGCCAAATTCCAACGTACATCGTAGGCACAATATGCCAAAAAAGCTTCTACGTTGCTGCTTGATACGGAGTGATTTATTGGTCGGGTGATTTTTTTGTTTGGCAACATTATATATTTTTGTTTTTAAATAAAACCAAAATTATTTATAATACAAAGATACGTTTAAAATTTAACTATTGTGAGGGGTAATTCCGTCAATTAAAGGGGTTGATTCCGACATTTTTGTTTCTTATATTTGTAGCATGAAGCAGATCACTATTCTCGTCCCGAAAGGCGCCATTTTAGGCAGCATTGAAGGTCCACGTCAGGTGTTGACCGAAGCGAATAAATATTTACAAAGTATTGGAAGACAGCCACTTTTCAATGTAAAACTGGCAGGGCTTACCAAGGAAACCCTCGCGCACGGCGGGCGCTACACGATTTATGCCGATGCCATTGCAATGGAAATTGCGGAAACAGATTTGATTATCATTCCTGCGCTGGACGGCGATATGCCGCAATTGCTGGAAGCGAACCGCGATTTTATTCCTTGGATTGTCCAACAGCACCAGCGGGGCGCGGAGGTGGCGAGTCTTTGTGTGGGCGCGTTTTTATTGGCTTCTACGGGATTGGTGAATGGTCGGAGCTGCGCGACGCATTGGCTGGCGGCGAATGATTTTAAAAAAATGTTCCCGGAGGTCAATCTGTTGGAAGACAAAATTATCACCGATGAATTGGGCATTTATTCGAGTGGCGGGGCATTTTCGTATTTAAATTTGATTTTATATCTCATTGAAAAACATGCGGGTCGGGATATAGCAGTATTTTGTTCTAAAGCGTTTCAGATTGATTTTGAACGCCGTAGCCAATCCCCTTTCACGATTTTTAATGGTCAGAAAGATCATGAAGACGAACCGATCAAGCAAGTGCAGGAATTTATTGAAACCAACGTGGAGGAAAAATTGAATGTGGATCAACTGGCGATTATGTTCGCTTTGGGCAGACGAAATCTGGAGCGCCGATTTAAAAAAGCAACTTCCAATACCTTGGTCGAGTACATTCAACGCGTGAAAATAGAAGCCGCGAAAAAAAGTTTGGAAACCAGTCGCAAAACGATCAACGAAGTGATGTACGACGTGGGTTATTCGGATACTAAAGCCTTTCGCAGTATTTTTAAGAAAATAACGGGTTTGTCGCCGATTGAATATCGGAATAAATATAATTTGGAGGCGGTGGAGTTGTGAAAAACTATGATACTGATAATGAACTTTTTTATATTGACGCAACTCTAATGACACCAATGACGCACCTAGTAATGTGCTGAAATAGTTAAAGAACCTGGGATTTTGCGATGCTGTTTTGCCTGCGGCAAAAGCTAAATTATTACTAAATGAATATCATTCTTTTGTAATAATCAGCGGCTTTGTAAAACGCGATGATCCGCATTCGCCTTGAAGCCAATAGGTGCCAGGGGGCAAATTTTTTAATGTCCAATCCATGCTGTTAACGCCTTTTTGCACTGTTTTCCAGGTATGCTGTTGTACTTGTCCGCGCAAGTCATAAAGTTTTAACAGTAAAGATTCTTTCGAATCGGAGTAAAATTTTAAAAATATATTCTGCGTAGTAGGGTTAGGATACATTATTACATCCAATGTTTTTGGCATTTCCAGCGAAAGAAAATTGGGAGCAGCACGACTGGTAATTTCATTTGAAATATTTAAATTATTGGTAATAATTACTGTATAATCTTCCGCTTCTCCATACGGGAAAGTGCCGCAAGGCAAGGCTGGAGCGCCATAGCGCATGGCAATACGCATGCGGGTAGCCCCGGTGGCAGCATTATTGGGAATTTGAATCGTTGCGGTTATCTCATCGGCAACTCCGTCAGCTGTTAGCACCTCTTCGTCCGCATCCAGAAAATCCCCATCGCCATTAAAATCAATCCAGACACGCCAGGATTCGTGAAAGGCAACAGAAAGATACCCTGGCGTCAATACAATCTGGTGGTTGCCGCCGCGTCGCAGTGGAATATGGAATTGTTGAAAATTGCCATAGCCGCTGTTATTGCCGCTGCTGTTGGTAAACTGATCCAATTGTACTTTTTGAATCCATTCAAACCGAGTGTTACTTCCTTGAATATTGCAATTTGTAATATCTTGAAAAGCAATTTGCTGCGCGCCGGAAGCAGTGCATCCATTGGCATCGGTAACGGTGACGATGTAAGTGCCAGGGGCTAGATTATTCAAATTCTGAGCAGTAGCGCCATTGGACCAGCGAAATTGATAAGGGAAGCTTCCACCATTTACACTCACGTTAATTGCGCCGTTATTTGTACCAAATGCCTGTACGGTTGTAAAAGTCAAAGTAAGTGGTTCTGGCGCTTGCAAACGAGCTGTTGCAATGCTTTCGCAGCCTTTGTTGTCAGTAACAGTGATTCGGTACGTACCACTGCTCAAGCCATTTTGCGAAGCGTTGGTATTGCCGTTGCTCCAGCGGTATTGGTAAGGCACTTCGCCGCCGCTGACCATCACACTTACCTTGCCGTTGTTGCTGTTCGCGCAGGTAGGATTGGTCAATTGAATGTCCGTTTGCAATTTTTCAAACTGCTGGACGGTCGTTTGGGCGCTTTGCGTACAACCATTGGCATCGGTGACGGTGAGGAAGTAGGTTCCGCTGGTCAAATTGGCAAGTGTATTGCTGGTGCTTCCGTTGTTCCAAAAAAAAGCGTAGGGAGGTGTGCCGCCATTTACAGCTGCTGCAATGTTAACAAAACTATTTTCCGAACATCCATTTTGCTGCGTTGCTAATTGCACTTGCAAAGGTGGGGGCTGCGTGAGTGTCACGCTGGTTAAGGTCTGGTTAATACCATCAGAAACGGTGACGGTGTAAGTGCCCACGCTTAAATTGGAAATAGTTGCCGCAGTGGCTCCTGTATTCCAACGATAGGTATAATTGCCGGAACCTCCAGCAGCGCTCAATGCAATAGACCCATCACGACCGCCCGCACAGGAAATATTTTTAGCAGAACGAATCTGAATTGCCAAATTATGGATTGTTACCGGTTGCAAACAAATGGGATGCGTTTTCAAATTCGTAAAGGCGCCGCCAGCAGCGAGCACCTCTCCACTGGCATTTGTGAGGCGATAACTGCCTTGCCCGTGCGCACAGCACATGCCGTCGTTGTAAGCATCACGGATATTAAAATTGTAACAACCGTAGGGCAGGCAAATATTCATTTGAGTGCTGGAATTCACCGTGCTTCCTTGGTAAGGACCACCTGATGCCCAGATTTTCCCATTGGCATCCTGAATGTCCCAAGAGGTTTCAGAAGGATATAAATCAAACTTTAATTGCAAGGTCAAATTAACATCGCACGTTTGATGCTGATAAAATTGTGCAAAAGCGCGTCTGCCGGTAGCACCATTGGAATGGCGCGCCCGCACGCTGTACCAGTTTTGCTGTCCAAGATTGGTATTAAAATAAAAACTCGTATCGTTGAGAGTGCCAATCACCTCCATGTATTTGCTACCCAGCGCATACACGTCGTAGGTGTTGGCAGCGGCTACTCGGTTCCAACGAATCTGGGCAGTATGGACAGATGCCGGAGTGATTTGAAAATCTGGCAATTCTAAAATACAAAAAGGGGCAGAAGACGCCGCTTGTTTGCCATTGCGACTCACGCGCATGCGCACCTGTGTAGCGCTAATGGCGGGAACTTCCCAAGTGTAATGTCTCAAATTGCCTGGAATATTGTTTGCCAAAATTTGCCAATTTGCGCCATTATTGATAGAATATTCTAATGTAAAAGAACCAGTATTGCCCAATGCATCCCAGCGAATGACTTCGTTTTCAGCGGGCACAAAGCCTTCTCCGCCAATGGGATACGTCAATTTTAATTCTTCTTTTACAAAATAATAAACCAAATAATATTTTTGAGGCCCCTTGGGCACCACATTGCCTCTTACATTGATGGTATAATCGCCTGCTTCGGGTAAATCCAGCGTAATTTGCTCCACATTATTGATACGATCTATCCCTCGGTAGGCGGGTTGATTTAAACTATCGGGATGCGCTGCGCGACTCAAAACCCAGGGTAGATAGGCGTCTCCTTTTGGGGTACTGAGTTTTATATCCAGATCATTGACCAAGGCTTTGGCGGCATTGGGCAGCCCTTCTGCGTCATGCCAGTAGAGCAGCACCCGCAATTGTTTTGTACCGCTGGGCACCTGAATGGGATGCGTTTTGGTTGTGTTGTTCGCAATACTCGCCTGAATGTACCGGTTATGTTGCAAGAGTTCCAACGCATTGGCAGCATTCACGCGTCCGAAACCCGACACATAATCAGGTCCTGGATTGCCCAAGTCATCAGCTGTATTGAGCAAAGTCGCTTTTATCAAAGCGGAAGAAGGCGTTGCACCATTATTCCATTCGCGAAAAGCTTGATACAAAACGGCAGCTGTACCCGCCAGACTTGGCGCGGCCGCCGAAGTACCACCTCCACTGCGATAACCATGGTTGCTATCGGTTGACAAATTTCCCTGACCGTGTGCGCAAAGCTCTGGCTTGATGCGTCCATCCGCAGCAGGACCACGGCTACTGTTTTTGATTACCTGATCGTCGAAAGCAACATTTCCAACCGTCAAAACATTTTTGGCTGTTTTGCGTCCGCCAGTGATCGTTCCAAAACGCCCGCCATCTGCCGCTGTAAAGTTGCTAAATCCGTTGCACATGTCTTCGCCTGCGTTGCCGGCAGAGAAAAAATGGAGCAACACTTCATTCTGAAAAACCTGTTTGTCCAAACCCTGTGCCCCTTGCGTGTAGATACCGCTACACCCTTCGCCGTAGGACGTAGAAGTAATCACGGTATTGTACTGCTGCAAATGAGCCACTGCATTCTCCAGATGTGCATAGGATTCAATTGGATACATATATAAATTTGCTCCAGGTGCCATGCCCATGCCAAGTGGATTAAGATTGCCAGCACCCATTGCCAGCCCTGCCGTCATTTCGCCGTGGCTGCCATTGTCAAAAGTGTTAAAATCGGTGAGCCGCCCGCGGAAATCCTCGTGCCATACCTTGCCATCATCGCCGATAGCAATGGACACGCCCGCGCCGTCAAATCCTACGCCCGGATGCTGGCTGATTGGATTCAAACGCTGAGCGGTTCGCCCAACCCAGCCTTCCGATTGAGGCTTCATTTCTTGCGGTTCTACAAATAAAACGGCTGGATGCCCCGCCAAATCCAGGATGCAACACATAGGCATATTTAATAATACGCCATTTCCCTCAATGCTGCCCGTGAATCCACTTTGTTTTAAATTTTCTGCAAAAATGGGCACTTCTATGCCAGGAAAAGGATAAACTTTGACCCATATGCCGCTGCTGCCGGACATGCTGTGCGCCGGGTAATTCCCTTCTGCCAAGGCTTTTGAAAGCTTGTGCTGAGGCTGAAGCGGCAATACCGCTCGCGCGTGTACCTGTGACCAATTGATTTGTTTGCGAATCTTTGCGACATAAGCATAGTTGGGTACGTAATGATACAAGGCCACGCCTAGTTCTTCTAATCGATTGATTTCCATTGTCGTAGGAATGTCCTCGAATTGCAAAAGCAAGTAATAGGCATCCTGAAATTGATGTGCGCTAAAAAAAGTGGAATCGATAGAGTCACTAGGTAGGTTTTCAGGAGTCGGAACGCTTCCTGATTGGAACGTGAGGGTATAGTCCCGTTGTGCGTTTAGCTCCTGTAATAAACACAGGAGCACAAAAGTGTAAATTACCTTGCGCATATTTGCCTTTGTGAATTTATAAAGAGTTTCCTTACTGAGCCGTCATTTTTGAATAAAAACCAACACAAATATACATAGTTTTTAATTTAAAATCAATACACAACAAGCAATTTATAATGTAATTTTTATGTCAATATAAGTTATTTTGAATCGAATTATAATTTTCTTCTCGCTATTAATTAATACTTTACGAATTATGTTTTAAATACTTTTAAATATTAAAATATATGTAAAATGAAATTAAGAAAAGCAGCTCCAACCGATTTTGCCCGCATATGGGAAATATTTAAACAAGTGATAGACGAGCGCGTTTATTACACTTACGACGAAACAACACCGCGGGCATACATTGAAAAAAATTGGATTAATACCGAAAATTTGATTTATGTGGCGGAAGTAGAAGCAGAAGTAGCGGGCGCTTACATCATAAAACCGAATCAGCCGGGGCACGGCGCACACGTTTGTAATGCGGCTTATATGGTGGACAATCGCTTTCGCAATCATGGCATTGGCAGGCAATTGGGCGAACACTCCTTGCTTATTGCAAAAGAAGCAGGCTACCGTGCGATGCAATACAATTTTGTAGTAAGTACGAATACAGGGGCGGTCAAGCTGTGGCAATCTATTGGTTTTCAAATTATTGGAACGATTCCAGAAGCATTTTACCATTTTGAAAAAGGCTATGTGGATGCGCACATTATGTACCGGAAACTTTGAAAATAGCTTTGCAGAATTTACCCGACGGCAGATGACCAATAACCAAAACCCTGTTGTACCTTTGCGCCTTGAAATGAATCAACCAATCAACCAAAAGTTATGAGTGCAGAATCGTTTAATAAGTTGTGGAAGATGATCGGGTTGCGTTACAAATCGCATCCCTGGCATGGTATTCCGATCGGTGACCTAGCGCCGGAAGTAGTGACTGCTTTTATCGAGGTAATTCCTTCTGATACAGTTAAATACGAAGTAGATAAATTGACAGGGTATTTAAAAATAGACCGTCCGCAAAAGTTCTCCAACATTGTGCCTGCTTTGTACGGCTTTCTCCCGCAAACGTATTGTAAAGAAGAGGTAGGCAAATTTTGTATGGAAAAAACAGGGCGCATCAACATTATTGGTGACGATGACCCGCTGGATATTTGTGTGCTGACGGAGCGCGAAATCACACATGGTGACATTATTTTGCAAGCCATTCCGATTGGCGGTTTAAGAATGATTGACGACAATGAAGCCGACGATAAAATCATTGCGGTGCTCAAGGGCGACGAAGTGTATGGACACATGCGCGATGTGAGCGAGCTGCCGCCGGGCGTGGTGAATCGTTTGCGCCATTACTTCTTGACTTACAAGCAGTTACCTGGTGAGCCTTCCAAAACAGAAATCACCGATGTATTTGGAAGAGCGGAAGCGCTGGAGGTGATTCTTGCCAGCCAAGTGGATTATCAAAAAGCATTTGGCAATCTGGAAGAAGCGCTGTCGCTTACCTTATTTGAAGCATTTAATTTTAGCCAGCGTCAAAAAGAAATTTTGCGGCATTTGTAGCGTGCCAGTTACCCAACTTGTTCGCTGATGCTTTTGCAACAAGTTGGGTTTTCACCATGTTCTCCGAAGAAATTTTTCCACGGAAAGTTGCACGTTGCTACATGAAAATCAATACCCTCGCGCCTGCCAATCGCCTGCAAATGGTGGCTTCTCTATTGGTATTAACGGGTTCTGTATGCTTTGCTGCCAAAGCAGTCATTGTAAAATTAGCATATCGGTACGAAATAGACCCCGTGTCGCTTCTGGCATTGCGCATGTTGTTTTCCTTGCCGTTTTTTCTGGTCATCGCCTGGAACGCGCGCCAAAAAGCCATTGCAGCACAAGCACCATCTTTGACAAAAAAAGATTGGCTACAAATCATCGGCTTGGGATTGTTGGGGTATTATCTCGCCAGTTTATTTGATTTTTGGGGGCTGCAGTATATTTCTGCCGGCTTGGAGCGCTTGATTTTATTTACTTATCCTACCTTGGTTGTAATAATTTCCTTTTTATTTTTAAACAAACGCATCACGCCCATTCAATTGCTATCGCTGGTGCTGACCTATTTAGGCATAACGATTGCTTTTCTCGATCATTTATTACATGATTCCAATAGTAATATTTTATTAGGCGGCTTGCTCATTTTTGTCAGTGCGCTGGTATTTGCAATTTATTTAATAGGCAGTAGCAGTGTCATTCCGCGATTTGGTACGCAACGCTTCACCGCTTTGGCGCTTAGCGCTTCGAGCATTGCCATTTTAATACAACACGGCATCATGTACCAGTGGCAGTTATTTCACTACCCGATGGAAGTGTATGGCTTGTCTTTTTTAATGGCGATTATTTCCACGGTGCTGCCGTCTTTTATGGTGTCGGAAGGGCTGCGCGTCATCGGACCCAGCAATACCGCTATTATCAGTAGTTTCTCTCCAATTGCCATCATCCTTTTAGCTCGGATTTTCCTCGGCGAACATTTTGGCTGGCTGCAATGGTTAGGTACGGCGTTTGTGATTGGCGGCGTACTGCTCACCACGCTTCGAGCGCCTAAAAAATAGTGATCTGTATCGCGCAAGCAACCAGTTTTTATCAGAATGGTCTTTACAAATTGCAATGTTGTGTAACCTTTTTTCACAGAATGGAGTCTTATACCAATTTAGAAGGGAGCGGTAAGCGTGATTTCGTGAAAACACTTGAAAATAAAAGCGTTGTAATGTTTTTAATATACCCTGATTTTTTTTGAAATAATCTGATGTTCCTAATAAAAACTCATATCAAAATCACCCATTATGTTACAAAATTATATCAAAATCGCTTTTCGCAACTTGCTGCGTTACAAGATTTTTTCCTTGATTAATTTGCTGGGATTGACCATCGGGCTGACCTGCTGCCTGCTCATTGCATTGTTCATTCTGGATGAGCTGAGTTATGATAAATACCATGCAAACGCCGACCGCATCTATCGCGTTACCCGGAGTTTTTTGGAAAAAGATGGCTCGGTGCAGCTGCATCTGGGGCATGTGGCACCGCCGTTTGGACCCTTGATTAAAAATGATTTTAAGGAGGTGGAAGAAGTGGTGCGGATGTTACAAACTACACGTAATTTGAGGTACGAGGATAAAGTATTCAATGAGCAAAATGTATTTCTGGCAGAGGAAAACTTATTCAAAATCTTTACCATTGATGTGCTGAAAGGCAATCCTGATAAGGCATTGAGCGATCCCTTCACTATCATGCTGTCGGATGAAATGGTAAAAAAATATTTTGGCAAGGAAGACCCGATGGACAAGATGATGCAAGTGGATGGACTTTTTGCGGCGAAGGTGTCGGGCGTTTTTAAAAAATTTCCTTCTAATTCGCACTGGCATCCTGATTTTCTGGTGTCGTTTAGCACTTTGCGCGATTCGGCTATCTATGGCGAAGCACAGTTGCGCACCAATTGGGGGAATAATTCTTTTTCTACCTATTTGCTTTTGCCAAAAAACTATGATACCAAAAAATTAGAAGGGCAATTTCCTGCATTTTTGGATCGGCACATGAATGCAAATATGTCGCCCGACGGTAGCGCAATCAAGCCTTCGAGCTTTACCAAATTATTTTTGAATAAAATGACGGACATTCACTTGCATTCGCAACTGGATTCTGAAATTGAACCAAATGGCGACATCAAGCGAGTGTATATTTTTGGGGCTATTGCATTATTAATTTTGTTAATTGCTGCCATCAATTACATGAATTTAGCGACGGCTCGCTCGGCGACGCGTGCAAAAGAAATTGGCATTCGGAAAGTAGCTGGCGCGCAGCAGCAGGAATTGATGAGGCAGTTTTTGAGCGAATCTTTGCTGATGACTTTGCTGGCGATGATACTGGCGATCGGATTGACCTGGCTGGCGTTGCCTTTACTGGAAGGATTGACGGGTAAAGACTTGACGATTCTATCTATTTTAAACGGGCGGTTTGCAGCATTAGCTTTAGGAGTAACTGTGCTAGTAGGTTTATTATCAGGCATTTATCCGGCGGTGTTTATGTCATCGTTCCAGCCGATTACCGTATTAAAAGGCATATTCCCCCTTGGAGGGCGAGGGGGCGTGAGTGGTGGCAATGTTTCCTTGCGTAAAGTGCTGGTAGTAGCGCAATTTTGCATTTCTATTATTTTAATAAGTTGCACAGGCATTGTTTTTCAACAATTGAAATACATGCAAAATAAATCGTTGGGTTTTGATAAAGAGCATGTAATAACTTTGCCATATTATAATAACATTACAGACAAATGGGACGCTTTTCGGACGGAGTTGATGAGCAATCCGAATGTGAAAAATGTAGGTCGCTCGCTGCTGGTGCCTTCCAATCGTTTGCTCAATTCAGCCGGAACAGCCAAGGTGCCAATGGGGGATTCTGTGATTAATTCTTCTGAAACCTTGTACATGGTTTTTGCCGATCATGAATTTTTTCCAACGTATGGCATTGATTTTGCTGCTGGGCGCAATTTCTCCCGCGATTTCCCGACCGATGATTCTACGGCTTTTATTATCAATGAAACGGCGATGCGCATGATTGGCTGGCAAGATCCGAAAGAAGGCGTGGACAAACCCTTTGAATACGGCGGTCGCAAAGGGCGCTTGATCGGTATTGTAAAAGATTTCAATTTTGAATCGCTGCATTCTAATATCAATCCGATTGTATTTTTTATTCCGCAATCTGGTAGCCGGTTTACTTATAGCGATATTTCCATTAAAATAGATGGGAATAACATTCAAAATGCGTTGAATTCTATTGAAAAAAACTGGCAGCAATTCCTTCCTGATTTTCCTTATCAATACACATTTGTGGATGAAAGTTTTGGACAATTGTACGAAGCCGAGCAGCGGCAGGGGCGCTTGTTTACCATTTTTTCTGGCATTGCCATTTTTATTGCTTGCCTAGGGCTGTTTGGATTGGCAGCATTTGCTACATCGCAGCGGGTGAAAGAAATTGGAATTCGGAAAGTGCTGGGCGCGAGCGTGGGTAGTATCGTTGCTTTGATTTCCAAAGATTTTGTGCTACTCGTGTTGATAGCCGCTGTCATCGCGGTGCCTGTGGCTTGGTATGCCATGAGTAATTGGTTGGCGGATTTTGCATATCGCATCCATTTGCCTTGGTGGATGTTTGCAGTAGCTGGATTGATCGCGCTCTTAGTAGCCCTGGGTACAGTGAGCATGCAGGCGGTAAGGGCAGCCGTAAGCAATCCAGTGAATTCTTTGCGAAGTGAGTAAGCGCTTGAAAAAACATAAGCCCTCGCAGTGTAAACTGTGAGGGCTCAATCAAAACATTTAAAATTGGATTAGTATATCAAATGCTATTTTTCTAACATTTTTCAAAATAGACTATGGATCTACTTTGAGGATGAACTTCACCGGTAAGGTGAAATACACTTTCACAGGGCGTCCGCGTTGTTTACCTGGTGACCAGCGGGCAGGCATTTCGTTCATCTTTTTGACCACTCTTAAGGCTTCTTCACCACAGCCACCGCCAATTTCGCGTACGACCTGGGCATCGTTCACTTTACCATCTTTGTCAACAACAAAACGAACCACCACGGTACCTTCAATATTATTTTCTCTTGCAATTGCCGGATATTCAATATTCGCATAAATAAATTCCAACAATTTTTTATTCGCACAATTTTGTTTTTCCTGAATGGATGCCAAGTCTTCACAACCAGGGAAACGAGGCGCTTCCTCTACCACTTTAAAAATCTCTTCTTCCTCTTGCGCAGGCGGAGGCGGAGGCGGAGGCGCTACGGCTTTGCGCTCTTCGCTGTGAGTCGTAACGGGAGCTGGCACATTGAATACTTCCGTATTCGCATCAACCGATTGGTCCACAAAATCCACATCTTCCACATCCGTCATTACACCTTCAGGAATTTCCTGAATGACAGGCGGCGGCGGCGGTGGCGGTGGAGGTGGCGCCTCCTGTGTGCGAGGCAGTTCCATTTCTATGTCAGAGGTGAGCAGCAACGCCGCTCCATCTGGAATTTCTACTTTTTCAATTTCGGTCGTAAGATTGAAAAAACCAATGATTAAAACCATTACCATTGCTAAACTCAATCTAAACACAGTGTCGCGGTAAGAAAATACGTCCACATCTGGGTATTTATTACGGGCTTCCAATGGTGAAGACCATTGCTTTTCTTTGTACTTTTCGGTGAGGTTACTATCAGCTTTGCTTCTAAAATACCGTTTACCTAAAGTAATGAGCGAAGCAATAATGAGTAGCACCACCGCGAAGACCGCAATAACTTCTGTTGCTGAGAATGAAAGATTACTTGTCATGGCGCTTTTATTTGGATGAAAAACAGGATGTTTTTCGTTTATGACCACAAGTTGCCCTGATTGTCAAATCTTTAATATGACGGGTGTCAGTAGCAAAAATGACTTTTGTCAGCTAGATGTAAGAGGATGGGGAAATTGGGGGATAGGGTGATAGGGAAATGGGTGATAAAGAATATAAAAATGAATACACAACATTATAAATATTTAATTACCGAAGAAGCACAGCGTTTGGGTTTTGCGCAGGTGGGCTTTGCGAAAGCCGAATACATGGACGAGGAGGCGCGGCGACTGGAGGACTGGCTACTGCAGGGTAGGCACGGCAGCATGCAATACCTTGAAAATCATTTTGATAAACGAGTGGATCCTACCAAACTGGTTGAAGGCGCTAAAACCGTGATTGCCCTCACCTATAATTATTATACCGAACAGGCACAAACCGACCCCGAAGCGCCTAAAATTTCAAAATACGCCTACGGCAGAGATTATCATTTTGTAATAAAAGACAAATTAAAATCTTTATTACATTTTATAAAAGAAAACATAGGCGAGGTAAATGGTCGTTGCTTTGTGGACTCTGCGCCGGTGCTCGAACGCGATTGGGCGAAGCGCGCCGGTACGGGTTGGGTGGGTAAAAATACTTTGCTGATTCACCCCAAAAAAGGGTCTTATTTCTTTTTAGCTGAATTGATTATAGATTTAGAACTGTTGGAATATGATGATCCGATGAAAGATTACTGTGGCACCTGCACGCGTTGCATCGATGCCTGCCCGACGGAAGCCATTTCGCCAGAAGGTTATTTAGTCGATGGTAGTAAATGTATTTCTTATTTTACAATTGAACTAAAAGACGCTATTCCAACGGATTATAAAGGTAAATTTGAAAATTGGATGTTTGGCTGCGATATTTGTCAGGAAGTCTGCCCCTGGAATCGCTTCTCCAAACCGCACCAGGAACCAGCATTTGAGCCACATCCTGCGTTATTGGAAATGAACAAACGCGAATGGGAGGAAATTACCGAAGCTGTTTTTCAAAAGGTATTTAAAGATTCCGCAGTAAAACGCACTAAATACGCAGGATTAAAAAGAAATATTGATTTTTTGAAAAAAGAATGATGAATGATACGCATCTATTTTTTTGATTGCAATAACTCCAAAAACATCTTCTTTTGAATCAAACCCAATGGAAATGCACTCGCCAGACTCAAGCCCAAGGTTAAAATATAACCTAAAAGCCAATGCGTCTTCATGGTATAATGAATACTGATCGTTATTATCAAAGTGAATAAAGTAAATAAAATGATACGAAAAATAAAATTAGAAGAAATTTTTATACGCAACATGCGCTGCGCCAGCCAGATTTGACCCGCTGCAACAAAAGCTTGTGTGCCCAAGGCGATGGCTGCCGTTCCTAATGCTTTATAAACTGGGATTAAAAGAAAATTAAAACCTAAATTTATTACAACAGCGATGGCGAAAATTATATTTAATTGTTTTAAATTCTGATTGGCAGTCAACAACGGACCATAAATATAAATAATACAAAAGGGTATAAAGCTGATTATCAATATACCTAGCACGTCGCCTGCGTAATGCGTAGCTTTATCATACAGCGCCAGCATAATATCATGTCGGTAAAAAAAAGTAGCCACTACTAATGTTATCGCGCCCACCAATATAAGTTGCAAACTAAATTGTAATAAATGCTGAACAGGCTGCCGCTCTTTGAGCATGCGCGCAAACATCGGCAGGAGCAAGCCCGCAAATAAAAACCCGATCATATTACTCACATCCAGCAAGCGATACGCCGACGCGTACACATCCGCCTCCAACTTGCCATTGGGCAGCAGGCGCTCCACCAAAAATCCATCGAGCCGCGCGTAAGTCCCCATTAGCATGACGGACAAGGCATACGGAAAACTTTGTTTTAAAATCATCCACAGCAGCGCCCGATTGATACGAAAGCGCAACGTGCCCAATTTATGATAAAAGGTCAAAAAAGCGATTAATACGGTGAGGCTGGTGCTGACGGTTTGTGCATAAATGAACCACTGAATTTTAAAATAACTAAATGATTGTAATAAAACGAGACAAATTATGATAAGAAATAAACGATCTAACACAGAAATGATGCTATCGGCTCGGTACATCGCCAGCCCGGCAATGTTGGATCGAAAATACAAGAGCCAGGAATTCAGCATTTGATTGATGGCAACGGGAATCAATAGCGGAAAAATATTCCAATCGTACCCACTCAGCACCGCTACAATGCCAACCATGATAAAAAACAGCGTTGCCAGCATGCTTTTTAATACAATCATGGACGGAAAATACTTGCTTAATAAGTAGCTGTGCTGCGAAATGTGGCGGTTGTTAAAATTTTGAATGCCTAGGTCGCCTAAAATTTGCAAAGTCAGCGTCAAATTAAATAAAGCAAAATATAAACCATAATCGCCGGGCGGCACTTCGTTTTGAACCGTTCGCTCGATTCCAAAAATATAGAAAGGCTTGATAAGCAGGTTAATAAATAATAAAAAAAAGATATTGAGCAGGAATTCTCGGTTCATGCAATTTTTTAAAATGAAGAGTGCACGGATTTTTAAATAAATCGAGCAGTTGGATTGTCAATAATTTGTATTAATGTTTTAAATAACCTCCTTTTGCCTCTATGTCTTGAAATTTTGACCAGGCTTCTGTTGCCAACTTTTCCGTCAATTTTTCAATATAAAAACTACCCGCAGCAGGATCCATTACTTTGTCAGCATGGCTTTCCAATTGCAATAAATGCTGTACATTTCGTGCAATGCGCCGTGTAAAACTGGTGCTCGCTTCGCCCAACGCGGCATTCGCAGGCAGCACATACACGCGATCCGCGCCGCCTACCACCGCCGACAAGGCTTGTGTGGCTGCGCGAATCATATTGGTATTTGGGTTGTTATCTTGCGATTCTGGTGCAAAATGCACTTCAATCACCGGCATTACAACGGGGGCGTTATAGGCGCGTAACACATTTGCCCACAAGAGTTTAAGTGCTCTGATTTTAGCAATTTCCACAAAATAACTGGTGCTGATGGCTATGGCAAACTGCATGTGCTGGTTGGCTACCGCCGCACTGATGTCGAATGCTGATAACTGCGCCAGGTACTCGCTGCCTTTGGCAATTAGAAGCGCCAACTCACTGCTGGTACGGTCCACGCCTGAGTGCAAACGGCGGGCATCCACTTCGATGACACGAAATTGCGGCATTTCATGCTGACAAAACTGAATGGCTTCTGCCATTTCGCCAAAAGGCTTGTCCACCCAATCCAAAATGGCGTCAAAGTTAATTGAACCACTGATTTTAGCAGGGTTTTTGCCATTTTCTTTCAAAAAATTATAAAAACGTTGCAGGAGCAACTGCGGATTTTTCCCAGGAAAATGTTGTCCAAAATTGGTCGAAATGTATTCCAACTGAATCCCAGCAAGCAATTGTGTCAGTTCAGCTTCAGTAGGTTCTCGATGTAATTCAAATAACAGCGCATTCACGTCGCCATTGAGCGCCTCAAGCGCTTGGGTGTTTGCTGTTTTAATGTCTTGAACATCAATGTATTCTGCGATTTCCCAGGTATTTCGCTGCTTAGCAGAAGTCACTGGCGCATCATTTGTCGTAAAATCGTCAGGATGGTAAAACGGTTCTAAGGTGATGTCTTCTTCCAAATGAAATTGAAGATCGGACAGCGGCTTTCCTTTCAAATCTTTTTCGATTTTGGCAAGCCACTCCGCTTTGGACACAGGAGAAAACTCCTCGAAGAGATGGGTATGATTGCTCATAGCACAAGGATTTCAGTCATTCGTTGCAAATGTAAAATTTTTTTGATGGTAGGGGTATGATTTATACAGTTCGTTTGAGTGATTTAACACACCCTTTTTTAAATCAAATTTGAAAGGGAAAATGGAAACTTGCCTTCAGCAGAAAATTGGAAAATTTGGGTTTTGGAAAATGAGGCGAGTCAGCTAAATTGAGCTGTATTACGTTTTATCTTTATCGAAATTGCGTTTATACAAAATAAGGTTTCTCGCAGATGTTCGCTGACAGCAGAATAAATCTGCGTTTAGAGGCGGCATCATGGCACTTGAAAATAATTAAAAAACTGATTATCAGGTTTTAAAAAATTAAAAATAAATAATTCTAAGTAATCATTTACTCATTAAACTCGAAACTGAAAAAAATTGATCCGATTCTTACGTCCCAAGTCGAACCTACCGGAGAGTGACGAGGCGCTGCTGGCGGCTTATCGCAAGGGCGGCGACGTGGAGGCGTTGGGGCGCTTGTATGAGCGGTACGTGGAACTGGTGTACGGCGTGTGTTTGAAATATTTTAAAAAGGAAGCGGACGCGGAAGACGCGGTGATGGCGATTTTTGAGCAATTGGTGGAGAAAGTGAAGACGCATGAGGTGCAAAATTTCAGGAGTTGGCTGTATGTTTTGGCAAAAAATCATTGTCTGATGCAATTGCGCAAGCCGCAGCGGGAATTTTTGGAATCTGATTTTATGCATTTGGAAGGCTCAGAGCATCCTAATGAAGAGAACGGCGAAGAACAGGAAGCGCAACTGCGGGATTGTATTGGAAAATTGCCGACGACGCAGCGGGAAAGCATCGAATTGTTTTATTTTGAAGAAAAATCGTACCAGGAAATTGCGGAAATAAAAGCAGAAGAACTAGGGAAGATTCGGTCGTTTATACAAAATGGGCGGCGGAATTTGAAAATTTGTCTGGAGCAGAAAATTATGACCAAGTGATGCAGGGGCTAAGTGACTTAACAACCAACAAAATCAATGATTCTGAAAATCTTAAAATGCTAATGCTAACAAATGAACAAGCCGTGAGCGCCCAAATAACCAATAACGAATTACAATTTTAAAACCTTGAACCGGAACGTAGCACATAGAGGGGATGCCTTGCTGAAAAAGTGGTTGGAGGGTACGATCACCTGGCAGGAGGAACGCGAGTTGGAGCAACTGGCGCAGGGGGATGCTATGCTGGCGGATGCGCTGGCGGGTTTTCGGGCATTGCCGGAAGCGAAGCATACACAGGCAGTGGAGCGTTTGAAGGGGCGTTTGCAAGAGCGCAAGGAACGCAAGCGGCGGGGTTTGATTTTCTATTTGCCAAGAGTAGCAGCGGCGGCGGCAATGGTGGGCGCGTTGAGTTTTGGCATTTGGTTTTTGAATAAAGAGGAAAGTCAGTCGCAAGCGGTAACCCAGGCGCAACAAGAGGAGACGCTCTCCACGGAAGAGCAGGCAGAACTTTTAACAGAAGACGTTCAAGCAATAGATACGAATGCAGCGCTGGCAATAGAAGAACGTGCTACAACGCCCGTGAATCCTGGGCAGGAGGATTCTCCAATTATCAAACCAACCGTTCCCCGCACGGATGGGGTCGTGGTGGAACTGGAAACGGACACCAACATCGCCATTGCGGATGCGGCTTTACCTACCCAAACGGAGGAAACTAAACCTGATCTTGCTGCGAAAAAAGCGGAAGCTGCACCAATAGTGGTGCCTCAGGCTTTCGAACCTGCTGCAAGTCAAGCGCGGGCACGTACCTTGAGCCCATCCAACCCCAACAATCGCGTGGTCTCTGGCAAAGTGACGGATGCAAGCGGCGAGCCTTTGATTGGTGCGTCTATTGTGATAGCCGGTACGAATCAGGGCACGGTGTCGGATATAGAAGGGCGCTTCAAAATTGAATTGCCCAAAAACAAAGATTTGTTGATGATTTCTTATACCGGTTATGATTCTAAAGAAGTGCGACTGGGTCCGAGTGATACGGTTAATTTGCAATTGAGTGCAGGTGGCATGGCGCTGGAAGAGGTGGTGGTGAGTGGATTGGGTGAAACAAGCGTAAGAAAGGAAACTGAAAAAAAAGATACGCCACAGGTTCGGATTCGCTCTGAGCTTTCTATTTCCAGACAACCCGAGCCACGCGGTGGATTTGAGCAATTCAAAAATTATATTGATAAAAATCTTCGTTACCCGAAAGCAGCGCAGGAAGCAGGCATTGAAGGAGAAGTAGCGATTGCTTTCCTAATTTTACCAAATGGGAAATTGACGGATTTTAAAATTGTGAAATCCTTAGGCTACGGTTTGGATGAAGAGGCGATTCGCTTACTGCGGGAAGGACCCAGGTGGGAAATAACAGATAAATTAAAAGCGAAAGAGATAGGAGGGTACACGGTGGAGTTTAAATTAAAAAAATAGGAGGTTTTATAGTAACTAATTGATATGCAGCTATTTATAAAATTAATAATGTTTTATAATGCTTTGTAAACTAATAGGTTTCCTTCTTTATCGGCGAAAGACAGGATATAAGCGCCGGGCGCTAAATCAGATAAATTAAAACTCGATTTCCAGCGTCCAAATCCGGCGATGCTCTGCTCCCGAATGCCGATGGCGCGTCCTTGCATATCATTATAAAGTTACATAAAAATTAAATTCCGGTCCAGCAACTTCAATCCACATATTATCCACCACTGGATTCGGGTACGCCCGAAACGCAATGGTGTTCGGAATGCCATCTACACCGATATAAACAAAGCGATTTTATGCGTAACTGTCCACATTCAAAAGAGTGAATGCTTGCAGCAAAAAAACGTCGGAAGCCACTAAAACAGGCGGTTTAACCCCAAAGACTTAAACCGAAGCAACAATTATTTACTGTTTTATAATTTTTGTGATCCAGATTTTATCCTCCAGTTGCAATTGTAATATATACAGGCCATTGGCAAAATCGGATAAATTCAAGGCTACTTTATGAGCAAAATTTCCGTTTTGTAATAATTGCCCCTGTAAATTATATAAATGATAATTGATATTTTCATTTAAATTATTTGAATTTATAAATAGCTGACCATGAGTTGGATTGGGAAGAATTGAGATGCCGCTTTCTTGTAAATTTTCTACACCGGTAAGCCCAACGGCGATGACCTGACTCGTGGAGCGACCACAGTAGGCGTTGGACGCATTGAGTGTAATGGTATAGATGCCGCCGTTCGCAAAATTGTGAATAGGATTTTGTTGGGTGCTGCTTTGCCCGTCGCCAAATGTCCATTGAAAATATTGGGCACTGCTGGAAGTGTTGTTAAATGTTACCGTATTGCCATTTACAACATATGAAAACATCGGAGTAGGAGGGGGTAAAACATTGATATATGCTAAATTATGAATAGTGTCATTCCCTAATACGCCGCTGATAATCAAACGAACATCATATTGCCCCGGCGAAGCATACACCACTTGCGGATTGGCGGCGGTGCTCATAGTTGGGCTGCCGCCTGGAAATTCCCACATACGAGCTTCATACACACCACTTGACACATCGCTGAAATTCACCAAGTGTGGGGCACAACCGTTTGGGCGATTGACCGTGAAAAGTGCCTGAGGAACCGCACCAAGGGTAACGTTTTTTGAAGTGGACTGGCTGCCGCAAGCATTGTTAACAGTGAGGGTAATGGTATAAGTGCCTGGTTTTGAATAAGTATGAATTGGATTTTTTTCGCTATTGGTGGTGTCGTCGCCAAAATTCCAGAAGTAGCTATCGCCATTTTGAGAGGTGTTGTTGAAATTGACAGTAAACTCATTCGTCATCACATCGAAAGCTGCCGTCGGGGCTTGTCGCACCACAATAAAACTGTCTTGCTGTAAGGTGTCCACCCCACTGGCGTTAGAAGCGATCAGCGTTACAGCATAGCTGCCGCCTGTATTGTAAGTAACGGTTGGATTTTTTTGAGTAGAAAAATTAGGCGTAGCACCTGGCAAAATCCAAATGAAACTGCTTGCATTGGCTGCGGAGGTGTTTTCAAAAGTGACGGAAAGAGGTTGGCAACCAAGCGTCGTATCTGCGGAAAAACTGGCAGTCGGTATGGCGTTTATATTAATATTTTGAGTAAAAGCTACTGAATCACAATTGTTTATAGCAATTAAAGTGACCGTATAATCGCCGCTTTGCGCAAACGTATGATTGGGATTTTCGGCATCGCTGGTTTGTCCGTCTCCAAAATCCCAGAAGTATTCCGTTGCATTGGTCGAAGTATTATCAAAATTGATGATGTATCCATGCGCAGTAAAATCAAATTGGGCGGTTGGGCTAGGCTGAATGGACAGCGGAATCGGTTCGGATTGAATCGTTGAAAAACAATTGCTATTTAATATAAGTTGAAATACATCATCCCTCATTTCAGTAGCTAATTGGTTGATAATCAATTCGTTTGTGCTTGAGCCAGCGTAAATATCATCATCTGTAATATTTTGAAAACCAGCCCCATCGCCTTTATTTACTTGCCATTGATATTGAACATTTGCGTTATTGGTTGCTACTTGAATGAGCACAGATTGATTCAAACAAGCCGGTACGCTGCGAGGCTGGCTCACAATGGCGGGTGCTGTGTTGAATGCTTCGCTTTGCGGAATGCCGGTAAAATTTTCTTGAAAACCGTCGCTGCCGGTTTCTGCGCCATTTGTACTTCCGTTGCAAGTGCTGGAATTTAAACTTCTACCTGCTTCGCCTCGAGTCAGGACATAATTAATTTGCAGCTCGTCCAACACAATCAACCTACCCCCGCTGCCGCCGCCGCCTGGTCCGTGACAGCGATTGCCATTGCGATTGTCAATATTGCCGCCGTTGCCACCTCTGGCTTCTATCAAAATCGGGCTTAAAAGGGTTTGAACATCCAGCAAAATGGAGCCTCCTGCGCCACCCCCGCCGCCGCCGTCGCCAGTAGTGGTGGGCGGCGTTAAGCCATTGGCTGCAATTTTAAAATTATTGCCTGCCAGATTTTTAGCAATTAAAATGACAATACCTCCACCATTGCCACCATTGGTACTCTGGTCGTTGTTTTCGTGTCCCGCGCCTCCACCGCCGCCTAAAAAAAGCCGTTTGTTTAAATCCGTCAAACTTTTTCCACCTAAACCCGGAAACGTGCCGTCACAGCCCAGAAAATCGGGTTCATTGTTATTGCCGCCGTTGCCACCTGCCCCGACATTGCCGCCGCCGCCGCCGCCCGCATTATGGTCATTGCCGCCGCCGCCGCCATTTGCTTGTGCCCCGCGCCCCGCCTCCCGATCTGCCACAAATGCAGCAATGCCTTCGCCTTTAGCTGCGCCGCGCCAGTTATTCAAATCATAATAATAAGCGTTGGCGTTGGTCAGTGCATTGCAATTATTGCTCGCATCAATCGCCGCAATTCCACCTCGAAAACCACTGCCGCTCAAGTCTATTGGCGCATTTAAAACCAACTGATCCGTCACTTCCAGCGCCAATACGCCGCCGGTGATGCCGTCCCAAGTTTTTGCCAACAGCGTGTCTGTCACAGTTGCATTGGAAAAGCTGGGCAACGAAATCACCTGAACATTGCCAGTAACTTCGTAGGCGTTTAATAAACTATTTTCCAGTTCGATTTGATTGCCGTTCACCGCCCGAATGCGCGCGCGTTCGTACAAGCCTGCGCTGCGTATCTCATTGATTGATCCAAAGTTAGCATTATTAGAGGTATTAATATTGGCACCTTGTATTTGAATAATGATCACCTGCATGCCTGCCGAAAAGCCAGTCGATTTGTCGAGGGTCAAAATGCCTGCACAAGTGTCAATATTCGTGACAGCCGCATAAACATTGATAATGCCAGACAGCGTAGTTTGGGCGATTGCAAAATAAGAAACGTTCAGAAAAAAGCACAGGAGCAGAATTTTTTTCATATAAATCGTTTTGGGATGTTACAAAATTAAAGCAATTTCTTGTGTTAGAAGGGAATTAACACCTACATGTTAGAAGCTGTTAAAAATTAAGTTTTTCCACATCTAATAGCAAGTAAACGCA
>CAZFBN010000034.1:0-12647 GCA_964517145.1 uncultured Saprospiraceae bacterium
AAAAAAAAATGTGCCGCCCCAATACTGGGCGCAGCACATTCCTTCATCTGATGATACCCATTAGCGTCTTACTTTGCTGAAAAACTGCATTAAATCTTCTTTCAAATTGTAGTAAAGCTTTTCAAAAGTTGCCATTTCCTCTCTTTCTTCTTCTTCATCGGGATAATAGCGGGATTCAGCGCCAATAGGATCAGAAATTTCCTCCAGTGCGAGTGTGCGCTCTTGCATTTTCACTTCGTCCCGTATTTTATGAATTTCGTTGCGCTGAATGATGAGGCGATTGTTAAAACTTTCGCAAAGGGCAAGGACTTTATCCGAGTTGTATTTAGCAGCAATTTGATCAATGTGGTGTTGCAAAAACAAAATTTCATCCTCGTAAAAAGACAGCCGGTTGAGCCATTCCAAATTATCGGCGTGTAGCTCCTGAATCAGTTTTTTCGTTTCCATGGCGTTTCATCTTTTAGTTCGATTGTAAATTACAGCAACAACACGCTTTTGCCATTGATAAAAATCAACCCAAACGATGATTTTGTAAAATGCAATAAAGTTACATACATTGACAATCCGAAGTGCTTTCAATCATATGATAGCTTTTCAAGCGGTCATGCCCCTTGAGGTGCACTGGAAATTTTAGCTCTTTTTCGTTTATCATACAGTAACAGTCGTTCCCTTGCCTGAACATTCGTTCTTGTGAATGCTTTTTATAAAAAAAACGATGGATGTAAATGAATTGAAAGTAACGCACCTGCGCGAATGTAATACATTTCATACCTATATTAATGATGTGGAAGCTTATTTACAATACCGTCCGGTAGGTCCCACCATGCTCGATTTTTATGAAATGTATGTGCCAATTGAAGACCAGGGTCAGAAAATTGGAACCCGCCTTGTCATTGAAGCCTTGGAATATGCGGAAGACAATAATTTTAGAGTGATTGATACCTGCCCTTTTGTTGCAGATTTTATTGATGCCCATCATGAATACGAAAAATTACGCGTGGACGCTCAGGAAAAAACCTATTATGAAGATTTACCTGAATAAATTTGGGTTTCCGTTTGTCAAATTTCACTTCCTTACTCGCGTTTACCTTCGAGGCGATCAACGTATTCCACATCGCCCAGCCGAAATTTTATGGGCAATTTCACCGCTTTTTCCAATTTTACTTCTACTTTACAAAAAAAGGCTAATTTATCATAATCATAATAACTAGGAATCGGGGCAGAAGTCTGCCTATTTTTATTAAAATCACTAAATGAAAAACGATATTTTGATAAAAAAACAGGTTGACTGGTAAATAACAAAGGCTGTTGTTGTAATTCCTGGCGCAATTCGGGAACAGATTTGCCGCTGATTTGAGCATTCGCTGCAAATGCAGTTAATAAAAATGCAGCGCTAATTATTAATTTCTTCATTTTTAATTTTTTCATTTCTTTTACTTCCTTCATATAATTCGTACTGCTGAAATTTACATTCCAGTGCGCCATTATATAAAGTTAATTTTTTAGATGGCTTTAAACCCAAGTGTTTCAGCGCCTCCATATTGGATGTAATAATCCACGCTTCATATCCAGTAAATACCTGCTTTAAACGGTCGCCGATCATTTTATAAAACGCTTCAATATCCGCTTCCTTCAGGCGCTCATCATAAGGCGGATTCGTCATTAACAATCCTGGCGCTGGCGGCGGCACCAATTTTTCAAAACTTTGTTTTTCCACTTGAATCCCTTGCCCTTCCAGATGCGCCGAGAAAATATTTTGCGCCGTGACGCGCACTGCTTTCATATCTTTATCAAAACCTAAAACACTGCAATTCAATGGCTTAACAACCAATTTCGCTTTTTCTATTACATCTTCCCAGAGTCGCTCATCAAAATTCTTCCATTTCATAAAACTCAGCGAATCTTTATTTAGTTGCGGTGGCATATTTTTAGCAATCATGGCAGCTTCGATTAATAAAGTGCCAGAACCACACATCGGATCCACAAAAGTGCGCTCGCCACGCCAGCCCGACAGCAAGATCATGCCCGCTGCAAGTACCTCATTTATAGGCGCTTCTACCGTATTGGCGCGGTAGCCACGCTTGTGCAACGAATCGCCGGAGCTATCCAACGCGACCGAGCACTCATCTTTATTAATATGAAGGTTGATGCGTAAGTTTGGATAATTCACATTTACATCCGGGCGCTTTCCGCTGCGGTCGCGAAAATAATCGGCAACAGCGTCCTTTGTTTTAAGCGCGGCATATTTAGAATGTGTAAAAATTTCAGATTTGGTAACTGCATCAATCGCAAAAGTTCGATCAACTGTCAGATAATCAGACCATTCAATCTGATAAATCTTTTTATATAATTCTTCTGGTGACTTGGCGCGAAATGCCGCAATGGGCACCAACACGCGCAGCGCCGTGCGCAATTCCAGATTCGCCCGGTACAGCAGGCGCAGGTCGCCTTCGCATTCCACCGCTCGTTTTAAAATTTTTACAGCCAAACCACCAATGTCTTGCACTTCCTCTGCGAGCACATGTTCTAAACCTTGTAATGTTTTTATAATAATTTTCAATGCTTATAATTTTACTTGTCCTTGCTTTAAAATGCAGCTAAAATACAGTTTATTTTTATTGAGTAAACAACCACCTTTTGAGAAGGTGTCTTTTTTAGATAAAATTAAAACGAATACTCAAACAATTCAAGATTTCAGCATTACTGGTATTTTAATAAGACCCACAAATGAAAATGGACGACATTCCAGCGTTATGGCGCAAGTTTATGACAGAACAAGTTTCTAACAAAATTGACAATTCAATTTATTGTATTTACATCGAATAAGAAAGAGACCATACTAAACTTTACACAACTATTTTAGGTTTTAAAGTTGAAAATTTGGAAACAATTCCAAACAGAATGATTGAAAAAACTTTTGGAAAAACAACTTATATAAAGCACCTTGCGAAGGGAAATATTTTGCAAACTATGTTTTTTGGCGAGTGGGCATAAAAATGAGAGAATTAGATAACTCTTATTTACAGACGACATTACAACAACAGCAATTTAATTAACAACATAATATATAAAAAAACATGAAAAATTTAAATAACATCGGCTTAGACAAATCAAAATCAGAAGAATTAGCAAATAAATTAAATGAGTTATTGGCTAATTATTCGATTTTCTACCAAAATACGAGAGGTTATCATTGGAATATTAAAGGTCAAAAATTCTTTGAGCTGCATTTGAAATTCGAAGAACTTTATACAGACCTGCTATTAAAAATAGACGAAGTTGCTGAAAGAATATTAACATTAGGATACACGCCAAATCATAATTATTCAAGCTACAAAGTATCTTCAAAAATAGCAGAAAGTAATCAAGTATCTGACGGTATTAAAGCGGTAGAAGACATTGTAAATTCTCTCAAAATTATTATAACTCTACAACGAGAATTACTTACCCTTTCAGCGGAAACTGAAGACGAAGGCACGAACGCACTTATGAGTGATTATATTAGAGCACAAGAAAAATTAGTTTGGATGTATTCTTCATTTTTAAATAATTAGTCAAAATGATAAACTTCAAATTTACGCTTTTATGCCTTACCACTTTGCTTTTGGTAACTTGCCACGCAAAAGCTCAAAAGAGAAACTATGTAGTTAAAATTGTTGGCGAGATGAAAAATGTAATGTGGAAAGGACAACTTTATGGAAATATAAAAATCGACACCATTGCCAACAAGACAAATTTATATGGACTTGGACCAGTTGAATATTTGGCAGGAGAAATTTTAATCATTGACGGTAAATCATACAAATCGACCGTTGTTTCCGACTCGACAATGAAAGTTGAAGAAACATACGACATTAAAGCCCCATTTTTTGGTTACGCTAACATTGCCAAGTGGGCAGCGCAAACTTTGCCCGATAGTATTCAGACAATTCAACAACTTGAACAATATCTTGACAAGGTTACTCAATTTTCACCAAGACCTTTTATGTTCAAACTTTCAGGAACTGTTGAACAAGCGACTATACATATTGTGAATTTGCCAAAAGGTTCAAAAGTAAGTTCGCCAGACGAAGCACACAATGGACAAAAAAACTACGAACTTAAAAACGAACAATCCGAAATAATTGGCTTCTTCTCTACCGAACATAAAGCAATTTTTACACACCACGACACTTATTTGCATATGCACTTAATGACAACAGATAGACAAAAAATGGGGCATTTGGACGCAGTGTTGTTAAAAAAAGGAACAATGAAACTTTATTTGCCAGCAGAATGAAAGAATAATTAGATTACAACAACGTGTATGCGGAACGACTCATAACCTGCCAATACGCATGCACATGACAGTTGAACGCCATTCTAACCTAAATTCATCACAAAAGGTGACAAATGTCACCTAAATTTTTTGTGCTTTCGCTTATGTTTGCAACATTGTTGCATTTAAAGTAATTAATACCAATGACAAGTAAATTTTCCCTTTTGGTTATCCTGGTTTTGATCAGTAGCAGCCTAGTCGCCCAAAGCCTTTTGAAAGGCAAAGTAACAGACCAAAGTGGTCAACCGCTTGTTGGCGCTACGGTATTGATTCATCAAAACCAAAGCGGAACGATTACCCAAGCAGACGGTTCCTATCAAATTACACTGCCGAGCAATCTAAAAAGCCTGACCGTTGAATTTAGTTTTGTTGGTTTCAGACCCAAATTGCAAATCATTTCCCCAATGGAGGGCGAGAATGTTTTGGACATCACATTGACAGAATCCCCGTTGGAATTACAGGAAATTACCATAACGGCAGGATTTGTCAAAGAAAAAGAGTTGCTTCCTTATCCGATTGCTACCATTATGAAAAAAGATTTGGCACGCAACGGAGGCATCAATCTTTCACAAGCACTTGCCCGCAACCCGGGGGTCTATTTTTCAAGTTTCGGAACCGGCGTGGGTAAACCAGTCATTAGAGGGCTATCAAATGCCAATATCATTATGCTCAACAATGGAGCGAAATTGGAGAATTTTAATTTTTCTTCTAATCACCCTTTCTTGGTAGATGAATTTTCGGCAGACCGAGTCGAAATCATCAAAGGAGCTGCTTCTTTGCAATATGGCTCCGATGCGGTGGGTGGCGTAGTGAACGTTATCAGAGAGCGACCTGCTCAACTTCAAAGTATTTCAGGTGATTTTATTTCGCACTACAATACCAATACCAATGGCTATTTGAATAGTTTAGGAATAAAGGGAAGCGGTAAAACCTTCTTTTTTGGGGTACGAGGCAGTATCAAATCGCACGAGGATTTTACAGATGGTAATGGCGATTTGGTCAAAAACACCCGATTCAACGAAAACAACCTGTCGGCTAATGGAGGGGCAAGAACCAATTTTGGTATTTTTTCTTTGAACTACAACTATACCGATGCCCAATATGGATTGCAAAATCGAGATCAAATCAATCTTTTCAATAACCCCATTGCCATTCCACTTCTAACAACGGACAGAAAAAACCAGGTTTGGTATCAGCACCTGGATAATCACCTTTTCTCGTCTAACAACACTATTTTTTTAGGGAAAAACACCCTAGACATAGATTTGGCTTACCAAATGAATACTCGACAAGCCGATGGAGGAGGACTGAATCCGCAAATGCAGCTAACGATTCCCACATATGCTTCCATGCAGCTCAATACCTTTACGTACAATGCTAAAATGGTAATACCAAGTGAACACCGAAAACTGATTTTAGGTATTAACGGAGCGAATGTTCAAAATGAAGCAGACGAAACCAAGCCCAACAATCCGCTATTGGACTCAAAAATCAATGATATAGGGTTGTATGCTATTGGCGATTTTTCTCTCAATGAACAATTGACCCTTACCTCAGGGCTTCGTTATGATTTCAGAAAGATGGAATCTTTTCCTACCCAAACGCAAACAACTAATCAATTCAAAGTTGATAATACCTATAATGTTTTGAATGGTTCTGTAGGTATCACATATAATTTAGCCGCTTCACAATTTATAAAAGCAAATATCTCAAAAGGATTCCGCTCACCTACGATGCCCGAACTTACCCAGCAAGGCATTCACTCCGGCAGGTACGAAAGAGGAAACCCCGATTTGAAGGCACAAGACAATGTTCAGATGGATCTGAACTATCACTTACACAATGCTTGGATAACTTTTGATATTACACCTTTCTATAATATCGTTAACAACTACACTTATTTGGTAACAACTTCAGAAAATGCCCCAGTTGGCGGCGGAAAAATTTTCCAACACGTTCAAAATGATGCCAATTTCTATGGAGGTGAGGTTTCACTGGATGTTCATCCTGTAAAATGGTTGGGTATTCACAGCAGTTATAGTTTGGTGCGCGCTGAGATTACAGAAGACAATGAGGGAATTAAGTACCCCACATTTATCCCGCAAGACAGAATCACTGGAGAAATTAAGTTGGAACAAGAAAAATTGGGCTTCTTAAAACGTCCTTATTTAGCTTTGGAGGTAATGCAGTTCTTAGAGCAAAATCGGACAGGGCAAAATGAGGCAGTTACTCCTGCTTACACGTTACTCCATGCCCGCATAGGAACAAGTATCGCAATAGGCGGGCGGGATTTGGATATTTTCTTAATAGGCAACAATTTGGCAAATACAACTTACATTGACCACCTGTCCGTCACCAAACAACTCAACCTGAATATGATGGGCAGAAACATCATGTTCGGATTGCGTTTGCCTTTTGGTTTTGGAAAAGGTTTGAAATAATTATTCACTTGTAAATTTTATATTTATGAAATCTCATTTTCAATTTTTCCTTGTCATTACAGCAGTAATGGCATTTCTAACAGCTTGTAATCCTTCTGATAAAAAGGAAACAGCGGAAAATAAGCCGATGCACGAAAATCTGATTATCAACCTTACCAGCGATGCTACGGTAAGTGCGCACGGTTCGCTAATGGGCATTCACTTAGCCGAAAAAGCACTGGACAACGGGTTAAAAGCAACCATATTTTTAAACGTGAATGGTGTGAAGCTATTACAGCCAGGAGCTGATACGCTTGTTTTTCACGGAGAAAATATTATACAAGCACTAAATAAGGTGGCAGGAAAAGGGGGCGAAATCATTGCCTGTCCTCATTGTATGGAGGCTGTGGGCGTTGATAAGTCAAAAATTCCTTCCACCGTTAAGGTTGCCGAAGACAAAGTACTAATGGAGAAACTACGAAACAATCCAACGGTCTTTACTTACTGATTTCCTTGCCCCCCATTTTTCACTGGCGTTATTTCCGATGCGTTATTGCCATCGCCATTGCCTTGCCCTTCACCGGTTGTAGTAACTTCAGCTGGTGGGGCATCGGGTTTAATGCTTGGGAAGTATAAAATACTCTTGAGTGGGCGAACTGAGGTAGTATTCGACATTTTATTCTTTAAATGAATATCCAACGAAAGATTGTATGGAACCATGTTCACATCGTCAATCTTGTCGAGGGGGTAGGTATCGAGCGTTTCAATGGTAATGAAGCATTTTTTGCGTTGCGCATCTATTTCGATTTTTGATAGCTTGACATTCAAGGCTTTATCGCTGCGGCGCACGGTCAGGTTGCCAATGTAAGGCGTTTCTGCAAAATTCACTGGGTTGTAGCTGTCTTCAATGTCCACTTCAAATTTCCATTGAAACGCAAATTTGCGGTCTTCTTTTTTAGTCAGGTCAAACTCGCCTGCACCCACCGAAGCCACCGGATGCGCGCTGGTTTGCACTTCTTCATTGATGTAAAAACGAATGTACTCGCCACCCACCGGCACTTTGCTGCGTATGACATAGGACAGTTCCAAACTGCCCGGACGCATTGCTTCGGAACCTTCAAAATTCTTGCGCAAGGGGCGACCCGATACCGTAAAACGACAGCCGCTCGTACCTGCTTTTTCATCTTTAAAATATTCGGCTTGCAAAGAAGGGGTGCCTTCATACACACCGGGCTTCACCGATTCAATCTCCCAAAAGTTGGCGGTCATATTGTCAGGAATGCCTTCTACAATCAGAAAGTGCTTATAATCAATCCCTTCCGTCATCACAGGAAAGTCGCGTGATTTTTGAAATACAGGTTGAAAACCTTCAAAAAAACGACGAATCTGAGCCGGAGCGGGCAATTTTGAAAACAATTTATCGCGCGTGGTGCCCTTTTCTTCAAAATCAGCGAAAACAATGGTTTCCCAATCGGTACCTGAAAAAGCACTGACCGAACCCGCTCCAGCTGCAAAGGACGTTTTCAAACGCACCGGCAGCAGCCCATTCAAATCAACACCGCCTTCCAATGCGATTTTGCGATTTTCATCAGCAGATGTGATGTGGCGAATGAGTACGCCTTCAAATTCGCGCAGATAGTACGCCCGATCTACGTAATTTGGATTTTCCTGATAAAATTTCCACAATTTTAACAAAGCCTCTGCCGTCAGGTCATTGTTAGCATCCAGCGCTACTTTCAAAGGCGACACAAAAGAGCCAGACAGTGCCAGCACAGAAGATTCGCGCCGACTGTCGGTTTCCAGCGCCGCTTTAAAGGCAGCATACGGCGGCTCAATGCCCGCGTCGAGGGCAGCTTTGAGGTACCCACCACAGGTTTTTGTCAAAATAAAAGTGTCAAAATTTTCGTCGGGATTTAAAGCGAATTGATCTTTTAATCGATTGAAAGTCATTATTTTAGAAGGCGAAAACGACATTACATTAAACGGTTGATTCAGTTCAGAATCGTGAAAAATGTAATACATCAATCCGCCACCGCGAATGTCGGCGCTTTCCACTTTTGTCCGCAAATCCCTGCCACCGATGAAGCGCGTAATATCGTTTGGCACATAATCTCGATTGGTTCCTTTGATGTCAAAACCGCAATATTGAGCGTGCATTTTAAATTTTTGCTGCAAAGCATAGCCCAAGGACACCCGCGTGTAGGTGCGCACGGGAGGCCAATTGTCCGTTCGGTATTTTTCGAGCTTTTGAGCAGCTTTGTCAATATTTTGTGCAAAAACAATCTGTGCAAAGATGAATGATAAAAAAATCATTGCAACTCGCTGATACAGCGGACGTTCCAAAGGGAGAATGTTGACCATGATGAAACCTGATTTACGCAGCAATTGCTTCAATTCCAAAACTTTGAACCCGTTAACGAATTCTAACGCAAATTTTGTATCCTACTTAGAATGCAAATTTTTAAAATTCGTTACATTTTTTATTGGTTTTTTGATATTCGAAAGTGGTAGAAGCTATGGAATCCCTTGGTTTCACGGTTGCTTTGTTACCAATTGCGTTCTAGCGATTTTTTCTTTCGATCCAACTCTTTTTGTATTTGTCGGCGTTCATCGGAAGAGGTGGCTTGTAAAATTTGCCCGGACAAATTGGTGATGTCGCGTTGCAACAGCATTTTATCCAATTGACTTTGCGCCACCCGGCTGTCGTATCTTGGCAAGCGATTGTTTTTGACTGAAATCGTAAACAACGGTAAATCAATCGCTACAAAAGTTGAAAAACGGAAGGCATTGGCACGATCCACCCGAATGTCTTTGGGGTCCACAATGTCGCGCAGGCGCGGCGTCAATTGCCCTCCAATGCCCCAAACGATGGGCGAATTTCGGAAACCATGCGTAAAAAACAGCCCCGGCGAAAGCAATTGTTCTAATTTTATAATAGGTAAGCTATTGGTACTCAAATCAGCATTTGCATCATCCATTTGAAAACGATAACTTATCACGGCACCAAAGTCAAGCACCGACAAAAATAGCCCGTTGGAAGAGCCGCGAGTTTCATACGATGAATTGCGTGCCAATTTGCGCGAACCCCAATTCACATCCAAACCCACCGGTGCAAACGGACTGAGCTGAAACGCCCATTTTTGCTCAATCGAAGGATTGTCCAGCCACTCAGCGCCACCGCCGGCGCCCACCAATGCACTTACAAAAATGCTACTGCTCGAATACCGTTTCACGCGATAGCTACCTACCGGCAGCGTTACTTCATTCAAAATATTTTTAATCTTTTCAGCAGAATCAGCGGCTACCACATCGGCAGCGAGCGCCAGGTAGCGCACCAATCCTGGAGGCGTTTGGTACAATGGATTGCTGCGGTGCAAGGCTTCTACCACTTTCAAAGTTTTAAAAAACGCGGTTGAATATTCTTTACTTTCTACATACAGCGGCACTTGCAACAAATCGCGGGCAATGGGCAAATATTCTTGCTGGAATGCCCGGCTGCACACAAATCCATTGCGATTGCCCAAGCAGGTATAGGCACCGATGTGTTCGATGATGTCAGAAAACATGAACGCATACTCTTGAAAAGCCCGGAGTCGATCTTGGTTGCTATTGCTGATGGCAGTCGCCGTTTGAGCTTGGTTGATGCCGGGCGTACGGTCTGTCACGGTGGCATTGATGAGGCGGAGGTCGGCAATTTTATTTTCAACCTGTTCTAAAAATGCCAAATTTTGATAAATCAATTGTTGCAATTGCACAAAATCAGCCGCGCGTTCGCCCAATTGAAGCCGGGAACCACTGATCCCTAGTTTTTGAAAGACAGAACGATATTCTAAAAAAAGTAACCCGATAAAATACTCGCGTTCGCGAATGCTCAATTTATTAAAATCATCCACTTTGATCCAGACACGACTCGGCGAGACATCCAGCAGGTTTTGAGACACTCCATTGAGCAGTTGAATGCCCAGCTTAAAGGTGTCCAGCGCCGTGCGCGGCAGCATATTTTCAGCTACGGCATAGCGTTCTGCCAAAGATTGAATAATCACCGACGGATGCTCCCCTTTGCTAAGATTCGTAAAACTAGAATAAACAATAGAAAACGTATGATAAACAATATTATCTTTTAAATGCGCCGGCACCAAAAAAGCTTCGGCATTGCCATAAAAATTGCGTAAATCTTCTTCAAACGCATTTTGCAATGACTTCCCGATATTGATCGAAACCACCTGATCGTAATCAGAAATGATGGCGTGTGTGCTAGGAAAAATGTCGCTCAGGAAAAACGTATCTGTTTGAATACCAGCAGTTTGTTCGGTTTCAGAAAAAATAAAAAACGGACGATTTTCAAATTCTTCTTTCAAACGCGACAAAAAGCTCAGCGTTAATTCCGATTCTGAACGATTCAACAACAAAGACGAGGTCGCATCAATCAATTGCGCATTCAAATTAGCGCCCAAGCCACTGCCAAACAGAATATCCACCAGCGAATTCGCCACATCCTCCAGCGGTCCTTGCGTCAGGTTGTCGTTCAAATCATACACACTCGACAGTTTTTTTTCAAAACGCGGTCTGCCAGTTTTATCCAAAACGATGCGGTATTGTTGCTTCAAACTTTTTAATTTACCGACCACCTGCGTATTAAATTTCGGGCGTTCTTCTGCCACATAGCGCAGCGGCTCAATTACAAAAGTCCGAAGATTGCGCCAATCATCTTTATCGGCTTGTAGCGGGAGGAGTTCTTTGTACAAATCGAGCGTGTCGAGTTCGTAGGCATCAAGTTCGTACAGGGCTTTAGCATCATAATAAGCGTTTTGAGCGAAGCTGGTGACAAGCGCACCACCACTCAAAAGGAGGAAAAACAGAATTTTTCTCATTGGTTTATGTTTTGTTTCTATCAACGAAGGCAGCGTACTGCAAAGATGATAAATTAATAGGAATCGCACTTCATTGAGCAATTCGAAAATTAATTTGTTAAATTTCGCAAGTAAAACAGTGGAGTGATTTTTTGTTATTGGTTATCTGTTAACTGTTATTTGTTATCGGTTATTTGTTATCGGTTATTTGTCAACTATTAACGGGTAACAAATAACGGATAACTAACAACTAAAAAAGTATAAAAAAAGAATATGCAACCGCACTTATTTCAAATCGATACTGCCCTGGTGACGCCGCGAACGGTGGTGCGTCGTTTTCGGGAAAATGAAGGCGAAGCGATGTACAATCTTGTTGCTGAAAACACAAGCCGCATTTATGATTTTTTCCCAGAAACGCTTGAATCCGTTACGAATAAGGACACAGGTGAGGGCTTTGTGCGCCGAAAAATCGCAGAATGGCTGTTGCAAACCGAATATGCCTTTGGTGTGTGGGAACATAAAAATGCCAAACTCATTGGATTTGTGCGCATTTTCAACATCAACTGGGGCGTACCTGCTGCTGAATTGGCGTTTTTTATTGATAAAAATTTTGAAGGCAAAGGCATTATGACCGAAGTGGTGCAAGCTGCCATCCGCTTCACCTTTGACGAACTCAACATTGAAAAATTGCGCTTAAAAACTGCTACCGACAACTACGCCACGCAGCGCCTTGCCCGCAAGTGCGGTTTTCGGCGAGAGGGCGACCTGCGCTCAGAGTTTCGGCGTCCTAGCGGCGAATTGATTGACGTCATGCTGTTTGGTTACACCAAAGCGGAGTTTGAAAAAGCGTGAGTGCTTCCTCTTCTTTTTAGCCGCCAAGCCGATCAGATTGTAGCAATCTGATCGGCTTTTTTTGTTATACGTCCGTTATTTAGTCGTCAAAAGTAAATTTTTAAATAGAATGCCTGAAATTTTTAGCGACGAGGCTAAAATTTTGCAAGCGACACCTAAAGTTTTTAGTAATGGAACTAAAATTTTGCAAAGCGATACCTAAAGTTT
>CAZFBN010000034.1:12747-39401 GCA_964517145.1 uncultured Saprospiraceae bacterium
CACCTAAAGTTTTTAGTAATGGAACTAAAATTTTGCAAAGCGATACCTAAAGTTTTTAGCGACAGGGCTAAAATTTTGCAAAGCGCACCTAAAGTTTTTAGTAATGGAACTAAAATTTTGCAAAGCGATATCTAAAATTTTTAGCGACAGGGCTAAAATTTTGCAAAGCTCGCCTAAAATTTTTAGTAATGGGGCTAAAATTTTGCAAGCAATACCTAAAATTTTTAGTAATAGGGTTAAAATTTTGCAAGCGACACCTAAAATTTTTAGCGACAGGACTAAAATTTTAGGCTAGATGGCATAAACCTTTACATAAACACCCCTAAATTTTGATCTTAGTGGCAAGCGTCTTGCAGATTCATTTACTTTTTTCGAAAAATGTTGGTTTTTATTTATGTAAAAAATGAAGAATATGCATCTTTATATCCGAAAGTTCTAAGTCATCAATTTATTCAACCAATATGAAAAACCGACTTCACCTCATTCTTTTATTACTATTGCCTTATTGCGCTGTTGCTCAACTTATTCCACTTAGTAATCCTTCTTTTGAAGGTGTGCCTCGCCACAGCCAAGTGCCACGTGGCTGGTACGATTGTGGTTTTCCAGGGGAGTCGCCGCCCGATATACAACCTGATTTGAATGGTACTTTTGAAGTTAATAAATTAGCACAGCATGGCAATACCTACCTGGGCATGGTGGTGCGCGATAATAATACCTGGGAAAGCGTGTCGCAAAAGCTGAAAACACCTTTGCAGCGCGATAGTTGTTACACCTTTTTTATATACGTCGCTCGTTCGTTAACGTACATCAGCCAAAGTAGAGTAACGGAGTTACAAGCCAATTACGATACGCCGACTGTCATTAGAATTTGGGGCGGTTTTGATTATTGTGACAAAGGGGAGTTGCTGGGAGAATCAGATCCCATCATAAATCCAGACTGGAAAGAGATACAATTGGCATTGGAGCCTTCCAGAAACTTCACCCATATCATAATCGAAGCTTTTTATAAATCGCCGGTACTCTTTCCTTATAATGGGAATGTTTTGGTGGACAATGCGCAACTAGAAAAAGGCTGTGGTGCGCTGGTTGAAGAAGTGAATAAAGATACAATCATTTCAGACGAACCTAAATTAACAATTGCCGATGTTCAACCAAAAGTAAAGCAAAAACCTGCTGCATTGCCAACTGTGCTGCCACTTACGGATGAGGAATTGAAAAAAGCCATTGCAGAATATGGCAAATACGTCTATTTTGATAAAAATGGCACCCAATTAGAAACGGCTGACTTCACTTTGAACGGTCAATCGTTTAAAAACCTCAATCCATACTTGACGTTTATTGCCAAAGCTTTGTTACAATTCCCTGATTATCGCTTGCTTATTTCGGTAGATGGTGTGGACAATGCCAAATATCAGCGGACAATAAATTTGCAGGATCGCCTGTTAGAATTAGGGTTGGACGAGGAGCATTTTACCGTTTATCCTTACAATGAGCTGGATTTGCGCAAAGAATGGCTCTGGATTGCCACCGATAATGATTTGTTGATGCAAATCGTACCAATAAAGAAATAGATGTCTGCAAAAACAGGGGTTGTGCATAGCCTTTCCCATGCCAGACTAGGGCATAATCACCCTGGCAAGCATGAGGTAAAAAGTCCAACCGATGTCCCGTTTAAGTATTATACGCTATTAATTCATTCATTTTTTACTAAGTTGTGTTTTAGCGCATATTCCCGAATCAAATTTAATACCTCTTCGTGCGGAATACGGTAGCACGTTTCATCCTCGTTTGCAAAATCCCAAAAACCAGAATTCGTCAAATGCCCGCCACTCCAGTCCGGGCGGTCAATGATCGGATAAGCACAAACCCCATATAATGGAATTCCTTTCTCCAGCGCCGCATCCACATCACGCAACATCATACGCCACCAAGGCTCGCGTAGCGCGCCAAAGCATCCCGTCTCCGTGATAATGATTGGTTTATTATATCTTTGATATGCTTGCTGCATAATTTCATCAAAACCAATCCGTTCCGGGGCTTCAATCGCCAAATTATTCGTCTCCACTACCCCATCATCGCGCATTTCTTTTACAACATCTTGATTGGTAATATAATAATTCAACCCTACAAAATCCAGGTATTCCGGCTTGTCGCCCAACTCAGGCATCAAGCGCCCACCTATCATATCCCAACTTTGATATACCACTTCTGCAAAATCTTCTACATATTCGATCATTTCCAAACTCGCATCAACAGGAGCTAAACGTCTCATAATTGGGTCGGTATGTATAAATTTTACATCAATATCTATTTCGCGCATGGCTTTCATCGCCGCAATCGTCGCTTTTACAAGTTGTAATTTTAATTCCCATCCCTTTCTTTTTGCAAACGGATACCAGTGCCCCATGTATCCACTGATCCAGGAAATAAAGGAAATTTCATTAAATGGAATTAAATAAATCGTTCCGGTATGATATTGACGAATGGTTTGGATAGCTGCCACTGCATACGTAGCAAAACGCTCCATTATTACATCAGAAAAAGGGTCTAAATCTTCTGGAAAATCAAAATGATTAAGGCTCCAAATCACTTCCATGCCTTCTTCCTGCGCAATTTGCATCATAGGAATAAAGCGTGAAAAATCATAAATGCCAATTCCTTTATCAATTTGATGCCACGCCAGGCTCTCCCGCACCGTAAAAACACCAATTTCTTTCAGTAACTTATAATCCTCCCTACATTTTATATCATGTTGTGTATCACACAATAAGTCCAGGCGTCTATAATGTTCATTTAACGTGTAACAAGACTCAAATCCACCCATCATAAAGGATTTGAATGGTGTTCTAATTTCCATGATATAGCTTTTAAAAAGAATAGGCACCTAGCGCATTCTTACAATGTTCCAAAGTGCCTTATGTGTTTAATTTCTATACGTAATTAACTGGCTGTCTTTGCTGTTTTCATCGGATTTTCGCTGGATGGCAAAACTCTTACTTTTGCAGGTTTGCCTTCCAGTTTTTCAAACAGATCAAGTGCGTTTTTAAAGGCTTCATCCATGTTGAAATATTTATAATTTGCCAGGCGACCGACGAAGTAAATATCAGTTAGCTTTTCAGCTGTTTCTTTATATTTGTTATAAATTTCCCGATTGCGCGGATTCAATACGGGATAATAGGGTTCCTGTGTAGCCGGATCGGTAATGTCCACCGTGTACTCCTTTGAAATAGTGGTTTTTGGATGCTTTTGACGCGTCATATGCTTATATTCTACAATGCGTGTAAAATCGCCATCCTCCAGAGACGGATAATTAATTACCGAATTTTCTTGATAATATTCTACATTATGCGTTTCCATTACAAAATTAATAGAACGATATTCTAATTTTTCATCAATAGAATATTTAAAATCAAAAAAACGATCAATGGGTCCGGTATAAAATAATTTTTCATAGCCGGTAATTTTATGCCGCACATCAAAATAGTCCGTATTTAACCAAATTGTTATATTTGGATGATCGAGCATTTTTTCAAACATTTTTGTAAAACCGCCCTCTGGCAATGCCTGGTGCTGGTCGGAGAAGTACCGATCATCGAAATTAGTGCGCACAGGAATGCGATTTAGCACTGCGGCATCCAGTTCTTCTGGGAATTTATCCCACTGTTTTTTTGTATAACATTTAAAAATTTTTTCATATAATATCGGTCCGACGCGCGCTAAGGCAGCTTCTTCACCATTTTGTGGATTATCGCAATGTATCTGATTCTCTTCCAGCCATTTACACATCTCTTCTTCTGACTGGATGTTCAGTCCAAAAATTTTATTAACCGTTGTAATATTCACCGGAACAGGAACTAGATGTCCATCGACACGCGCAAGTACCTTGTGTTCATAATCATACCATTCAGCAAAACGATTGACATAAGTCCAAACATCTTCATAATTTGTATGAAATAAATGAGCGCCATATTTAGACACTAAAACGCCATCTTCATTATAATAATCATAACAATTGCCAGCAATATGATCTCTTTTTTCAATAATGAGCACTTTTTTACCGGTGTTAGCATATCTTTCTGCCAGAACAGCGCCAGAGATTCCCGCTCCAATTATGACAATGTCATAATGGTTCATATTTTTTGTCTTCATTTTGAATCAGTTTTTTAGGAAAACTTTGTTATTAAATAAGAAACATCACAGAAGAAAATAATCATTATAAAATCATAATTCTCCCATACAATAATTACTCCCTTATTACATTAGCTAACAACCGATCGCTGAGGGATTTCAGTCATTACAGCTTCGATATTCCGCTTCATGCCGACCACCGTTTTGTCCCAGGATACGGCATTTAATATGGTATCATAATCTTGATATCGCTTTTCTTTTTCATCATTCTTTTCTTCTAAATATTTATCGAGGGCAGTAACAAATTCAGTAGCATCATTAACAATACTTAGCACATCATTATAATCTCTTTTTACATCATAAATTGGAGTAGAAATGATTGGTTTCAGTGCTGCAATGTACTCAAGCGTTTTAGTAGGGCTGATAAACTGGGTAGATTCATTTAGTGCAAAGGGCATCATAGCCACATCAATAGCTTTTAAATAAGCTGGTAATTCATTATATGGTTTTCCACCTAAGTAATGTAAATTGGAGTGTCGGGGTAAATCTTTTTCTTCAATTTTAACAACGGGTCCAATCATTACAAAAGACACGTCCGGACGTAACTGTGCGACTTGATCTAATAATGATAAATCAATTCTTTCATCAATGACGCCATAATAACCGACAATAGGATGTGCTATTTCTTTAATATCAGGCGGTACGATAGTCGCTTCGGCCAAAGCTTTTTCAAAATGCTCGCGATCTACCGAACTGGGATAACAAAACACCTGGTCGCTCAATTTTCGTTTTGCTTCGTATAATGATTTGCCACCTGTAAATATAACATCTGCTTTTTGCATTAATTGTTCTTCCTCTTGGATCAATGACTTAGGTGCACCCTTGAAAGCTGACAATTCATCCATGCAATCATAAATAATGACTTGATGCGGGATGCGTTCGGTCATTTCGTGAAAAGCTGCAGAATAAAACCACAAATTTGGTTTGGAAATATTCAGTCGCTGCATGTAATTTTTAACAATTGACTCCAATTCGTCCATCAAATTATCATGATTCATACAAGGTTGTAAAACCGTCAAATTTTGATTAATGCGTATAATATTTGCGCTACCTTCGCAGCGTGGATCAAAGCCAATCGGTTCTTCTACAAATAATACTTTACGATCTTTTGCAAATCTTCCAATAACATGTTGTGGACGTTGGGTTACAAATTCCCAGCGTAAATGTGAAAAAACAACTAAATCAAAATCTTCACTATTAATTTTATCCGATTTATGAAATCCTTTTACCATCGTATTGGATTGTACGTTTAATTGCTGCATTGATTACAGTTTTATAGGTTTTAGAAGGTTAGAACTTATCTTGAACGTACTTCTCAGACAGATGTTCACGTTGGCTTTTATTACTTAACAAAGTAGTTACGTTAGTTTTTATGATGCTTTTATTATATCGTTTTAAAGATGACATAGTGAGCTGACAAGCGGTGATCTGGAGCTAATATTCAAGTTATTGTAATAAAATGAAGAAGGCATTATTAAAAAAATGTCATTTAAACTGTGTAAAATAAAGAAGCCGCCTGTAAAAACAAGCGGCTTTATAATGATTTCAAAAATGCTATTTTATACTTGCAGTACTAAGCTTCTTCTGATTGCATACCCCAGTGTTCTGGTGAGCGCCAAAGTGCAGAAAGCAGCAATTCACGCATAAAGAAGAATTCTTTTGGTAATTTATCGTACAGCTTGGAGAATAATTCCTCGTGGCTGAGCAGTTCCTGTTTCCAGGCTTCGCGATCCACCGACATGATGGTGTTGAAGTGATCCTGCGTAAAGCTTTCGAGTCCATTCCAGTCCATATCTTTGTAGCGTGGCATCCAGCCAATTGGGCTTTCTACGGCAGAGGTGCGACCTTTGGCACGTTGTACCACCCATTTCAGCACGCGCATGTTTTCACCAAAGCCAGGCCAGAGGAAGTTGCCATCCTGGTCTTTGCGGAACCAGTTTACCCCAAAAATACGAGGTGGATTTGCCAATTCGCGTCCAAATTGCAGCCAGTGATTGAAATAATCTGCCATATGATATCCAATGAACGGCAACATAGCGAACGGGTCGCGGCGCACTTTACCGATTTCACCAAAGGCAGCAGCCGTCATTTCAGAACCCATGGTAGCAGCCATGTACACGCCAAAGCTCCAGTTGAAAGATTGATATACCAGCGGAACAGTCGTACTGCGGCGACCACCAAAGATGAAGGCAGCGATCGGCACACCTGCTGGGTTTTCCCATTCGGAGTCAATTACTGGGTTTTGCTCAGCCGGTGCGGTGAAGCGCGCATTCGGGTGTGCAGCAGGTTTGCCGCTGTTTTTATCGTATGGCATTCCGTGCCAGTCAATCAAACCATCCGGTACTTCTTTGGTCATGCCTTCCCACCATACATCACCATCTGGAGTAATGGCAACGTTGGTAAAAATGGTATTCGCACGAATAGACGCCATTGCATTTGGATTGGTCTTGACGTTTGTACCTGGCGCTACCCCAAAATAACCAGCTTCTGGGTTGATTGCATATAATTTACCTTGTTCGCCTGGTTTGATCCATGCGATGTCATCGCCTACCGTCGTTACTTTCCAGCCATCCATTGCAGTGGGTGGAATCAACATTGCGAAGTTGGTTTTGCCACAAGCACTTGGGAATGCTGCTGCAACGTAAGACTTTTCACCTTCCGGACTTTCTACACCCAAAATCAACATGTGCTCTGCCAGCCAGCCTTCTTCGCGTGCCATCGTAGAAGCGATGCGCAGCGCAAAACATTTTTTACCCAACAAAGCATTACCACCATAACCACTACCATAAGATATGATGGAGCGTTCTTCGGGGAAGTGTACGATGTACTTCACAGTTGGGTTGCAGGGCCATTTTTCGTCTTCCTGACCAGGTGCCAATGGTGCGCCCACCGAGTGCAGACATTTTACAAAATCACCATCTCCCAGTATGTCCAGTACGGCATTGCCCACGCGGGTCATAATTTTCATATTCGCCACCACATATTCAGAATCGGTAATTTCTACCCCGATGTGTGACAGTGGAGAGCCGAGTGGTCCCATACAGAAAGGAATCACATAAAGGGTGCGCCCACGCATACAGCCGTCGAATAAACCTTCGAGCGTTGTTTTCATTTCGCGCGGATCCACCCAGTTGTTTGTAGGACCAGCGTCTTCCTTGCGGCGGCTACAGATGTACGTACGGTCTTCCACACGAGCTACGTCGCTTGGATCCGAGAAGCAGGCAAAACTATTCGGACGTTTTTCAGGGTTCAAACGAATAAAAGTGCCTTTTTCTACCAATAATTGGGTCAAGTTGTTGTACTCTTCCTCCGAGCCATTGCACCAGTAAACCTGGTCGGGCTTACAGAGTGCTTCCATTTCTTTTACCCATTGTAGCAATTGTTGATTCGTGGTAGGAACAACTTGATTTTGCGTACTGATTGCTTGCATTTCTTGGATCATGGTAAGTCAAATTTTAGTTAATGGCTTAGTAATATGCCATAATTTGGTTCTAATTGGCTGCAACAAAGTTAACGGACTTTTCTTTTTTAGAGAAAATTTCGCTGACAGATTTTTTTTACGGTTGAAAACCTGCTAATTTGGCAATTGATTTGGCTGGCTGGAAAAGCAAATTTATGTTTTTGTCTTTTTTTCTGCTTTTCACAATACAATATTGGGAATTATACTTTTTTAAGGCGATGACTTTGCTCATTAGGGAAGGGTAATTTTCATCAACATCCGAATAATATACAATATCTAACTTTGAATTCGGAATAAAATTTCAAAACGCGATTTAAACTCTAGTTTCAAGTCTAATTTATTACGAAATTTATTTTTCAAACCAAAGTGCCATGCTAAAAGAGAGCGACGCTGTCAAAATGATATTCGGACTTAAATTGCAACACCTGCGTCGAGAGCAAAATTTATCTTATCATCAATTATCGGAACGCACAGGGCTCGCCATTTCCTATTTGCACGACATTGAAAAAGGAAAAAAATACCCTAAGTATGATAAAATCCTTGCGTTGGCAAAAGCCCTCGATACAGATTATAACTATCTGGTGTCCCTTCAAGCCAATAAAAAACTCAAGCCAATCATTGATTTGCTTCAATCCGATTTTTTAAAAATATTTCCGCTGGAAACCTTCGGGGTGAGCATGCCGAAGCTCCTGGAATTGTTGGTGGAAGCACCCGATAAAATCAATGCGTTTATTAGCACAGTTATTAAAATTATTCGAAATTATAATTTGCAAGGCGAAGATTTTTACAAAGCAGCCCTACGTTCGTATCAAAGTTTGCAAGACAACTATTTTGAAGAGATAGAAAAAGAAGTGCGCGATTTTCGCAAAAAGTCGAGTGTTCCAAAAGTGATTCAGTTTGTGCCAGCGTTGCTGGAAAGGCTGCTGTATCAGCATTTTGGCATTTTCATAGACCGTAATATTCTACCCACACAGCCTGAGCTGCGCAGCATTCGATCACTTTATACTCCCGAATCAAAAACTTTGTTTATCAATGCAAATTTGAGTCCAACCCAAGAGAACTATTTGATTGCCAAGGAAATAGGATTTCAATTCATGCGCATCGAAGATCGCCCCTACGAAACGCACATGACCGAAGTCACATCTTTTGATAAGCTGATGAATTATTTTCGCGCTTCGTATTTCGCCGTTGCGTTGCTCATGGACGAGCAGGAAATGATTCAGGATGTGGAGCAAATGTCCACCTGGGAGCGCTGGGACGCCGAGGCTTTTACGCGTTTGTTACAAAAATATAATGTTTCGCCGGAATCTTTATTGCAACGCCTGGCGAATATCCTTCCTAAACACTTCGTAATCAAGGACTTATTTTTTATTCGTTTCTTTGCCGGACCCGATTTGGAGCGTTTTGAAATGACCAAAGAAATGCACCTCTCGCAATTGCACAATCCGCATGCCAACCAAATGGATGAGCACTACTGCCGCCGTTGGATTTCGATTCACCTCATTCGCCAAATCAAAAACTCCGAAAACCCAAACTTGCTTTGCGACGCCCAAATCTCGCGCTACTGGGGCACGCCCAATGCCTATTTGAGCATCTGCATTGCTAAACCCGATCATGACAATCCGCAAGACAGCACCAGTGTGACGCTTGGCTTGCTCGTCACCGAGCGCCTGCGCCAGCTCTTCCGCTTCATCGACAACGACCCGCATCTCAAAATCAAAGACGTACACACCATTTGCGAGCGCTGTGGCATTGCAGATTGTGACGTGCGTGCTGCCCCGCCCGTGCTGCTGCTGGAAAAAAAAGCTAAAGAAGAGATGAAAAAAGCAATGGAGAAAATAACGGAAGTGGCTACTTTTAAAACAGAACAGCTGTCACCGTGATTTAAGATAAAAGAATTAGTAGAAGTGGCTATTGATTCTCACCTTTTTACAATGCCTTTTCTTAATTTTGACAAAAAAATTGCCCTTCGCGGCATTCAAACGCCTAGTTATGAAACAAATCATCAAGCTACTTTTATGTATGATCCCCGTTTTACTCACAGCGCAAACCCGCATCTCCGAAACCTACCAACGCTTGCCTTTCGGCAGCATCAAACCCGCTGGCTGGCTGAAAACGCAGATGCAAAAAGACCTGAACGGCTTTGTGGGCAATTTAGATCAATTGGTGCCCGATTTAATCCATGATCCAATCTACGGAGCAGGCAGATTGCAACGCAATAGCAAGTCGAAAGACCTGGGCAATCTAAAATCAGGCGACGCCGAAGGCGAAGAGCAGTATAAATGGTGGAATTCGGAAACGCAGTCGAATTGGTGGGATGGCTACCTCCGAAATGCCTTGCTGCTGGAGGATGTGCAGCATTTGGAAAAAATAAAAACGTACATAGATCGAATGTTGGCAACACAGGACGCCGACGGCTACCTGGGCATTTATGACACTGATTTGCGCTATCAGTTCCAATCAGAAAATGGAGAGCTTTGGGCAAAAGCGACGTTGTATCGTGGTTTATTGGCATATTATGAAGCTACGCAGGAAACGCGCGTTTGGGACGCACTTGTAGGAGCCGTTGATAATGTCATGCAACACTATCCGATTCATCAGTCCAATCCTTTTTATAATGATGGTAATTTCAGCGGTGGCATCTCGCATGGGCTCACGTTTACGGATGTTTTGGATCGAATGTATCAACTCACTGGCAATACAAAATACTGGGATTACGCTGCTTTTTTATATGAAAACTTTTGCACAAGCGTCCAATCTGAAAAAGACGCACAATTAGAAAATATTCTCGATCCGAATTACAAACTCCAAGCGCACGGCGTACACACGTATGAGCACTTGCGTCCGCTATTGGTGGCGACTTATGCAACGGGGCGTGCAGACTTGCAGCGAGCACTTGACATTTACTTAAAACGTATTCAAAATGTAACAACTTTAACGGGCGGACCCATTGGCGATGAATGGATTGCCGGGCGCAGCGCTGACGCCACTCACACGGGCTATGAATATTGCTCCATTCACGAATTGCTTGACAGTTACGCCACGTTGTTTCAAAAGAGTGGCAACCCGGCTATGGGCGATCAAATTGAAACTATTTTTTACAATGCTGCACAGGGCAGCCGAAACCCTCTTCACTCCTGCATTGCCTACCTCAAAACGGACAATTCTTACGAGATGCTCGGCACCAAAAATGGCGAGATCGAGCCAGATCGCAAGCAAACGCGCTACAAGTATTCGCCTGCACATCAAGATGTTGCGGTGTGTTGCAATCCAAATGCCGGTAGAATCACGCCTTATTTTTTACAATCTTCCTGGATGAAGGAAAATGAACAAACCCTGGTTGCGACTTTGTTGATGCCGAATGTATTGGAAACGACCATTGCAGGTACAAAAATCAACATTGAAAACGCTACCATTTACCCTTACGAGCATCAACTCAATTTTCTAATTTCGCTGGAAAAACCGACTGCTTTCATTTTGAAAATACGAAAACCCGCGTGGGCGACTGCTATTCAAACCAAAGAAAGTTACAAAGAGGAGGGTTCTTACATTGTCATTCAACGCACGTTTGCCAAGAAGGATTTGGTTCAGTTAGAATTTATTACAACTCCTCAAGTAAAAACGGATTTGAATCAAGCACATTATTTTACTTATGGCGCATTGGTTTATGCCAAAGCAATTGCAGCGGCGGAGCAGGTGGGACGCAAGTACGCACCGGGCTTTAATGATTTAACTTATACGCCAACCGATACAAATCGTTACGAATTCATTCCTCAGCACAAGGTAAGCCGTGACAATAACACGCTGATTGTCAATCTAAAAAATAGCACCACTGGAAAAACAGAAACTGTACAATTGATTCCTTTTGGTAATACAATTTTGAGACAGGTGAGTTTCTAAAACAGGGTGGTGAATCAAACAAGTTGACAGGGCTAGCGCTCGAAATGATAGCTGGTGAAAGGTGAGTATTTATTTTCACTTTCATATTTTCACTTTCATATTTTCAAATTTGGAAGTTGTTTAAAATTAAAGATTTTATTTAATATATAAACTATCTGGTATTGTGATAAAGCATCTAATTTCGCCACGAAGGCACCAAAACACTAAATCTCACAAAGTTTTGTGCAAAATTTGTGCCTTAGTGTTTTTGTGGCAGATTTTAAGAACGGTTCTTTTATTGACTGATATTAATGTTTTTTATCAATTTTAAACAAGTTCTTGGTAAAAACTGCATCACTGCACCACAATTTTTCGATGCAACATTCCTTCTGCTCTTGCCAGACGCAGCACATAAACACCTTTGGGCAAATGCGCTACGGGCAAGTGGGTTTGATCGTCTTGCATTACAGTTGGCGCTAACACGTTTTTGCCGGTAGCATCCAGCAGTTGCAAGGTTGTTTTGGTTTTTCGAGCGGCTTCTATCAAAATGTAGATTGTTTCTGTCGCTGGGTTGGGGAATATTTTTACCGATTTTGCCCATTCAGGTTCCTGGAGAGCAGTGGTGCCAACGGTGACGCTGTGCACTTGGGTGCAGCCTTGCTGGTCAGTGACCGTGACGCTGTAAGTCGCCGCTTTTAAATTAAAAAGGTCTTCTGTGGTTTCTCCGTTTGACCATTGATATTGATAAGGCTGCGCACCGCCGTTACAAATCAGATTGACAAAATACAATCCATTGGACATTCCAGTTTGCGATTGCAATTCGATGGGAGCGGGTTCGTATAGATTAAAAGTTTTAATGCTTGTGCATTGATTTTTGTCGGTTACGGTTACGGTGTAATTACCAGCTTGTAAATCATGCAGTTGCGGCATGCTGGATCCATTTGACCACAAGTATCTAAAAGGTTGCGATCCTCCAAAAACGCTTAGTTCGATGGCGCCTTTGGGAGTGCCGTGGCAAGGCGCTTGTGTAAGATCTCCAATTACAATAGGTCCCGGCAAATTTTGTAAGGTTTCATTTGCTACAATCAAACAATTATTAGCATCCGAAATGCTCACCCGATAATTACCTGCTTGCAAATTGGTAATAACAGCAATCGTGTCGCCTAAATCCCAGCGATAACGATAGGGTGCAGTGCCGCCGGAGGGTTGACAAGCAATCGCGCCATTGCTATTATTACAAGTCTCGTCCACCGAGGTAAAGTGAGCAGTGATGGCGGCAGGCTGCGCAACGCTGACCTCATTGGCAAAGAGGCATCCATTGGCGTCGCGCACGATAGCCAGGTAAGTGGAAGCGCCCAAACCATCAAATACTGGATTTGGCTGGAATTGAATGCCATTCAACGCATAGGTGAAAGGTGCTTTGCCGCCTTGTGTTTGAATTTTTACTTTTCCATTTTTGCCATCAAAACAAGTGGCAGCTTCCGAAGTAAGCAAAATATTTGGAGCCTCTGCCGCTTCAATCGTGAAAGGATAAGTGAATAGGCAATTAAAAGAATCGCGTATAAAAAGCTGATAATCACCGGCAGCAAGGTTCTGGAGGGTATTGTTCGGGGTGAATTGTTCGCCATTTATAGAATAGAAATAATCCTGAGTATTGCCATTGGTCGTTACTTCTACCGTTACCACGCCATTTTCCGCATCAGGACAAGAGGGTTGCTGCGTTTTGAAAAAAACACCTGGCGCCGCTATTGCTGGTACAATGGCTGTGACTGTAAAAACACAACCGTTGGGGTCTTGCACATAAACGGTGTAAGTGCCTGGGGCAAGTCCCGAAAAAATTTTGTTCGTTTGCCAGTGCGTACTATCCAACGAGAAGCGGTATTCACCTTCCAGCCAATCTCCAATGTCAACGACCACAATAGAACCCGTATTTTCTGCTGTGCAGCTGGCAGTCACATCTGTTCCGATACCTGGTGGTTCCGGCTCATCTACTAAAAAGGAAGTACTCGCTGTGCATCCTTTTCGGTCGCGGGCAAACGCCGGATACGTCCCTGCGTCAAGATTGACAAATCGATTGTTATTTTGAAAACGCACCCCGTCTATCGAATATTGATATTCATTGTTGCCACCATTTGCTTGCAATAACACAACACCATCAGAAGAGCCTGGGCAATTGGCATCAGTGGCACTGGCATTCAATGTCATCGAATCGGGTTCGTTGATGTTCACTTTGTAAGGCACATAACAATCCTCACCTTCTAACACATAAACTACATAGGCATCAGAACGTAGATTCCTAAACTCGGGTTGGTTTTGAGCAGTTGCAGTAAGTGAATTCAGGGCATAACCAGTAATCCTGCTATTAGTCGTATTGGGTTGTACCCGAATGAAGCCATCCTTGGCACCGTAGCAACTGACGTCCTGTGTTTGCAGGGCAACCTGCGTATTGGTAGGGCGTTTTTGTACAAACACATTTTCTTGTGTGCGGCAAAATTTATTGTCCTGTACGTGTACCGTGTAAGTCCTGTTTCCCGCGAGCCCTCGGAAAGTAGATTCTGCCTGCGTATTACTCGTTATATTTTGCAAGGCGTATCGATAAGTGCCCGAACCGCCGCTGGCGCGCACCGTGATAGCGCCGTTTTCAGTGCAGGTTTCATCCACCACAGTGGCAAAGGCTTTCAATGAATCCAACACTTCTATTGCCATCTGCCGCTGGGTTTGGCAGCCTTTACGATCCGTTATGAGCACATTTAAAACGCTTAGTTTGTCAATGTTAATACTTGGATCTTCACAATCGTTACAATTGATTGTATTGCCTAGCAAAGAGTTGGCAGTGATTCGATAATCGCCATTGCCCCCGCGAATTCGGTCTTTCAAATTAATGATACCACCGATGCCGCAAAGCGCCGTATCAAGAATTTGGATGGGCGCAGGCTCAGGCAAATTTATGTTTAAAGTATCACTGCACAGCCCGTTAGAAACGATCACCTGATAATCACCGCCGGAAAGCCCTGTGGCAACATTGGAGAGGATGCTTGGCAATGGCAATGGTACAATACCGAGCAGTTTGGTCCATTTATACGTCAATAGCAACCCTAAAGGATTGTCTAAATTGAGGCGAATCACGCCATCTTCAGTGCCGGCACAAGAAGGCGCTTGCATTTCGGGGCTTACGCTAAAATTACAATTATTCGTCGTTTGAGCGCTAGCCATCCAACTCAATGCCATGATTCCAAATAGCAGCAGTAGTTGTTTCATAGTAGTAGGTACAAAAAAAGTGGAAAGGCGGAGCGACAAGAGCCCCTTCAATTGACGCGCCAACCTTCCCCATTTACCCGGTAAACAGGTTTTTTTACAAAAAAAGATGAGATAAGTTGCAATAACACTAATGTTCATGGGAATACAATTGGGATTATACAGTTCTGATATTCAAATTTACCAATAAAAACGGGTTGAAATCAAACCAAATTCAGCCAAAACGTAGAAGTCCAACGCAATATTTGGTACTAGTTTATAGTTAAATGTAAAAAATAATTTTAGCATACCTCCCCCTCTGACCATTAACCGATAACCGATAAAAGCAAACCAACAACCCATCGCATGAAAACCATTTCTGACGATTTATTCCAATTGATCCATTCTTTGACACGGCAAGAGAAGCGCTATTTTAAAATTTATGCCTCGCGTCATGCTATTGAAGGCGAAAATAAATATGTTGCGCTGTTTGATGCCATTGAGCAACAAGCGGCGTATGATGAAGCAGCCATTAAGCAAAAGTTTAAAAATGAAGGATTTACAAAGCAATTGCACGTTGCTAAAAATTATTTGTATCAAAATATTTTGAATAGCCTACGGCATTTTCACGAAAGCAGGGCGGAGGATAAGTTTCATATTTTAATGCGACATGCCGAATTATTACATCAAAAAAAACTGTACGACCAGAGTAAAAAAATACTGGATAAAGCCAAAAAAATAGCGGCTGATAATGAGCGTTTTTTGCAGGTTTTGGAGGTGTATCGCTGGGAGCATCACATTGCGCGTAGCCAGAATAACTTTGAAACTTTAGAGCATTATTTACAACATGATTTGCAGGAAGAATTTGAAATTATTGAAAAATACCGCAATTTCCTGGAGTTTCAGGCGCTGAATGACGGTGTTTTTGTGCCTTATTGGAAAACAGGCGCGATCCGCAATGAATTGGAAAAAGAAGCTTTGCAGCAATCTTTTCATCGCTTCGGCGTCTTTCAGGAAGATCAGGCAAAGTCGTTTTATGCGTTGTATTATTATTTAAATGCACATTTTTCCTATTATTATTTTTTAGGAGAATTAGAGGAAAGCTATCAATACGCCAGGAAATTAGTGGCTTTGTTTGAAAAATTGGATGTCAATAAAATCAAGGGACCGCTGATTCGGAATTACAGTTCTTCGTTAAACAACTTGTATGTGGTGCAGCAACGGCTTAAAAAATATGAAGAAATTCCTCAAACTTTGGAAAAACTTAGAAGAGTGCCGGTGGAATCGCCCGAGCAAAAAAGAGGACTTTTTGTACGCAGTTTGAACCTTGAAATAGATTTTTATTTGTCGCAAGGCAAATTTAAGCAAGGCGCGAGGCAAATTTTCCAATTGGAAGACGAGTTTAAAAGCAATCGCGAAAAAGTAGATAAGCAGCAGCGTTTGGGGCTTTATTACAACCTCGCTTACCTTTATTTTGGTGCTGCCAACTACGATCTTGCGCTGGATTGGGTGAATCGGCTCTTGCAAGATTCGGATCTCAAAACCCGTGAAGACATTCACTGTTTTGGACGTATTTTAAATTTAATTATTCATTATGAGCTGGGAAATGACCAGTTGCTAGAATATGCGGTGCAAGCTACGACGCGCTTTTTGTCAAGGCGGCAACGCTTGTTTCAAGTGGAAGGCGTGATTTTAAAATTGATGCGACGCTACCCGAAATGGCTGACAATCAAGGACAAAGCGCGAGGTTTTCAAACTTTATTAGATGAAATAGAGCAGTTGAAAGAAGACGAGTTTGAGCGTCGGGCGTTCGAGTATTTTGATTTTACAGCTTGGTTGACCAGCAAAGTGAAGCACCTTCCTTTTGAGCAGCTGGTGCGCGAAAAACAAGCGGCAGCAACGGCTTGACCACTACTGCCCGCTTGCGCCGAATTGTATTCGGCAGAACGTCTCAAGGATTTTACATCGACGCTACTGCACTATAATTCTTTGAGTATCTGCTTGTTGTCCGCTCTCAATTTTTATAAAATAAGTACCTGGAGCAAATTGATTCACTGCCAATTCCAATTCTTCTCCCTCGTACATTTGATCTTGATTCGTTTGGTAAACAACTGATCCTAAACTGTTTACGATGTAAATCTTTACCGCTTGTTTCGTGCTTGCATTGAAACGGATTTTTACAAAATCGCGGCTCACAGTTGGATAAACCAAAGCCGTTTTTCCGCTGCTTTGATTGCGTTCCAGCGCAAGTAATTCTGCCTGCCGAAAGGCGGGATTGAACAATTGAGGATGAGCAATGTGTGCGTCAATTGGTCTCAACAAGCTGTTGCCGCGCACTTTGAACGAAGCCTCGTCGGAGAATGCCACTCCACCATTGGCACAAGTTACCTTGGCGCGCACGTAGATCACTTCGTCCATCGCCACATGAATGGGAGGCGTCACATAAGTGGCTTCGGTAGCGCCCGGAATGTCCGTCCACTCTGTAAATTGTGTGCGAAACTGCCATTGAATACGGTTGTCAGTATGCCCCACTAGTTTGAAAACATTGTGTTCGCCGGAGTTGATCCATTCGCGCTCTATTTTAGCCAAACCAGCATTGCATGGCTGCGGGTCAATAACAATCCAGTGCTGAACACTGCAACCCGATTGATCAAAAATTGTGACGAGATAAACGCCTGGATTTAAGTCATTTATACAAGTATCATTGCTAATAAATTGGTTATCAGCCACGCTTTTCCACTCTATTTTGTAAGGCGCAGTGCCGCCACTTGGGTGCACACATGCCCATTCGCCAAATTTATCAAAGTCCAAATTGGCTTTTATCGCTTCCAATTTTACCACCACTTTTAGCTCCGCTGTGCAGCCGCGCTCGTCGCTGACGTAAAGCGTGTAGGTGCCTGGCGGTACATTTTCCAGCCAAACAATGGAATCACTGGTTGAGATGGAACGGTCGCCGAGTTTCACTTGAAAAGGCGCTTCACCACCTTTGATGCGGAGTTTGATGTTGCCGCCCACGGCATTGCAAGCTGCATGGAAAACTTCTGCGTCCAGCCGCAAATTGTCAGGCTCATCCATACGAATGGGGAGCAGCGTGTAGCAACCATTTTTATCGCTGACCAAAATCACATAATTGCCCGGTGGCAGATGGCGAATGCACCAATCGTTGGTAGTGGTGGTGGGTGGATTAAGTTGAATGTTTAATTCTACCGCTCCAGAAATGTCAAAATTGTTCGTTGCAACATTGAAGCGAACAGTTACCTCAGCATTGCTAGCATTCGGTCGCAAGAATCGGATGCGATAAGGCGCAATGCCACCTTGAACTCTGACGCAGCCGCCGGTTTCGCCATTGCAAGGGTCATTCTGATTGTAAACAAATACGGCGTGGAGCGGTGCTGGCTCGGTGATTTTGACTTCGCTCCAGGCAGAACAGCCATTTTTGTCCTTGACCTCTATTTTGTAAATGCCCGCTGATAAATGATCCAACGTAAAATTCAAACGGTTGCTTGTTGGGCTATTGGAAGTTGCATTTCCATTCAAATAGATTGTGTAAGGCGCTTCGCCGCCCTCAATGGTCAGGTAAATTTTGCCATCTTTTTCGCCATTGCAAGTCACATTTTCTACCCGTGTTTTAAGTTGAATGGCATTAGCAGGAGGAATATTGACAGGCAAAAGTTTGTAACAACCATTTTTATCCAGCACCAAAATCCAATAAAATCCCGGCGGAATGTCGCTGGTGCAAATTTGATAAGGCGGTGCAATGCCAGGTGTACTCCATTGCCATTCAGTTGATTCACAATTACTTAAATGAGGTCTGCCCGTAGCATCAAAGCGCAAAGTTGGAATGACGGCCAACACGCTATTTGTTTTAAAAACAAAAACTTTATACGGTTGAGTGCCTCCTTCAATTGTCAAACAGCCGCTGCCCCAGGGGCTGCAAAGATCGATGCTGCGTTCAAATTTTGCCTGCAAATTATCCAAAGGTGGAATTTCTACCACAATCTTTTCAAAGCAATTGTGCGCATCTATCACCAGCAAAATGTACTTGCCCGGCGGCAAATTGCGTGCGCAAAATGCACTTGTAGCGCTCCACACAGGCGGGAAGTTGAAATAATTACAACGCTCGGCGTTCTGCACATAAGGCGTTCCGTCATTCTGCCAGCCAATTTCTACATCGACATTGTTGGACGGGTAAAACCAAGCAAAAACGCGATACGGACGAGTGCCTCCATTTATTTTCAAACAGCCGCTCGCGCCATCCTGACAGTTGTTGGTTTCTAATACAAATGCGGCTTCCAACTCCGTCGGCTCCATGATTTTGATGCGTTCGCCAGAAATACAGCCACTGCCATCCGTTGTGGTGAGCACGTATTCGCCTGCGGATAAATGTTCAAAACAGCCTTGTTTGCCTTCCATAGTTTGGATATTGTTAGCCGATGTACTTACCAATGTGGTTTTGTAAGGTGGCGCACTGCCTTGAATTTCAAAGCAAATCTTACCATCTTTCTCCCCGTGACAAGAAATGTCCTGAACACTAAGCGACCGCTGGAATCGCGCACTAGGATTCACTTTGAACACTTGCCAGCCATAGCAACCATTGGCATCTTGTACTAAAATGTAATAATACCCTGCTGATAACTCATTGATACAGAAAGGACTATTCGTAGTGGAAGGATTATAAACCGTGCAATCTTCTACCCGATGACCATCAGGATGCACAAAATCCAAAAAGTTAGCGTTCGTCGCAGTGCCAGGCAAAGAGTGAAAACCCCAAATACGGTAAGGCGGCTTACCTCCGCTGATGTACGCACAGGCATTCGCAGTGCCACAGGCAGCATTTGCAATGGAGATGTTGATTTTAATGGGCTCCGCAGAAGAACCAGGCACCTCCCAAGAACTCGTGCCGATGCAAATATTGCCAATTGCAAGAATACGAACGCTGTATCTGCCAGGACGAAGGTTGTGGATGCTTCGCCCTTCGCCATGGTAGTCGTCGGGACCTTCCCAGCGGCAAACGAGTGTCGAAAGGTCGATGCCTACCAGAAGTGATAAATCCAACGTAATCGAACCATCTGCCATACCATGACAGGATACTGGCTTGATAACGGGTCGCAATAAATCGTTGATGGATGGGATGTCCACGTTTAAATCAGCGGTACAGCCCAGCGCGTCTGTGATTTTAATAACATGATCGCCCGGGTGCAAATTTTGTAAGCAAACTGCCAAGCCCAACAACGAAGAGGAGTGATACTGTCCATCCACATAAATCTTGTACGGCGGCAGCCCGCCTATCACCGCCAGACAAACGGTATTGCCTTCGCAGGAGGGCAAGTTGCTACTGACGGACACCTGTATGCCACAGGCGTTATCGGTATTCAGGTTGAGTACAGCGCTCAGGTTCAATCCCGCTGCAATGCGTTGTGCTTCAACGATTTGGCTAAAGCCTAATAAGCAGCAGACAAGCAGGAGTTGCGCCAATGGCGCCAATGAAAGGTTGTTTTTTAATCTCATGGGTCATTTTTGTTTGTGTGAAATCAAATATTTACGACACAAAACTGAGCGACCTCATGCAAGTATTCAATTGAAGAAAAATTAAAACGTAGAAGTCCAAGTAAAACAGGGCGCTAGAAAAAGTTAGGAGCCAGCAAAAACAAAACGTGCTTGCAGTCAACCGCAAACACGTTCTATCCTTACATTAAAGACCAAGGAAAAGTTATTCTTGCTCTTGCTTATTTTTTGTTTGTGCTTTTTTTGCTTTGCGCGGACGCGTTTTACCGTGGCTGCCTCGCCAGATTTTGCCGCGCTTGGTTCTTTTGTCACCTCTTCCCATGTTTATTAATTTTGAATGTTGAATGATAAAAACTATATACGGACTGCAAAAGTAATAAATTACAATTTAAATACTTCTAATTGAGTTGCAATTGTTCGATCATTACTCAGGCGCGGCACTTTGTTTTGCCCGCCCAGCTTCCCTAGCGTTTTCATATATTCGCGAAAAGCATGTTTTTGTAAAGGGCTGATTTTCAAAGGCTGCAAAATTTTTCCTGCAATCAAATCCTCATAATAAATATTTTGCTGCACCATTGCGGCGTCCACTTTAGCAGCAAAAGCGTTCAAATTGTCGGGCATATTATCAAATTCAATAAACCATTCGTGGTACGGCAGTTCGCCATTGCCAGGATTGACCTGCGGCGCAACGGTAAATTCTACAATTCTTACCTGTTCAGCATTTGCTACTGCAAGCAAGGCGGCTTCTACCTCTTTGCCAATCACATGCTCGCCAAAGGCAGAGATGAAATGTTTGACGCGACCGCTTACCACGATGCGATATGGGTCTTTGCTTACAAACTGAACGGTGTCGCCGATGTTGTAACCCCATAAACCAGCGTTGTTATTGATAATTAAAGCGTAATTCACGCCAATTTCAACGTCTTTCAACCATATCCGCGTCGGTTTTTCGTTAAAAATTTCTTCTACAGGCACAAATTCAAAAAAAATACCCGAGTCCACATTCAACAACAAACCTTTATGCTCGGGCAAATCCTGAAAAGCAATAAACCCTTCTGATGCCGGGTAGGTCTCCACACTATCCAACCGCTTGCCGACCAATTCTTCGAGCTGCGCCCGATAAGGTTCAAAATTCACCCCGCCATACACGAACATCGAAAAATTTGGAAACAAATCTTTGATATACGTTTTGTTACTGCGATCCAGCAAACGCTCGTAGTACATTTGCACCCAGGGCGGAATGCCGCTGATGAGGCGCATATCGGCGTGCAGTGTCTCCTCCACTATGCGTTCCACCTTGGTTTCCCAGTCTTCGATGGTATTGGTTTTATAACTCGGCAACTGATTGGTGCGCAACCACGCCGGTACTTCATGATTCACAATGCCCGACAAGCGCCCGGTCGGAATGCCTCCCACTTCCTCTAGTTCGGGGCTGCCCGACAAAAAAATCATTTTGCCATCCAGCCAATTGCCGCTGCCGCTGCGGGCGTAAAAATTGAAGAGCGCGTTGCGAGCGGTGCCAAAATGATTGGGCATACTGTCTTTGGTGAGCGGAATGTACTTCACCCCAGAGGTAGTGCCGCTGGTTTTCGCAAAATACTTGGGCTTGCCACGCCACAGCACATCACTTTCGCCTTTTTTAATGCGTTCGATGTACATTTTCAAATCTTCATAATCGCGGATTGGCACGCGTTCGCGAAAAGCCTCGTAGGTATGAATGTCGCCAAATTGATGATCTTTGCCAAAGGCAGTTTGGCGCCCGCCCGCCAGCAAGTTTTCAAACACTTTTTCCTGCGCCGCAATGGCATTGCTCGACCAGCGCTCAATGTCGCGGGCTATTTTTTTGGCATAAGGCTTCAGTATGGTAGCTCGAAATCCCATTTTGATCAGATTGCAGTTTTCAGTGGCAGTTCATCACAGGCAATGCCACAGCAAGCGCACAAAGGTAGAAATATTCTGCGTTGCAAAGCAGCATTTGCTGGATTGGCTTGCGCCATGACTTTTGTTTTTATGAAAACAGAAACCTTGCCCGTCGTCGATGTGTTTAAAAAAATTATTTACTTACAATTATTTTTCCATGATATGCTTTATCATTGTTGCGCAATTGAACTGTGTACCAGCCATTTGCAAGGTTATTTAATGCAATTACCTGCTCGCCGTGAAGTCGTTTTTGTTGTAAAATTTGCCCATTATTACTAAAAACGGTTAAAATAGCATCATTGGTTTCAATGCCTTCTAAATGGATTTCCTGCTGTGTCGGATTCGGATAAAATTGCAAAGGCAGAAATTGACTGGGTTTTTCGATGCCGGTTGTACCGTTGAATTTTAGAATGGTTCCATTGGCACCGACTGCATATCCCAGCGCCTGGTTGAGCATAGAAATTGCCATTAAAGGTTGATTACCATCGTATTCCAAAGTCCAGTCCACGCCGCCGTTGGTCGTTTTGTAAATATTGCCGTTTTCACCCACCGCATAGCCATTGTTGTTGTCAAAAAATTGCGCATCGTGGATGTACGTTGGCAGGGAATCATTGACAATTTCTGCATCAAAACGCCACTGTTGTGTCTGATTATTATCGAAATAAAAATTATGAATTTTCACCAATTGATTCAAACTGCCCGGTAGAAAACGTTCATTGCGATTGGTAAAAATGTAACCCGTGTCGGCGCTCGTAAAATAAGCCGCCGTGTGCGAATTATTATTCGGAAAATCCAGCGCAAAAAACGAAGTCCAGCTTTGCCCGCCATCCACGCTGCGGTACGCGAAGGCAGAATAAGTCGAAAACCCGGAAATGTCGCCAATCACGTAGCCAACCTGGCTGCTCGGAAAATGCAGGGTTTGCAAAAGCGTGGTGCTACCGATTGCAATGTCTGTTGTATCCCAATTTTCGCCTTGGTCGGGGCTGACGAGTATAGTTTCTGAATTCAGCGTAAAAATACTGTCGCCCGACTGCTCCAGGTCAACACCATTCGCAACCAATTCCCAGGTAGTGCTGCCGTTTTTTGTCAAATATACTTCGCCGTCGAAATAAGAGCCTGCCGCGATTAAAATGGTGTCAACGCCCAGAATTTCAACAGATTGTATATTGTTTTTGGTTTCAATAGAAAGTGGTTGCCAGTTTGCGCCGCCGTTGATGGTGATTAAAATAGTGCCGGTGTCGCCGACTGCCACGCCGTAGTTTTCATTCAAAAAATGCACGTCGTGCAAGGTATTCGTGGTGCCGCTGGTTTGCGCAATCCATTGAGCAGCAAGGGTGAAAGGCAGCAACGCCGCCAGAAAGCATAAGGTGATCGAGGAAATGTGTTTCATGTTTTTTTGGTTTTAATGGAGAAATAGACCGTTTGGAATAGAACAGCGCAAAGTAGAAAACTGCTTTTTTTCGATCAAAATTTAAATTCTATCGACAAGCCTACTAAATTGCAGGACTAAAGGAAAAGGAAGTTTGCACAAGTTGCGCTTGTCTCATTTTTTGTGTAGATTTGAGTAAAATATTCGAGTATGTTTGATGATCGAAATCTGGTGGAAACCATTATGGAACAGCCTGGCGCTGCGCTCATTGTGCGAGCCGTGCAAGACCGATTGCAGGAAGAGCAACGAAAACGTGCCGAGTTTTATGAACAGATCAACGAAAAAGATAAAGTTGAATTTATCAATGGCGAAATCGTTTATCATTCGCAGGTGGTGAAGGAACATAACACTGCAACAGGATGGCTTTATAAATTGCTGGATACTTTTGTGAGCATCCATCAATTAGGTTTTGTAGGCATTGAAAAAATTTTAATACAACTCACGCGCAACGACTACGAGCCTGATCTCTGTTTTTTTAAAACGGAAAAAGCCAAAGATTTTAAAAAAGGGCAAATGTTTTTTCCTGTGCCCGATCTGGTGGTGGAGGTGCTCTCGCAAGGAAAAAAATCGTTGGAGCGCGACCGCAAAATTAAGTTTGACGACTACGAAGCGCACGGCGTATTGGAATATTGGATCATCGACCCGGAGACCGAAACGATTGAGCAATATGTTTTAGAAAAGGATCAATACGAGCTTTTGCTAAAAAGTCGGGAAGGGAGCATCCATAGTCAGGCGGTAGCCGGTTTCGTCATTCCCATTCGGGCAGTTTTTGAAGAAGCGGCAAATCTGGCGGCGTTGCGCGACATTTTGAAGTAAAAACATTTCAAACAGGAGAAGCTGACCATACCACTATGAAGGATGAAGGATGCGTTGCTTGAATCGTTTTGACGAACGCGAGTTCAAAATCATTTTATTTTAATAAGTAAAATTTTCATCGAAAAAATCACGCTTTTTGGCAACTAAAGCTTACACTTCATCTTGTAATTGCCTTTTTTCACCATCCTGCTATTTACTTTTCTTGCAAATTCCTGCAACTTTGTGCCATCAATTGCATCAAAAGAGATGCTAACAAAATCACCCGATTGAAAAAATGTGAAGGATTAAAATGATGATGACATAGCTGGCAAGGGTTTGCTAATTATGTTGTCGTAAAATCACCCGAAAAATAGAAAAATGAGCGTTACAAGGTAGCAGAAAAGACATTGCAAAAGTTGCAAAAAATTGCATGCGACCCAAGACGCAAAATTTGTATGATTGCTAAATGAAAACAATCGCTCAAGAGCGCATCGCCTGTTGAAAAGCTGAACCGAACCATGAATCACCCGAAATTATTAAACTATTGCTCCATAGGAAAAGCTACAACAGTGTGGTGCGCTCCCCAAAAACCGTAACACTTCAATTGCCGAGTCCCATCCACTTCTTTTTCATCGGAAAAATTTTACATCTGTACCAACGATTTTGAAAAGTAACCTGTCTTACATCTCTGCCGGTTAATGAGATGGAATGCAGAATCTTACAAAGACTTAAAAACCAATGAATTAATCAAAAACCGATATACCGAAAAACCGATACACCGAAAAACCGATACACCAACATACAACTGGATTTATAAACAAACAAAAACATTAATAATCGTACCGAGCCTTATTTGACGCATTTCCAAAGGATTTCAGATTGTTTTGATACGCAGCGGGCAAGCCCGCCAGTTGATTTGAGTGGTCGCATTCAAAAACAGACGGGCTATGCCGTGTTTTAAATGAAGAAGTAATAAAAATGTAAAATTTTATAATCACCTAAATATTTCATCCGATTGTTTAACAAAATTTTTAAAAACAAATGAAAAACGTATTAAAATTCAAAAGCATTTTGTTCGCACTCACAATGGTAGCAGTAGCATTTACTGGTTGTAAAGAAGACAAGGACGACAACAAAGCCGACAAGACCAGTATGTTGGTAGAAAAGCAGTGGCAGGCTACGGCTTTTACGATTGATCCAGCGATTGACTGGTTTGGCAATGGTACATTAGTAACCAATATTTACGCTCAGTTGCCAGCTTGTGCGAAGGATGATTTGACAATTTTCCGTAAAAATGGCACGGTGGCATTTGATGAAGGAAGCAGCAAATGCAGCGCCAACGATCCTCAAACCCGCAGTGGTCTTTGGACGTTCAACCCAGATCAATCCGTGATTTCGATAACCGAAGACGGCGAGACCGATAGCTGGAACATTCTGGAATTTAGCAATGACCGCATCAAGGTTGAATTCACGGTAGAAGACGAAGGTATTACTTACACGCTTACGAGTACGTATGTAGCTAAGAAGTAATGTTTTAAATGATAATGAAAACAAAGCTCCTCGTCAAATTTATTGTGTGAGGGGCTTTTTTAAAATCCAATCCGGTGAACAGTCCAAAACTCATTTCTCAAATTAATATTCATACTAATGGGATGCCAGAAATGCCAGCGCAGTTTCCTGGCGGTATGCCAGTTCTGTATCAATTCATCCGACGGCAAATGGATTACCCCTGGCTGGCGCTCGAGAAAGGCATTGAAGGAACGGTAACCGTGAGCTTTATTGTGAATGAGCATGGTACCATTGAGGCGCCGCAAATTGTGAATGCGCTTGATTTTGATTGTGACCAGGAGGCATTGCGTTTGATTCGATTGATGCCAACTTGGAAGCCAGCCCAAAACCTGGGTAAAAGAGTGACAGTACGTGTGCAGATTCCGATTTATTTTCAATTGGCAAATATGCCTTCGGAATACGAATAATGCCAAGAATTAAGTAAGCAACAGTAAATCAATTGAATGCCCTTGCAGGATGCTGTGAGGGTTTTCTTTTTTAAAATAAAAAAACTGGAGCACACTGTGCTCCAGTTCAACCCAAACAAATTTTAAAAGAAGCTGGAGCACAGGCGCGCTCCAGCTAACCCAAACAAATTATAATAAACATCTTTACTTCGTCAGTACCATTTTCTTCGTTGTTACAAACTCGCCGCTTTGCAGGGTGTAGGTCAGTACACCGGTTGGCAATTCTGCA
>CAZFBN010000035.1:0-39348 GCA_964517145.1 uncultured Saprospiraceae bacterium
GTGCGTTTACTTGCTATTAGATGTGGAAAAACTTAATTTTTAACAGCTTCTCAGGATTACATAAATCACCTATTGGGTCAACATAAATCACTAAATTAATATACCCAACTACCAGTCCAAAATCTTCGTACAATATTTCGCCATCAACAGTAGCTTGCCCTTTCACACTCTCATTACACAGTAAGTAGCAAAAAATCAACAATAAAATGACTTTCGTTTTCATGATTAAAAATCGTTTTTGGAAGAGCTTGTTTAAAATTAATGAAAAATCGTAATATCTTTTCAAACTAAGCTCCTACGTTCTCGTATTTTGGAAGATTCAACAATCTACTCTTGAATAAGAGAATGTAGCGTCGAATTGCCTCTGTCATATTAAATAAAATCGTCAATTTTAAACAAGTTCGAATTAAAAAAATGGATGAAATGCGCTGCTGGTACCATTGCAGCTACTGCGCCTACCCGTCGGTAGGCAAGGATGTCCATCCTGTCCTTTAGTGTGTTATTTGCCCGCCTTTGGCAGGTTGTTCAAAAGTGTTTGAAAGTCATAGTAGTGTTTCTCAAAAAAAGAGGTCGTGCAAATATTTAGAACTTGGTGAGTTGATATTCTGAAGGGTAGATACTGTTATTTCAACTCGTTTTTACAAAAATAAAGAAGTTGTTTAAAATTAAGGATTTTGTTTAATATGAAAACGAACCAGTATAGTTGATAAAGCACCTAATTTCGCCACCAAGGCACAAAATCACTAAGTCTCACGAAAGCTTTGTGTAAAATTTGTGCCTTTGTGTATTTGTGGCAGATCGTAAAAAACACTCATTTATTTGATTAGTATTAAGATTATTTATCAATTTTAAACAAGCTCAAAAATAAGCAATTAAAAAAGCAATGGCGGGTATGTAAACTTTATGTTAATAAAAACAAGGTGTCGCCGATTGGCATAAACAAACCTAGGAGGTTTTATACGAATACGTAATACGTTTATGAAACTTTTAAAGTTTCGTAAACGTATTACGTATAGTTTCGTAAACGTATTCATAAAAACATATTTACACCATGAAAATAGACTACTGGCAAAAGTTAAATCCCGGCTTCGTATATCACATCTATAATCGTACCGTTGGCAAGGAACATCTTTTTATTACCGATGCGAATTACCAGTTTTTCCTTACAAAGTGGAAGGAATACCTGCCATATCTGGATGTATATGCCTATTGTTTGATGCCCAATCATTTTCATTTTCTGGTGCAGGTGAAGCCATTAGACGAAGCCTTGTACGTACATCTTGCGCGGCAGCAAACGGTAAAAGCCGAACAATGCTTGATGGAAGTAATTACTTATGCCGATTATCTGGAAGACCAGTTCAAGCGTTTATTTAGCAGTTATGCTTTAGCCTATAATAAATAACAAGAACGCCACGGTGCTTTATTTCAAAAAAGATTCAAAAGAGTAGCGCTCCGTGAGCCCCATCGGCAACTATACATATTAGGGTACATTCATCACAATCCCATTCATCATGGTTTTTGCAATCACTATGAACAGTGGCAATATTCTTCCTGGGCTGCCTACTGCCAACCCGCACGCCCTTCCTTATTACAACGGTCAATGGTATTAAGCTGGTTTGATGAAAATCCGGAGTTAGCCCGAATGAAGTGGCTGGAATTTCATAAAAACTTTAAATTAGACCAAAAAATAGGTAGCGATTGCCTCGAAGAGTAGGCTCGCCTTCACGTTACGTTTTACATTTGGTTACGTTTTTTACGTTTACGAAACTTTAAAAGTTTCGTAAACGTAAAAAACGTAAAACATTTCCCAAAAGTTATTATTTTTGTCATCATTATTACAACACGCCAACTGGCAACTTACCCAAGCAAGTACACACCTACAGGTAGAGCGCATTTTATTATCTCAAACAGACACACAACTTAGCACCGCACCGCTACTACTAGCAGTAGCCTTAATTTCATTGACTTTTATGGCATTTTAATGTTCGGCAAGGGGCTTGCCCAATGGCAGAGCAAGGCTGCTCAATGCTTGGGTAAGATTGCCTGGTCATTGGACGGGCTTGCCCAAGAGTTGGGCAGGCTTGTCGAAGGGTTCATCAGGCTTGTCCAATCATTGGACAGGCTTACCCAGTGGTCGGTCAGGGCTGCCCAATGCTTGGTCGGGCTTGCCGGATGGTTCGTCAGAGCTGCCCAACCGTTGGGCAGGCTTGCGCTATGCTTGAGCAGGCTTGTCCAGGGCTTCGGCAAGCTTGCCAAATGATTGGGCAAGACCACTTTGGTAAGCTGCCATTTTACATAGTAAATCATCTTTATTATTTCAAATTTATAATCTCTTTTCGTATGGCTAAATCATATTATCTACCAAAGAGCGACGAAGATCGGGTACTCTGGTTGAATAATTTTTCAACTAAGATTGTTTATTACGCCATTAAGTATAACATTACACCCGAAGAAGTAATGGATATGCAAAACAGTGCCTTGTATTTTGAAGCGGTGGTGAAGTACAAAAATCAATTGAACGCGCATAATACGGCGACTACCGACCATAAAAATGCCATGCGCGATGGACTGCCAGATGACGCTACTTTGCAAGGATTACAACCACCCATGCTGATGCTCCCGGCACCGGTGCAACCGGGTATTTTCAAGCGGGCAAAGGCTTTGGTAAACCGCATCAAGGCACATGTCAACTATGCAGAGGCAGATGGCAAAGACCTCGGCATCATCGGTGCAGAGCTAAGCATTGATTTTCATAATATCAAACCGAACTTCTCTATTCGCCTGGTAGCAGGTGGACATCCTGACCTGGTATAGACGCGGCAGGGTATGACGGCGGTGGAGATTCAGAAGCGGGTGGGTGATGAGCCCTGGCGTTCGCTGGCAATAGATACCGTGCCAACGTACATTGATAAAGAGCCGCTGCCGTCGTCGGGGCAAAGTGCGGTGTGGCAGTATCGCATGATTTATCACTTCAAAGACGAGCGAGTGGGTGTGTGGAGTGATGTGGTGACGATCACGGTGACGGGGTAGCGTTTAGAGTTCGGGATTTAAAGTTTGGAGCGAAAAGACGAGTCAAGATTAGGAAAATCGGGCTCGTCTTTTTGATTAGAAGCATTTTGCCACCCAATAGAAGTGTCGTCTTCTTTTTTCAATCGGTTTTAGGTTCATTCATTCCTAGTTAAAAGTTTGAAAAAATAGACCTGTTCAAAAATAAAAAATTATACTATCAAAAGCTTAGCCACAAAAGCACAAAGCCACGAAATCTACACTAAAATCTTTGTGAAAATTTTGTGTTTTAGTGTTTTTGTGGCAGGTTGAATTTTATTTTTGAACAACTTTAATGAATTCATCTGTTAACAATATGACAATGTAGTGCCTAAACGGTAAAACAATGCGATAAATGTTTTTAAATTTGCCGAAAATAACCTGCGACCCATGAGCGCCAAAATTTTACTTACTACCCTATGTTTTGCTGTTTTATTGAGTAGTTGCGACGACAAAGAAGGGCAACAATCCTTACCAGACCCTGACCGGATCGCATTAAATTTGGTATTGGGCAATCCAAGCAGCGCTACTACCGACCGCACCAACGAAGAAAATTATCTGATTCAATTGCCGCAATATAGTGTGTCGTATAGCCGCTCTAGGGGCATCCCCAACTGGGTGAGCTGGCACGTGAGTGAAGATTGGCTGGGCGAAGCGCCTCGCTCGGAGGTATTCCAGGCTTTTACCGAGTTGCCTGCTGGCTGGTACCAGGTGCAACCGGATGATTATCAATTTGTTGCAAATGGTTTTGACCGAGGACACAACTGCCCTTCTGCCGATCGGACTTTGAATGTGGACGATAATGCTGCGACGTTTTACATGATTAATATGATTCCGCAGGCGCCTAAGCAAAATCAGGGCATTTGGGAAACATTAGAATCTTACTGCCGCAAACTGGTGCGCGAAGGCAACGAATTGTACATCATTTCTGGCAATTACGGCGTGGGAGGCACGAGTACCAAGGGGTATCGCGAAAAATTGGCAAATGGAAAAATAACGGTTCCCCGGCATTTGTGGAAAGTGATAGTAGTACTGCCTTATGGCAATCAGGATTTGGATCGGATTGACACGGACACGCGCGTCATAGCGGTCAGCATTCAAAACAAAGATAGTTTGGGCGAGGACGATTGGGCGGATTATCGGGTGTCGGTCAATGAAATTGAAGCAGGCAGCGGGTATGATTTGCTATCGGCGTTGCCCAATTCGATTGAATCGGTGCTGGAGGCAAGGGTGGATGAGGAGCAGATTCCTTGATGGGGTGAAAGGTTGATGGGTTGAAAGGTTGAAAAGTTGAAAGGTTGAAAGGTTGAAAGGTTGAAAGGTTGATGGGTTGATGAAGGGGGGGGAGGAGGAAAATAGCTGCATTTATCAAAGCAAAAAGTAGATTTAACAAAAAAAGATTACGCAGAATTAAAATCGAATTCTATATTTGCGCTAGTGAGAATCGGTTTACAACCAAAAACATCCCAGGACATATAAGGAAGGACGTCGGTAAGCTGTTATTTTTTTGACCCCCACTCGCTCTACGAACGCTACGATTCTTCACGCTTCCGACGATTGTTCACTAACACAAATTTGGGAAAACTGTGGATTTAACAGAATCTATTAACCAACTCAAAACGCAATTCGGAAAACTTAAAGCGACAAATTTTTTTAAATTCAGTTTAATTGGTCTTTCTGCGCTCGCTTTTGGCAGTGTCTTCTATTGGTTTTCTGATGCGCCTGCGCAACTGCGCGCTTCTTTGCACAAAGAAAAAGAATCGGTCACGCTTTCGGCTTTTCCTGTCAAAATGCCTACATTGAAGTATGGTTTTGCATTGGATACTTTCCAGGTGAAAGAGGGAAAAATTCATTCCGGACAGTTTCTGGCAGATTTATTGCTGGCACAAAACGTTGATTATCCGTCTATTGAAAAAATTGTGCAAAATGCAAAAGGCGTTTTTCATGTGAATGAATTGCGTCCGGGTAATTATTACATGGTATTAACAAAAGACAGTACAAAACAAGCCGATCATTTAGTTTATGAGCCAAATATTTACGAATATGTTGTTTTTAATTTAAATGATAAAACGGTAGAACGCGTTAAGCGCCCAACAACGACTGAAATTAAATCGGCAGCCGGTAAAATCGAATATTCCCTGTGGCAAGCCATGACAGATGCAGGCATGGGCTACGATCTGGCGGATAAAATGGAAGATGCCTTGCAATGGTCGGTGGATTTTTTGCATTTTCAAAAAGGCGATGAGTTCAAACTGGTGTACGACCAAAATTACATAGAAGGCAAAGAAGCCGGTGTAGGCAGGGTGCATGCGGCTTATTATAAAAGCGAGAAAAAGGAGCATTTTGCCATTTATTATGAAGGCGGCAAATTTAAGGGGTATTATGATTTAAATGGTCGTCCGATGCGCAATGCCTTTCTGAAAGCGCCGGTACGAGCTTCTCGTATTTCATCTTATTATAATCTGAATCGTTTTCATCCGATTTTACGTCGGGTACGCCCGCATTTTGGCACCGACTATGCCGCTCCGCATGGTACGCCTATTCTGGCGGTGGGTGACGGCGTGGTGACAAAAGCTTCTTACACTGGTGGAAATGGTAATTTTGTAAAAATCAAACACAACAGCACTTACGAATCACAATATTTACACATGCGTGGCTTTGCTAAAGGCATTCGTCCGGGCACTCGCGTAAGCCAAGGGCAAGTCATTGGTTATGTGGGTTCTACGGGTTTGGCAACTGGACCGCACGTGTGCTTCCGTTTTTGGAAAAATGGCAAGCAAGTCAATCACTTGAAATTAAATCTGCCTGATCTTGAGCCACTTCCGGCGGAAGAAATGGAAAAATTCAAGGGGATTCGCGATGAGTATTTAGCAAAACTGCAAAATTTGCCTTCGGCAGGCATTGCAGGAAATGCTAGCAATCCTTGATGGTTTAAAAATTAACGTTTTTTTACAACTCAATAGCCTCGGATTGGATCAATTCGGGGCTATTTGGATTTAAATTTTAGGAGTTTTAAATCAATTAGGAAATGTTCGACGATAAAATCGCAACTAACATCTAAATATTTGTTATGACCATAGATGAAAAGCTAATTTCGAGGCTAGAACAATTAGCGCGCCTGGAACTGTCGCCAGAAGAAAACGAGCGACTCATGGGCGACTTGAACAATATTTTGGCAATGGTAGAAAAATTGCAGGAGTTGGATACCAGTGGCGTGGAGCCTTTGGTGTACATTAACGAAGAAGTAAATTTGTGGCGGGAAGATGAAGTGGCGCATCAGGTGACGCAAGCAGAAGCGCTGCGTAATGCACCCAAAAGTGACGGCACGTACTTCCGAGTACCAAAAGTGATAGATTTGAAGTGAGAATCCAAAACGCAACAGGAAAAAGTATAATTATAAAAATCGTAATTCGTAAATATAGCATATGGAGTCAATTATCGCGGTACGTAATTTAAGAAAGATTTACATCATGGGCGACACCCAGGTGAATGCTTTGCAATCCATTTCTTTAGATATTCACAAAAATGAATATGTAGCGTTGATGGGACCATCGGGTTCGGGTAAATCTACCTTGATGAACTTGTTGGGTTGCTTGGATTCGCCTACAAGCGGAGAATATTTTTTGAATGGTACCAATGTAAGTACCATGACGGACAGCGAGTTGGCGGAAGTGCGCAATAAGGAAATTGGTTTTGTATTTCAAACGTTTAACCTCTTGCCACGTTTGTCGGCGCTGGAAAATGTCGCTTTGCCATTGGTTTATGCGGGCATGGGAAAATCTAAACGCCTGGAAAGAGCAGCAGAAGTGCTCACCGCCGTCAACCTTGGCGATCGGATGGATCACAAACCCAATGAATTATCAGGTGGTCAGCGTCAAAGGGTGGCAATCGCCAGAGCTTTGGTGAATCATCCTTCCATTATTTTGGCAGACGAACCGACCGGTAATCTTGATTCAAAAACTTCGTTAGAAATCATGGCAATTTTTGATGAATTGCATCGGCAAGGCAATACCATTATTTTGGTAACGCACGAATCAGACATCGCCGAATACGCGCACCGCGTGGTACGGATGCGCGATGGTTTGATCGAAAGCGATGTGACCAAAGCTGCAACCGCCAGGTAAATGGAGAAAAAATCGAGGAGTAAATAATTGAAATTCAATATTTTATCAGTACGATATTGAGAATATGAACAACGGTCTTTTGAAGCCTCTTTTGGGAGGCTTTTTTATTTTCATCCAAATGGCTTTTGGCTTGTTTTATAATCATTAAAATCCTTATTTTAATGTGAATAATGGGATTTAGCGCAGCTAAATCGGAGGTTTTCTTACCACCTTAGGCACCTAAGGAAACCTTAGAATCACCGTTTGGGCGCTCTAAAGGGGGGCAAATAAATAAAACGTCTCGGTTTTTGTAAAACCTTCTAAGCATGTGTTTAATAATTGATTATCAATGTGATACAGTCCAATTTATCCATAACTCACGTTATTTTAATAAAATATTTTAAACAAATGGCTACTAAAATTTATACAAAGACGGGCGATAAAGGCGAAACATCTTTGTTTGGCGGTAAACGACTGCCCAAAAGCCACATGCGCATTGAAGCCTACGGTACCGTAGATGAATTGAATTCCTGGATTGGATTGATGCGGGATTTAATTGAAAATGAGGAATTTAAACATTTGCTAAAGTCTGTACAAGATCGTTTGTTTACCCTGGGTTCTAACCTCGCGAGTGATCCTGATAAAGACATGATTACACCTGATGTTTTTGAAACGGACATTGAGGCGCTTGAAAAAGCAATGGACATGATGAATGAAAATCTGCCTATTTTGAAGAATTTTATTCTACCAGGCGGTCACACGACCGTTTCTTTTTGTCACATTGCCCGTTGCGTGTGTCGCCGCGCAGAGCGTCAGGTGGTCGGGCTTTCGCTGTACGAGCCGGTGGATGATCTGATTATCCGATATCTCAATCGTTTATCGGATTATTTATTTGTGTTGTCCAGGCAGTTGGCAAAGGATTTGCAGGTGGAAGAGGTGATTTGGAAACCAAGAGAATGAGCAATTTATTGCAAATTTGAAATAAGAAAGCATAAATGTGAAAGGCTAAATAATTGTTAAGCAATTTTTATTTAGTTGGAGTGCGCCTAACCATTCTGGGGATTGATAATAAACCCTCAGTCACCCAAAATTATCTATATTTGTAACTATGAGTCAAAACAATTTTATTTTTCTTCGATTTCCTTTTTTATTACAATACCTTTTGATATTTGGGGTGATTGCGCTCATTAGTTTGCTTTTTCCAAATAATTTAAAATTTAAATACGAATTTGAACGTGGGCAGGTTTGGCGATTTGAAGACTTGCGCGCACCGTTTGATTTTGCTATTAAAAAAACAGAAGCAGAACTGACCGCAGAAAAGGCGCAACTGGAAAAGGAATTTTCGCCGTATTATGAAATAAGATCAGATGTTGCCAAGCAGCAAAAAAAGTTATTTGCAGAAGAATTTCAACAGCAACTTAACGCGACCCGCGCCAATCAACAGTTTCAGGAAGTGGTGAACCGTCCCGGGCGTTATTTGGATTGGGGCAATCGTTTTTTGGATTATGTTTATAATCGAGGCATCATCCAGCGCGCCCCGGCGCATGCAGTGGCAGATGAAAATTTTGTCATAAATTTGGTAGAAGGCAATACCACCGAGCAAGTTACCCTAGAGTATTTTTTGAGCCCAGAAGCTGCGCGTTCATTGCTCACAGATACCCTGCCTAACAGCCCTTTACGCGAACCAGAATTTTTATATCCTTTGTTGGAAAGCGCACTTGTACCCAATATTTTTTATAATCAGGAATTGACCGATCAGTTTTTTCAGGAAGCGTTCGCCAATCTGTCCACCACGCAAGGGCTTGTCCGTCAGGGGCAAACGATCATATTGCGAGGCAATGTCATTACCGACGAAGCTTATCAAAAGCTGCTGTCGCTCAAAGAGCAGTACGAACAAAGCGTGACTACGCTGCGCTCGCGATGGTTTATTTTTGGGGGGTATTTTTTGCTGACGGCTATGATCGTGGGTATTTTTGCAGTGTATTTGTCGATGTTCTCATCGAGTGTTTTCAAAAAGCCTAAGGAATTGTTTTTCATACTGTTATGGTTAGTGGCGTACGGTTATTTAGTTTATTTAGTAGAACGAACAGATGCTTTAAGCGCTTACATGATACCTTTTTGCATTGTCCCGATTGTTATTAATACATTTTATAATAATCAGTTGGCATTTTTTACACATATTAATGTTGTTTTAATTGCGAGTTTTTTAACTACGTTGGGGTACGAATTCACATTATTACAAATTTTAGCAGGCATCGTTGTTTTATTAAGTAATATTGACAATCGCAATTGGTCACGCTTTTTCTATTCTATGCTTTATATTTTTATTACATATGCCTTAGCTTATCTGGGGTTGTCGCTAATCCAAGAGGGGGCTTTGGAGCGTGTGAATGGTTCGGTTTTTTGGGCGCTATTTATTAATGCATTTTTGACCATGTTGGCTTACCCTTTGATTCCGTTGTTGGAGCGCTTATTTCGCTTCGTTTCGCCCATTACATTGATCGAATTATCGGATATGAATCGTCCGCTTTTACGCGAATTGGCAATCAAAGCGCCCGGCACACTGCAGCATTCATTGCAGGTGTCCAATTTGGCAGAAGCTGCGGCGCGCAAAGTTGGCGCTGACCCGCTTTTAGTAAAAACAGGAGCCTTGTATCATGATATTGGCAAAACATTACATCCGGGCTATTTTGTTGAAAATCAATCTTCTAGGAATCCACACGAAGGAAAAACACCCCTTGAAAGTACCGAAATTATCATTGAGCATGTAACGGAAGGCGTGCAAATGGCAAAAAAACATTTACTACCAAACATTTTAATTGATTTTATTCGAACGCATCATGGAACCACTCGGGTAGAATATTTTTATCGCAATTATCAAAATGAACACCCCAATGAAGAAGTGGATGAAGCCTTATTCCGCTATCCAGGTCCTAAGCCCCGCAGTAGGGAGGAGACAATTTTAATGATGGCAGATTCGATTGAAGCAGCTTGTAAGAGTTTGAAAAATCCAACGGAAACATTAATTGACGAGACGATTGAGAAAATTATTGCTGGTAAAATAACACAGGGTCAATTACAAGATTCCCGGCTGACATTCAAGGAGTTAGAAATGTGCAAGCGCGAATTTCGGAAAATAATAAAATCCATTTACCACGCCCGGCTGGAATATCCGGAAGAAGCAAAAGTACAAGGAAAAGTAAATAAAGAAATTGGAGAGGTGTAATGGTTTGAGCCAAAGTGAAAAATCAGGATTATTAAAAGAATTAATAATCAATAAATATCATCCATTTTAAATAATGATAGCGTACTAAAAAAAAATGAGTACATACTGATTTACAGCTGTTTAAATTTTAATATTTACGCCTTCTTATTTTTATCTTGTAATAAGGCTCAAACCACTACGACTATTTATTTTTTAGCCGTTTTCTTTGGAGCAACCACTACAATCATGCGGCGTCCTTCGAGCTTGGGCAAGGATTCTGGAGCGCCCAGCTCTTCCAATTCTTTCAAAAAACGCAGCAGCAACAATTCGCCTCGATCTTTGAAAACAATTGCCCGACCTTTAAACTGCACGTACGCTTTTACCTTAGCGCCCTCTTCAAGAAAGGTTTTAGCATGGCGTACTTTGAATTCAAAATCGTGGTCGTCCGTGTTCGGACCAAAACGGATTTCTTTCAGGACCGTTTTAGCGGTTTTAGCTTTTAACTCCTTTTCTTTTTTCTTTTTATCATATAAAAACTTGTTGTAGTCAACAATTTTTACCACAGGCGGGACTGCATTCGGTGAGATTTCTACCAGATCGAGCTCCATACGCTCCGCCCACTCTCGTGCCTTGCGCGTGGGGTAAACACCGGTTTTTATTTCCTGACCAACTACATTGCTGATTTCTTCCAGGTTTTCGCCCACGAGGCGCACTTCTGGCACTCTGATTTGGTCGTTGATTCTATTTTGCGCTTCTTGTTGTTGTTGTGGACGAAAATCCCGTCTTACAAAAGGTCTCTTTCCCAAATGTTGATTTTTTTCTTAACAAATAAAAGTTTTAACATTAGCAATGCGAAATTATCAAAAAAAGTTCGCTTTTAACATGGAATTAATTTACGCTGGCAATAAAAAAAAATACACCCATCCCTGAGGACAGGTGTATTCTTAAAATAATTTCATTATTTAATCTTGTACATTCGATTTAACTTCTTTCGAAACCGCAATGACCAAGCCATCTTTGGCTTCATTCATCACTGCTTCGAGTACCACACCATCTGCCGGATTTTCATTCAAAATGTACTCTGCCAGCGGATCTTCCAGGTATTTCTGAATGGCGCGATGCAGCGGGCGAGCGCCAAACTGCGGATCGAATCCTTTTTCTGCCAGGAATTGCTTCGCCTCATCCGTCAAGGAAAGTTTGTAGTTCATACCTTCCAGGCGTTTGTGTACATCCTTCAGTGTGATGTCGATAATACGGAAGATTTCTTCCTGACCCAAACTGTTGAAAATCACCACGTCGTCAATACGGTTGAGGAATTCCGGCGAGAACGTTCGCTTCAACGCATTCTGAATGATGGTTTTAGAATGTTCTTCAGCCGCTTCCTGCCGAGCTTTTGTAGCAAAACCGACCCCTTGACCAAAATCTTTCAATTGGCGAACCCCAATATTGGAAGTCATAATAATCAAGGTGTTTTTGAAATCTACGCGACGACCCAAGCTGTCGGTCAATTGCCCATCATCGAGCACTTGCAGCAAAATGTTGTACACATCCGGGTGCGCTTTTTCAATTTCATCCAGCAAAATCACAGAATAAGGCTTGCGGCGCACACGCTCGGTCAACTGCCCGCCTTCTTCATAGCCCACGTATCCAGGAGGCGCACCAATCAAGCGACTCACAGAGAATTTCTCCATGTATTCACTCATGTCAATGCGGATCAAGGCATCTTCCGAATCAAACAAATAACGCGCCAGCGCTTTTGCCATTTCCGTTTTACCAACACCCGTTGGACCCAGGAAAATGAAGGAACCAATCGGTTTTGATGGGTCTTTCAAACCTACCCGGTTGCGCTGAATGGCTTTCACCACTTTGGTAATGGCTTCGTCTTGACCAATGATGGCATGTTGCATGTCCTGCCCCATGTTCACCAGCTTTTTGCTTTCGCTTTGAGCGACGCGCTTCACCGGAATACCCGTCATCATGGATACCACCTCAGCAATGTCTTCTTCCGTAACCGGATAACGCTTGGTTTTCGCTTCTTCTTCCCACTGCACTTTAGCAAATTCTAACTGCCGAGTTAGTTTCGATTCTTTATCGCGCAAATCAGCCGCTCTTTCGTATTGCTGATTCTTAACTGCCTGATTTTTAAGCTCTTTTAACTCTTCAATCTGCTTTTCCAGTTCCTCGATGTGCTTTGGCACGTGGATGTTTTTGAGGTGCACGCGTGCGCCCACTTCATCCATCACGTCAATGGCTTTATCTGGTAAGAAACGGTCACTGATGTAACGGTCGCTCAATTTCACACAAGCTTTAATCGCTTCATCGTCATAAGTTACATTATGAAATTCTTCATACTTCGGACGAATATTGTGCAAAATATGAACCGCTTCTTCTGGAGAAGGTGGATCCACCATTACTTTTTGGAAACGACGATCTAAAGCACCGTCTTTCTCAATGTACTGGCGGTATTCGTCGAGCGTAGAGGCACCGATGCACTGCAATTCGCCTCTTGCCAACGCTGGTTTGAAAATATTGGAAGCATCCAGCGAACCCGTAGCGCCACCTGCACCTACGATGGTATGAATTTCGTCAATAAACAAAATCACGTCGCGCGACTTTTCCAACTCATTCATAATGGCTTTCATACGCTCTTCAAATTGCCCACGATACTTCGTACCTGCCACCAATGCTGCTAAATCGAGCATTACAATACGTTTATTGAACAGCGTGCGCGACACTTTGCGCTGAATGATGCGCAATGCCAATCCTTCTACGATTGCCGTTTTACCAACACCAGGCTCACCGATGAGAATCGGGTTGTTTTTCTTGCGGCGACTCAAAATTTGCGACACACGCTCAATCTCATTTTCCCGACCAATGATGGGATCGAGTTTATCCTCTTCGGCAAGTTTGGTAATATCCCGACCAAAATTATCCAACACAGGCGTGCGCGACTTGGTATTGCCCTTGCGCTGTTGATACCGACCCGATTGGCTTTCTTCTTCCTCATAGGGGTCATCCTGATCGGAAGGCGCCTGCATGTAAGGATCCGTTTTTTTACTGGAGCCGGTGGACGTGAAATCTTGTTCGTATTTCACATATTCCATTTCCGCTTTGTAAATTTCGTAATCCACATCAAACTGTTGCAAGATTTTAGTTACCGGGTTATCCTTGTGTTTTAAAATGGACAACAAGACATGTTCCGGGTTGACCTCCTCACTTTTTAACATTTTGGCTTCCAGTACCGTCACTTTCAATACTTTTTCTGCTTCTTTATTGAAAGGCATACCGCCAATGTTTAGCTCAGCTTTGTTGCCGGGTACACGCTGGATGGTTTCTTCAACAGATAGGCGTAGGTCATCTTCATCCACATCAAGAGAATCTAACACCTTAACTGCCAAACTGCTCTTCTCCGTCATGATCCCTAGCAGCAAATGTTCGGTGCCGATAAAGTCATGTCCCAACCGAATTGCTTCTTCTCGGCTTTTATTAAGGATTTGTTTGACTTTTGGCGAAAATTTTCCGTTATTCATATTCTTTTCTAGTTATCTAGTGATCTGGTAATCAAGTGAATTGTGATGGATGCCGCTGAAAAACGAGGGCGTTTGGTCACCGGATCACCTGCTCACGATATCACGTCTTAATAACAAACAATATTAGCAGTAATTCTATTTAAAAACAATACCTTTTTGCAGTTTTAAGAAATTGTAAACAATAATAGAGGGTTTAAGGATTATTAGTGCTTAAAAAATAAGGAAAAGGTTTAATAAAAAAAATAAACATTTGACCTCGATCTTTCCTTACTACAAAAATCATTCCACAAAAATCAGCGTTGCCAAATTTGTTTTCAATTTCCGCTGCACGCTTATCTAACAAAAGTAGTAGTGTGAAAGTTGCAAAAAAGCCAATGCTTGCGATAGCTTTAGCCCGGATGCAACAATATACATTGGAAATTAGGTAAGCTTCCGTAGAATTAATACTTTTGCAGCATTGTGGAAAAGAAATTAGAAAGCTCGTATGAAATATTCAGTTGATAAACAAGAACGCTATACCGTATTCCAAATCCAGGAACCGAACGTAAACTCACTCATTGCTCCCAATTTGAAGTCTGAATTTGTGATCCTTTCCAATGAAGGCGTCAGCAATTTGATTTTAGATTTATCAGAGGTAGAATATGTGGATTCTTCCGGCTTGAGTGCCATTTTGACGGCTGATCGTTTGTGGAAACGTGATGGCTCGTTCATTCTTACCGGTATTGCCCATCCTAACGTGAAAAAATTGATCGAAATTTCCCGGCTTGATACGGTTTTGACAATTATTCCAACGGTAGAAGAATCTGTGGAGTATGTTTTTATGGAAGAGATTGAAAAAGAACTGAATGTAGATGGCGAAGAGGATTGATGCAGACGTGAGACGTTTGATAAAAGGCTTTAGACCATGAAATGGGTTTAGCGTCTAATTTCTAACGTTTAATGTCTTCAAAAATGCAATTTGAACTGACACTGCTCGGTACTGGCGCGGCACTTCCGATGCCTGGGCGTTTTACTTCGGCACAGGTTTTGAATGTCAATAATCATTTGTATTTGATTGATTGTGGGGAAGGTACACAGATGCGCCTGACAACGTTTCAGGTGAAGCGAAGTAAAATCGGACAAATTTTCATCAGCCACCTGCACGGCGATCATTTTTATGGGTTAATGGGGTTGTTGACTTCGTTTGCCTTGAACGATCGTTCGCAGCCTTTGGATATTTTTTCGCCGTCGGGGCTAGAGGAGATTATTCAAGTGATGTTGCATTATCAAGGAAGCGGCGCAAGCCCTTATGAGATTCGATTTCATGTGGTGGATACAACGCAGCATCAGAAAATATTTGAAGATCATCAATTGGAGGTGTACTCCATTCCTTTGCAGCACCGCATTCCGACCAGCGGCTACTTGTTTCGGGAAAAGCCACGTCCACGCAATATTCTCCCCGAAAAAATTGCGCAATACAATATTCCGTTTTCAGAGATTAAAAAAATTAAAGCAGGCGCTGATTTTAAATTGTCAGATGGAACCTATATTCCCAATGCCGCATTGACGGTTGAGCCCTCGCTTCCACGTTCTTACGCCTATTGTTCTGATACCATGTATGCTCCAGAAATTATACATTATATAAAAGGTGTGGACATTTTATACCATGAAGCGACTTTTTTGCAGGAAGATGAAGCCATCGCCCGCGATAATTCACACAGCACAACGCATCAGGCAGCAACCATTGCGAAAGCAGCAGCTGTAAAACAATTGGTCATCGGACATTTTTCGTCCAGGTACAAAGATGCTAGCTTATTTCAACAGGAGGCTCAATCCATTTTTCCGAACACCGTTGGTGGCGAGGATGGGATGGTGGTAGAGGTGCCTTTTTCGAGAGAAGCGTGACACGGGGAATGATGCTTTGGATATTGTTGATACTCTATGGATGCTATTGACACTATGGATGCTATTGATTCTTAGAATGTTATGAAATAAATAGCTCATCCATTTTATCAATAGCATTCATAGCGCCCGCTGTATTAACTTTTATGCCAACTTTGCAAGATCCCGGATCAGAATGCTGCGGCGGTTGAAATAAATCAAATTTGATTTTTTCAAGTCATTGAGTACCGAGGTAACCGTTTGGCGGGAAGTGCCCGTCAAATTGGCAATATCCTGCTGGGTGTAACAATGCTTAATCAACATTTCGTACCCCACGCGCTTGCCCTGCTTGGTGGCAGAATCTTTCAAAAAATCGATAATGCGCTCGCGGGCATCCTTAAACATCAATGCTTCCAAGCGATCCTCCACCCGGCGTAAGCGTCCGCCGATCATCGAAATGACGTTCATCATCAAGCGGTTATTGCTTTCCATCAAGCGCTGAAAGTCATGCATAGAAATCTGGTAGAGGTGCGTTTCTTCCAATGCCTGCGCAAAATCTTGCCGTCTTTGCTCACCAGCTAATGCCAGCTCACCAAAAACCGCCATCGGATACAAAATATGTTTAATGATTTCCCGTTCGTCCTCTGCCTGATTGCCAATCTTCACAATGCCTTTCACCAGTACGTAGATAGCGTCAGAAGCGTCGCCGCTTTTGAAAATACAGGCATTTTTTTTCACTAATCGGTATTCGGTAATCGTTTCCAGTTGCCGGAATTCGGCTTCGTTCAAGTCTTTGAACAAAGGCAAGTGCCGCAAAAAGCTGGTCGAATTGGATTTAAAAGGTTTCATACGCCTGATTTTGGATTCAGAACTACTATTCACGCTACAAAAATGTCGGAAAGCACAGTAAGAAAAAAGGACAATTTTTAAGGTTTGTTTGAATTTTAAATTTTTATAAAAAAGATTAAAAAATTGATAATGAATTATTTATTACAACTTTAAAATACATTTTGTCTAGAAAATGAAAATATGGAGTAAAATCCTATTTGAAAAAAAGCGCAGAAAATCTCAATTTGACCGTTGAAGTCGGACGTCCGATCTCTGACATCCGACCTCTGACTTCTAATCGTATGCACGACCGCAAGATCATTCACATCGACATGGACGCATTCTACGCCTCCGTGGAGCAGCGCGACCAGCCAGAATTGCGCGGTAAACCGCTCGCCGTGGGTGGCGCGGGCGCACGGGGTGTGGTGGCTTCGGCGAGTTACGAGGCGCGGCGATTTGGCGTTCGCTCGGCAATGCCCAGTTCCACGGCGCGACGCTTGTGCCCGGATTTGCTGTTTGTGAAATCCCGTTTTGATGTGTATCGTCAGGTGTCGCATCAAATTCGGGAGATTTTTTTGGATTATACCGATTTAGTGGAGCCGCTTTCGCTCGATGAAGCATATCTGGATGTGACGGATAACAAAAAAGGCATGAAATCTGCCACTTTGGTAGCGCAGGAAATCAGGCGGAGGATTGAAGAAGAAACGCAGTTAACGGCTTCGGCGGGTGTATCGTTCAACAAATTTTTAGCCAAAATCGCTTCAGATGTCAATAAACCCAATGGCATCAAAGTAATTACACCGCCCGAAGCGATGGCTTTTTTAGATGCTTTGGCGATTGAAAAATTTCACGGCGTTGGAAAAGTGACGGCAGACAAGATGAAGCGCATGGGCATTCTCACGGGCGCAGATTTGAAAAACTTTTCGGAAATCGAGTTGGTGCAGCGTTTTGGCAAAGTAGGGGCGCATTATTATAAAATTGTATGGGCACAGGACGACCGACCGGTCAATCCGCACCGCATCCGCAAATCCATTGGGGCGGAGCGTACTTTTTCGGAAGATTTGACCGAAATTCCGGCGATGAAAGAAAAACTCGCGTATTTGTCGGGCGTTGTTTTTGAATACATGCAAAAAGCGGAAAATTTTGGGCGCACGGTGACGTTAAAAATAAAATCCGCCGATTTTAAAATCAGCACGCGCAGCCGCACTTTTTCAACAGAAATCACGCAGTTAGAATATTTAACCCAAATTGTGTTTGAATTGTTAGATGAAAATCAGGAAGAAGTCGAAAAGGTACGATTGTTGGGCGTTACCGTTTCCAATTTGCAAAAAGAACACGAGGTGGAAGGCATTCAATTGCGTTTGGAATTTGAAAAATAGTCAGAATCAGGATTTTTGTATTCTCAGGTTAAATGGTAAAATTCTGATCCAATTGCCGTAACTTTGCTATCTGAATGTACAAAATATAATACAATGAACAAGTCAATGAATATTCGTTTTGGAATCATCGCACTCTTGGTATTGGTTGCTGCTTTGAGCCGTTTGCTGCCACACCCTTATAATTTCACGCCAATTGGCGCCATGGGCTTATTTGGCGCGGCATACTTTACCAAGCGTTACCTGGCATTTGTAGTGCCTTTTGCGGCAATGTGGGTGAGCGATTTGATTTTGAATAATGTGGTGTACGCCAAAATGTACCCTGAATTTTATAATGGATTTCAATGGTGGGGGCACGCCTCGGTTTACCTGAGCTTTGGCGTGATCGTGATGCTGGGCTTTGTGCTATTGCGCAAGATTCGTGTTGTTAACGTATTGATAGCGAGCGTGTTAGCTTCGGTTTTGTTTTTCGGGATTACCAACTTTGCCGTTTGGATGGGTAGCCCAATGTACCCGCAGAATGCAGTTGGATTGATCGCATGTTACGCTGCCGGTTTGCCTTTCTTTGGCAATACCTTGTTGGGCGATTTGTTTTACAGTGGCGTTTTATTTGGTGCATTTGAATTGTTCAAGGCGCGTTTCCCAAAGTTAGCCTTGATAGGAGAATAGCAGATGGCGGAACAGGAGCAATCAGCACCTTTAATTGAGGGCGTAGATTATTACATTGAAAACGGCTTATATGTGTTTACTGCGCATTACCTCGAAAAGCGAGGATACTGTTGCAAAAGTGGCTGCCGGCATTGCCCGTATGGGTATAAAAAATCTTTACGCTCCGATTTGGATGAAAATAAAAATCAAGAAAAATAGCAATTGTAATAATTTTCTTTGATTAATTATTTATCATAAGCCTATAAGGTTTCGAGGAGCCTTATAGGTTTAGTTTATGAAAAACATGGATATATCCGTCGTCATTCCGCTGTATAATGAAGAAGAATCGCTGCCTGAGTTGGAAGCCTGGATTCGTAAAGTGATGGAAGATCATCGTTTTACGTATGAAATAATAATGATAGATGATGGCAGTAAAGACCGTTCCTGGCAGGTGATTGAACAATTGGCGCAAGTGAATTCAAGTGTGCGGGGCATTAAGTTTCGGCGAAATTACGGAAAGTCTGCTGCGTTAAACGTTGGTTTTCAGGCTGCTATGGGGGATGTGGTCATCACGATGGATGCCGATTTGCAGGATAGCCCAGAGGAAGTACCGGCGCTGTACAACATGATTAAAACGGATGGCTTCGACATGGTATCAGGCTGGAAAAAGAAGCGTTTTGATCCGGTTTTTACCAAAAATATACCCAGCAAATTCTTCAATTGGACGGCGCGCCGCATGAGTGGCATTCAGCTACACGACTTCAATTGCGGTTTAAAAGCCTATAAAAATCAGGTAGTTAAAAGCATCGAGGTGTATGGCGACATGCACCGTTACATTCCCGTTTTAGCCAAATGGGCGGGTTTTAAAAAAATTGGCGAGAAAGTGGTGCAGCATCAGGAGAGAAAATACGGGGTAACAAAATTTGGCATTGAGCGTTTCGTCCGAGGACCGTTGGATTTGATGACCGTCATTTTTATCTCCAAATTTGGCAAGCGCCCGATGCACTTGTTTGGCATGCTGGGGCTGCTATTTTTCCTGGTTGGCTTCGGCATTTTATTATATTTAAGCATTGCCAAACTGGTTTATTTTAAATATCATATTACAGAATTGCCGATATTTTATTTTGGCATATTGACTTTAATTGTTGGTACTCAATTGTTTCTGACAGGATTTTTAGCGGAATTAATCACCAGAAATGCGCCGGATCGGAATCATTATTTAATTGAAAAAGAAATCGGCGAAACGGTAAATAAATTGCAAAATATAGAATGAATAGTTTGAGAAAGTGGAGAGGGATTTATAAGGTTTAGCTTTAAAAAATATCATAATATCTCAATATCAAAATATCCCAATATCATAACAAAAAACATTGAGCATTAAACCAAAACATTCTAATTCACAACGCATCATCATTCTTTCACCCGCGCATCCATTACGTGGTGGGATTGCAGCGCTCTCAGAGCGACTGGCGCAAGAACTGCAATCAAATGGAAATGAAGTAACTATCTATTCTTTTAGTTTACAATATCCTGGTTTTTTGTTTCCGGGTAAGACTCAATTTACCGACGATCCGCCTCCTAAAGATTTGAAAATCAAGACGGTAGTAAATTCCATTAATCCTTTAAATTGGATAAAAGTTGGACGTATGATTCGGCGGGAAAAACCGGATTTGCTGCTGATTCGTTATTGGTTGCCATTTATGGCGGCGAGTTTGGGGACGATTGCGAGAATTGCAAAAAGTAATAAAATTACCAAAGTTATTACCATTGCAGATAATATTTTGCCGCATGAAAAGCGTCCGGGTGATTGGCAACTCACCAATTATTTAGTAAAAGCAACGGATGGTTTTATTGTTATGTCAAAATCGGTAGAAGAAGATTTGCGATTATTCACTAAAAATAAACCGGCAATCTTTACTCCTCATCCGATTTATGATAATTATGGTGTAATGGTTTCGCGTGAAGAAGCATTAATATGTTTGCAATTGCCTGAAAGTGAACGATATATTCTGTTTTTTGGATTTATTCGAAAATATAAAGGTTTGGATTTGTTATTACAAGCCATGGCGGATGAACGGATTAAAGAAAGGGATATCAAATTGATTGTTGCAGGTGAATATTATGATAATGCTGAATATTATGAAAATTTGATTAAAGATTATAATTTATCCGACCAGCTTATTTTACACACGGATTTTATTTCAAATGAAGCGGTAAAATATTATTTTGGGGCGGCGGATTTGATTGTGCAGCCTTATCGCACTGCCACGCAAAGCGGCATTTCGCAGATGGCGTATCATTTTGAAAAGCCCATGATTGTAACGAAAGTCGGTGGTCTGCCGGAAATTGTCGAACATGGCAAAGCGGGTTATGTGGTGGAGGTAAATGCGACTGCAATTGCGGATGCCATCGTGGATTTTTTTGATAATCAGCGGTTTGTGCAGCTGCAAGCTGGTGTACGCGAGGATAAAAAACGCTTTGAATGGGGCGCAATGGTAGAGGCGATTGGGAGAGTGGGGGAGCAGGTGAATAAGTAAATAAGTCATTATAATATTAAAAAAAATGGCAAAAACAAAGATGAGCGCTAGTGCGCACGAATACGTGGACACGGACGTGACGCTGCGGGCGGCGGCGATTGGCGGCACGATTTTGGGCATTCTGTTGGCGCTGTCGTATATTTTTATTCCCGATTTCTTGGGGTATTCCAAATTTGCAAAGGCAGTGCAGATTGGGCTGGAACTGCTGCTGATGTGGGTGGTGATTACGAGCACGATTCGCAGCATTCACAACTTGCGGGCGCGGACACCGGGCTGGAAACTCTTGATTGGCGGGTGTTTGACGGCAATTTTTGGCGCTTTGATTCGAGAGTTGGCGCTGCGCATTGTTGCAAATTTTAATGATGAACTCAATATTGAGCCATTTCAGTGGCGGGGCTTGTTGTTTTTCGCGGGCTTGGGCTTGCTGGCGGCAATGATTGCGTTGATTCGCTTGCGCGTGCGGAATCGGGCACTGGGGAACATGTTGGAGGTGGCGTTGATTGGGCTGGTGGCGTTTTTGTTTTTTTACTTTATGAAGTAGTTAAGATATTAGGATATTATGATATTGCGAAATTGGGAAATTATGATACTTTGATATTGGGATATTATTATGTTTTTGATGCTGTGGTATCTGTTGATGCTTGCTACGCGATACTTTTGATGCTGGGATGATTTGAAATTGTGGAATGGTTAAAGAAAGATAAAAATGTGTATTAAATTGGAAATGAGGAGCGCGTGAGGGATAGGAGCGGTATGCCAAAGCGTTGGAAGAAGCGGGTAGGCTGGCATAATAGTGGATAGCCCGACCCTTGGGGCACGCCCAACTAATGAGAAATGAATAATTTGTAATGAATAATTAACAGGGTATAATATTTTTAATTATAAATATATGAATGAGCGTGTAAAAGAAGTCATTGCGGCGAGTATAGCAGTGAAACAGGCGGTGCTGGCGGATGAGCGTTTGCTGGCGACGGTGGAACTGGCGACGCAGGTGTGCGTGGAAACGTTTGAAAAAGAAGGGAAAGTGCTGTGGTGCGGCAATGGCGGGAGTGCGGCGGATGCGCAGCATTTGGCGGCGGAGTTGTCGGGGCGATTTTATATAGACCGGGAACCATTATATTCGGAAGCATTACATGTAAATGGCTCGTATGTAACGGCGGTGGCGAATGATTATTCATATGATGAAATTTTTGCACGGATGGTGCGGGCGGCAGGTCGTAAGGGCGATGTGCTGATCGGGATGTCCACTTCGGGCAATTCTCCAAATGTAATAAAAGCGCTGGAAGCCGCGCGAACACTGGGCATGCGCACGATCGGGATGACGGGCGAGACCGGCGGTAAAATGAAAGATTTGTGCGATTTTTTGATTAATATTCCGTCCAAAGACACGCCGAGAATTCAGGAATGTCATATGTTGTTGGGGCATTTGATGTGCGAGTTGATTGAAGCTGCGATTTTTAAATTGCGAAATTAGGAAATTAAGAAACTGATAATCAATTGAAAAGAAAATTCCTCAATTTCTTAATTTCCCAATTACCATGAATTTTGATAAAAACTGGACTTTATTCCTTGACCGGGACGGGGTGATTAATAAAAGATTGGTAGATGATTATGTAAAATCGTGGGCGGAATTTACATTTGAATATCATGTTTTAGAAGCGATTGTAAAATTTTCTGAAATCTTTGGTCGGATTTTTATTGTAACCAATCAACAAGGTATTGCCAAAGGACTAATGACGGAAGCGGATTTGCATTCGGTTCATAATCAAATGGTTGCAGAGATAGAGAGGGTAGGAGGACGGATTGATGGCATTTATTTTTGTCCGCACTGGTCGGGCGATGGGTGCGACTGTCGGAAGCCAAAAACGGGTATGCCGTTGCAAGCAAAAGCTAAATTTCCCGAAATAAATTTTACAAAATCCATCATGGTAGGCGATTCGCCGTCGGATATTGAGATGGGGCATCGGCTCGGCATGAAGACGGTTTTTATTGGAAAAGATCATCCGCCGCCGCACACGGACTGGCAGTTCGAGCATTTGTGGGCGTTTGCTGAGTGTTTGTCTGAACCGTGGTTTTTTTGATTGATATGATTTCTTTGATTTAAATCATAAGCATCATAATAATCATATGTATCATGGTTCAGACAAAAAATTAAAAAATCACCTCCGTCGCCCCATAGCCATATCTTGGATGATATTCATTTTTAAAAGACTTGACCTCAGGCATTTGTAATAATCTTGTGGAAATGGTATCGCGTAACTTTCCTTCTCCGACGCCATGAATGACAAAAATGCGCTCTACGCCAAGTCGCAAAGCTTTATCCAAAAAACGCTCAAAATGAGTTATTTGAACATTTAAAATTTCTCCTTTATTTAATTTTTGCGGATTTTCTACTAAGTTTTCAATGTGTAAGTCAATTTCAGGATTAAAATGCGCGAGTTCCTCCACTTCATGCGAATTGAGCGGCTTATGCCAGCTTGCCTTCGGGCGGGCGTTGCGTTGGGTGTAAGTTTTGAGATCTTCTTCTTCCGAGGCTTGAGCCGAAGCTTGTAAATTTTCAAACACCCGAAATAAATGAACTTGTTTATTGAGTAAAGGTGCTGTTTTAACCTGATTAAAGAATTGTTTGGCTTTGATTTTCAGGTTTTTATGAATAGGTTTTTCGGCTCCGGCAGTAGTAATGACCTGGCATTCCATATCAAAAACCGGCGCGTCATTTAGTTGATCGAATAACATTTCGCCAATTTGTAAATAAGAAACACTTTTTAATTTTCCATTGCCATTTAGCTTAAATCCATTTACTAAAGAAAATTCGTAATCGTACAACACATCATAACGCGTGTCATTTAGCAGGAAAATATTATATTTATTGACATTGCCATCTTTATCCCAAAGTGGATCAAAAGCAAGCTGAATGCCAACGCTCTTCAAAATGGTGTATTGCGTTTCCACCACAACGGGCTGACGCGGTTCCGGTACTTTCTCTTTTTTGCCTTGTACCACCTTGGCTTTTACGGTAGAAGCATCATCTAAACGAACAATATCATCTGTAAATGCCGGAATATCAAAGTCATCCACGCGGATATTGACCATGCCACCATCCAGCCAGGCAGTGACCACGCCGATCTCGCCGGTGTGAATAAAACGAACTTTCGTGCCGATTGCAAAAACCATATTGGAAGTACGAAGTACGATTTTGGATTTACGAATTTGCTCAACTACTTCAAAAAAAGTTATCTTTAAAGCTCAAAAATAACAATAATTTGATGACTTTACGCTGGAAAATTGCGCAGGCGCTGGAAATTCGCTGGTGGCGGAATTATTTAAAGAATAAAGAAACGACCGATTATTTAGCGGCTAAAAAAGCTTATTGGCAGCGGGTTTTAAAAACAGTACAATTGGAAGTAAAGCCGGGTGAAAAAATATTAGATGCAGGCTGCGGACCGGCGGGGATTTTTATAATATTGAATGAATGTGATGTAGATGCTGTTGATCCTCTTTTGCATAAATATGAAGAAAATTTAGTGCATTTTAAAAAAAGTAATTATCCGTTTGTACAATTTTATAATGAATCTTTGGAGAATTTTACAATTCAAAAATCATATGATAAAATATTTTGTTTGAATGCCATCAATCATGTGGCGGATTTGGATAAAAGTTTGGATAAAATTGTAGCGGCAACGCCAACCTTTGGGCAATTGATTCTGTCTATTGATGTACATAAATATTCGATTTTAAAATATATTTTTCGTGTCCTTCCGGGCGATGTATTGCATCCGCATCAGCATGATTTACAGGATTATATAATAATGTTGGAAAAACGAGGATGTAATATTGTGAAAAAAGTGAATTTGAAACCGGGGCGAATTTTTGATTACTATTGTTTAGTTGTTGAGAAGGTTTAGGAGTTTAGAAAGTTTAGGGGGTGAGTGTATCATTATATGAACACATAAAAACTTGAACAAATGAATACAATAAGAACAAATTATTCATCGGGTGCGCATTGGGAAGATATCGTGGGCTATTCCCGCGCGGTAAAAGTAGGCAATATTATTGAAGTGGCGGGGACAACCGCAGTGGAAAATGGCGAAATCATTGGCAAAGGCGACGCTTATTTACAAACGAAAACGATTTTACATAAAATTGAAAAAGTATTACAAGAGGCGGGCGCTAGTTTGGAAAATGTAGTGCGCACGCGTATGTTTGTGACAGACATTAGCCAGTGGGAAGCTATCGGACGCGCGCATGGTGAGTTTTTTAGCACGATTAAACCGGCAGCGTCAATGCTAGAAGTCAAAGCACTCATTGACCCGGACTTATTAGTGGAAATAGAGGCGACGGCGGTGTTATGATATTGAGATATTATGATGTTTTTTATAAAATATTTATTACTTTGAGTTTGTTTTAAATACGTATGTCATAATAAAGATGCTGCTGCTTCATCCACCATCCAAAGTAGTTCACCGTCAACGGGTTGTATCAATTGGGCGGGGTATAATTCGGGTTCAAAATCTCCTTGTAATACTGTTTTGAGCATTTCAGCTTTATTGGCTCCGGTCGCTAAAAATATGATATGATGTGCTAAATTAATCAACGGAGCGGTCATGGTAACGCGATACATTTGAACTTCTTCTATATATTCCTCCTTGACCATGCGGGTTTCTTCGTGTAATACTTGCGTTTTTGGGAAAAGCGAAGCCGTATGCCCATTGTCGCCCATGCCAAGTAACATTACATCAAATTGCGGTGGCGCATCACCAAATAATTTTATGATTTTTGCTTCATAATCCTGGGCAGCTTCTTCGGGGGATAAATTGGTTTGAATTCTTATAATATTTTCCGCCGGGATATTTACTTTACTAAATAATAATTGGATGGCTTGATGCGCATTATTACGTGGGTCATCCAAGGGTACGTGGCGCTCGTCGCCCCAGAAAAAATAAGTGTTTTGCCAGGGCATGCGCTCTCGGTAGGGCGATTCGGCGAATAATTTAAACAGGCGTTCCGGCGTGCTGCCACCGGAAAGCGATATTGTAAAGCGACCATTTTTTGTAATGTAATGATTCGCTAATTCCATAATTTTTTCAGCGGCGGCGATGCTCAGGGCTTCGGGATTGGAGAAAGTTTGTACATTTACTGACATGGGTAGAATTATAAAATTTTAAGAATGGGACACTGATTATTATGACGATTAAGATTAGTTATGATTTTTTATTCAAAAATTAATCATAAAAAATCATAAGTATCATAGAAATCAGTGTACTACTTCCCGTTTTTACCAAAAGACATCGCAATCCACGTGTGCCCGTCCTTGGCGATTAAAGCCTCGGCTTCTTCCGGTCCGCGCGACCCGGCAGCATAATTCGGAAAATGCACCGAAGGATTTGCTTCCCATTTTTCAATGATTGGCATGAGCACATCCCAGGCGGCTTCCACTTGGTCAGCACGCATAAAAAGCGTTGCATCTCCGCGCATTACATCTAATAATAAAGTTTCATATGCTTCCGGTGTGCCGGTTGTATAACTTTCTTTATAATCAAATAACATATCTACCGGATTCAATTGCATTTTCAAACCCGGGCGCTTGGCTTGGAAAGTCAAACGAATGCCCATTTGTGGCTGAATGTGCAAAATCAGGCGGTTCGGCTGCCAATTTTCGGCGGCTGCGGAAGGAAAAGATTGGTGTGGAACTGGTCGAAATTCAATGCTGATGACGGAGATTTGCTCGCTCAAACGCTTCCCTGTGCGCACGTAGAATGGCACACCCTGCCAGCGCCAATTATCAATAAAAAATTTAATTGCAGCAAATGTTTCGGTATTTGAATTTTTCGCAACGCCTGCTTCTTCGCGGTAGCCAGGCACGTGTTTGCCCTGCATCCAGCCTTCACCGTACTGCCCGCGCACGGCGGAGAGGTGCACTTCTTCGCGTTTAAATTTACGCAGGGCATGTAATACATCCACTTTTTTATTACGTATTTCGTCGGCATTAAATGAAACAGGCGGTTCCATTGCAACATAACATAATAACTGAAGTAAATGATTTTGAATCATATCGCGTAAAGCGCCGGAATGATCATAATAACCGCCGCGATCTTCTACGCCCAATTGCTCAGAAACAGTGATTTGTACATGGTCGATGTAATTTCGGTTCCAAAGTGGTTCAAAAAGTGCATTTGCAAAACGGAATGCTAAAATATTTTGCACCGTTTCTTTACCTAAATAATGATCAATGCGATAAATCTGACATTCATCAAAAATGCTGAGCAGAGAGGCATTTAGTTGCTTGGCGCTTTCCAAATCACGCCCGAAAGGTTTTTCGACAACTAAGCGACTCAAATTTTTATCACGTGCTAAGTCATTGGAATGCAGCTTTTTAGAAATGATTTCTACCGCAGTCGGCGGAATAGACATGTAAAAAATGCGATTTGCCGGACTATCCCACTTTGTCTCCAAGTCTTCAATGCAATTTTTTAAAATTTGATACGAGGCATCGTCATTATAATCGGCTTGCACAAAATGTAATGATTCAGAAAAAAGTTTCCAATCCTCTGCGCGCGATTTGCCCGAACGGGAAAATTTATCCACCCCATCTAATGAATATTGTTGGAATTCCTCATTCGTCATGGGTGAGCGACCTACACCGATGACCGCAAATTCATTGGAAATCCATTTATCGAGGTACAAATTATAAACGGCGGGCACCAATTTACGCCAGGACAAGTCGCCCGTGGCACCGAAAATAACGATAATCGTTGGATTTATTTTTCTGGTTGATTCCATTTCTATGATGCTTTACTCAAAATTCAATAAATAAATCTGATTTTATTACATTGAGGCTAATGCAGCTTGCAATATTCCATCATTCCATGATGCCCTCATTCCATTCTGTATGAAAAACACCCTCCTGATCCACCCGCATGTACGTGTGTGCGCCAAAGTAATCGCGTTGCGCCTGAATCAAATTCGCAGGTAGCCAGCCCCGGCGATAGCCGTCAAAATAAGCCAGCGCTGCAGAGGTAGCAGGCATTGGAATGCCCGCCATTACTGCGGTTTGGACGATATTGCGAATGCTCTCCTGCAAAATATTCAGCTGTTGCGCAAAGATAGGATTGACAATTAAGTTGGGTAAATTGGGATTTTCGGTCAAAGCCTGGCGAATATCTTCCAGCAACGCTGCGCGAATGATGCAGCCGCCGCGCCATATTTTGGCAACTTCCGAGAGATTCAAATCGTATTGATATTCAGTCGAAGCTCTTTGTAATAATGCCATGCCTTGCGCATACACCGTTATCATAGCAAAATGTAAAGACGCTCCGGCTTGCTTGATAAGTTGTGCTTTATCAATGGATTGGTTGGAGTCGGTTCGTTTTAAAACGGCTTCTGCTGCCATGCGGGCGGCTTTATTCGCCGACAAATCGCGCATGGAAACTGCCGCGTCAATCGTGGTAATCGGAACGTGTAATGACATGGCATCCTGTGAAGTCCACATGCCTGTGCCTTTTTGGTTGGCGCTGTCCAATATTACATCCACTAAATGTTTGCCGGATAAATCATCTTTTCTGGCAAAAATTTCGGCAGTGATTTCAATCAAAAAAGATTGCAAAACGCCTTCATTCCATTTAGTGAAAACTTCATGTAGTTCGTCGTTATTTAATCCGCCGCATTCCTTTAGTAAATGATACGTCTCCGCTATTAATTGCATGATGGCATATTCAATTCCATTATGCACCATTTTTACATATTGCCCGGCAGAGTCCGCGCCCAGATAGGCTACGCATGGCTCACCATTTACTTTGGCGGAAACGGCTTCAAACATTGGACGCACGCGCTCGTACACCTCCTTATTGCCGCCCGGCATGATGCTCGGGCCACGCCGCGCACCGGCTTCACCGCCCGATACGCCTACGCCCATAAAATGCAGATTGGATTCCGCTAAGTGCTTGATTCTCCGATCCGTATCTTTGAAATAGGAATTGCCACAATCCACCAATAAATCTTCCGGCAACAGGTGTGGCTTCAAATCTTCAATCACCGCATCCACAATCGGACCCGCCGGCACCAGCATCAAAATCACACGGGGTGTTTTGAGCGAAGCAATAAATTCCTCAATTGTGCGGGCGCCGTGCACCTCGCGATTCGCCGCTTCCATTTGCAGCGCTTCTACTTTGGAGGTATCTTTGTCAAAACCCGCCACCGAAAAGCCGTGGTCGCTCATATTATATACCAGATTGCGCCCCATCGTGCCCAATCCAATCATGCCGTAGTCAAAAAGTGTTGAAGCCATTGTATTTATTGGTTTTGCATGTTTTGATTTTCAATTGCAAGAATTTTGCCCAAACGCCTTTGGTGGCGCTCTTCTTGGGTAAATGTAGCATTCAAGAAAGATTTAATGATTTCCCGCGCCAGTTCGATGCCGACCACGCGTTCGCCGATGCAAAGCACATTGACATCGTCGTGCTCGACCGCCTGATGCGCCGAGTACGTATCGTGGCACACGCCCGCGCGAATTCCCTTGAATTTATTGGCGGCTACGCTCACGCCCACGCCGCTCCCGCACACGAGAATACCACGTTCGGCTTGTCCGTTTTGAATGGCTTTGGCAATATCGGCGGCATGGTCTGGATAATCGGAAGGCACTTCGGAGTGGGTGCCTAAATCTAATATATCATATCCAGCGTTTTGTAGTTCTTTGACAAGCAGGGTTTTGTATTTAAAACCAGCGTGATCGGAAGCGAAAGCGATTTTCATATGTTGGATGATCGTAGGCTTAATCAAATAGATTTCAAAAAGACAACCTTGCAATCAGATGATTTGTTTTTAATGGAAAGTCCGAATCCAGACTTTTTATTAAAATCTCAGGTTTTTATTGCAAAAAGCTATTATTCTTTTACGCCATTTTCAATATGAAATGCCATTTCCGATAATTTTTCTCCCCCTTTGATGCCAAAATCCAGTGTGCGAATGGGGAATGGAATGGTAATATCATGTTTATCATATGCTTTTTTAATCAACATAATAGCCTCGCTACGTCCTTGGTGCATTGTCAATTCTTCGGTGTCTTTCAACCAGATACGCAGTATAAAATTAATAGAACTGTCGCCAAAAGCGGTATAAAATAATTCAACCGCTCGATTGGTTTCCCTTACCGATACCTGTTCAGCCGCTTCGATGGTCAGTTGTTGTACTTTTTCTAAATCATCTCCGTACGATACGCCCACTTCCAAATCTAGTCTGCGTTGGGCGGAAGCGGTGTAATTTTTTATTGGATTTTGAAAAATATCTTTATTAGGAATCACGACCAACTGCCCTTGCATGGTCATAATAGTGGTATCACGCAAATTAATAACTTGCACTTTTCCATAATAATTATCTACTTCTACGAGGTCGCCCACCTGCAAAGGTCGCCGGAAAGATAGGAAAATGCCGGAGATAAAATTGGATGCAATGTCTTGAAAAGCAAAGGCTAACGCTAAGCCCAAAATGCCTGCACCAGCCAGAATAGACGTCACCGCTTTGTCTAATTGTAAAATACTTAATGTAATAAAAAATATAATGCCGATAAAAGCGATGTAAATAAAAGAACTGAATAACTGATTGACAGTTTCGATACCAGAAACTTTACGAATCAGTTTGAGCGATAGTTTTTTGACAAAACGAGACAAAAACAGCCCAATTGTCAATACAACAGCAGCCAACAACATATTGGGCAGCAAACGAATCAATTCCCGAAACCAATTAATGAGTTTTTCTGATAATAACATGTAAATATCTTCAAGTGTCATGTGAATAAGGTGTTAAAAACTTTTAAAATTTTAATCGCAGGTAAATGTTCACTTTTTTAGATCATGGCTATGAGGTTGCTGTTGCAACAGCGAATGTGGGATTTTTGCGAAAATAATTTTTTTTAGAAAAAGAGCGCGGCAAAATCTATTTTAATTGCAAATAAGTTACTTTTTCAAAATTACCTTTTACTTTTCCGTGAATTTCTGCGAAGCCAAATGAATGGACACAATTTTGTAAATCTTGTAGGTGAAACTAATATTTTAACTTGTTAATCAATCTTTTATAATTTAAAGATTTAACGAATTTAGAAATTTAAAAAAATTTTAAATAGAAACAGAAAAAGCAGTCCAGGGTTAATTCATCTGAACTGCTTTCTGCCTTTGATTATAATTTTTAGTGAATAAGTGTTACTTCTCCTTTAAGTGTAACTTTCTGACCATCAGCACGTTCCAGCTCGGTGTAGTAAATATAAACCCCGTTTGCTGCACGCTGCCCATCAAACGTGCCATTCCAACCAAATTGCGGATCATTCGGAGTGGCGTTGTTTACATTATATACCAAATTTCCCCAGCGATTGAAAATGCGAAGCGATAACAATTTATTGATTTCTTGTCCAGTTTGAATGTAAAAAACATCATTCATACCATCACCATTTGGCGAAAAAGCGCTTGGCACATACACGCGTTGTGTTTGTTCGACAAACAACAACAAATTTGCATTTGCCGAGCAACCATTGACATCGGTGACGCGAACGGAATAAGTAGTGCTCGAAGTGGGGCGCACCACGGCAGAAGTACAAGTATTGCAGCCAATTGAATCGGGTGTCCACACAATCGAGGTAATAGCTTCCAAAGGTTTGCTTAACAAGAGCTTCAATTCAGTGCTCGTGCCCAGCGGGAGGGTAGGAGGGGTGCCGATCAGGTTGGATTGGATGCTTGCATTCAGCGCTTCTGCTTGTTCCAATGTTACTTGCACCGCAGTGTCGCAGCCATTTTTATCGCGCACCGTGATAAAATAATTGCCTGGTTCTAGCTGTTGAAATTCATTTTTTGTAGTAAAATCTCCGTTGTCAAACGCATATTCAAAAGGACCTTCGCCACTGGCATTCACACGAATGGCACCACCTTTGGTCTGATTGCAAGTTAATTGCTTGATTTCCAGCGTGACACTCGGTTGAGAAATGTTGGCTGTTATCGTTACCGAATCGCTGTCGCTGCAACCACTTGTCAAATCGGTGACTTGTAAAATATAGGTATCTGCCTGTTCGACCTCGGTCATCGGTAAATCCGCATTTACAATAGGGCTTCCATTCGCAGCCGTCCAGGTATAGCCGGTGTTTGGTGTAGCCGAAGTACCGCCAATTGTGACCATGTCAATCAAACAGTTCAATGTCATATCTTCCCCTGCATTTGCAGTTGGTGTGTTCTTGATTTGCACAATTACCGTCACTTCTGCGTCAGGGCAGGAGCTCGGGGAGTCCAAACGGTAGCGAAACTCGTAGTTGCCCGGCGTTTGATTGGCTGTTCTGAACGTGCCATTGGCAGCATTAAATGCGTTACCTGTGGAGATTGAAGTAGAAATTTCCGTCCAAACCCCACCCACATCTTCATTTTCAATCAAATCTGCCAAACGAATCGTTGTGTCAGTTGTTGCGCAAATTTCAGCTGGAGGGAGGGTCGTCCCAGCATTGGCAGGAGCCGTAATCAACAGCGTTTGGTCTGCACTTTCTGTACAGGTGCCTGCACTTGCGGTGTAGGTGACTTGATGAGTGCCCACGGTTAATTGAGCTGGGTCGAGCGTGGTTGCTGCAATGCCATCAATGGTCCAAGTACCGCCGGGCGTAGCTGTTGGAACGAGCAATGTATTCAAACTCACCGCAGGTTCTCCTTTACAAATGGTATCACGCAGCGTAAAATCGGCGTTCAATTCTACCACATTGATGGTAACATCGTCTGTTGTTTCACAAATTTGGCGGAAGCTCAAGTCGTCAATGGCAAAATCATTGCCGGCAGGGGTAAAGTTTACATTGGCAACGCAAATCTGGGCAGTGCTAGCGCTGGAAGACCGCCAGTTGGCAGTAAATTCTTGCCAGTTGCAGGTTTGTGATGAAGCAGTGAAAACATTGCCAATTAAATTGCCATTGATGGAAAATTGCAATCTGGCAGGATTTTGCGACACCATGGAAGCCGCCCAGGCACCAAACAAATATTCAGTATTGGGTTGAACGTTGATGGTTTGACACCAAACGTTGCTCGAATCTCCCGATGCGTTTACCACCATCATAAAACCGCCGCCGGTATGGTCTGAACAGTTTGTAAAACTATTGCGTACATCTCGCGGGCGACGCACAATGGCGTACTTGCCTTCCTGACGGATGTCCTGATCGTCGTATTGATAATCGCTGGTAAAACCAACATTTCCGGCATCAAAATTGCTATTGGTAATCAAATTCTGATCGTTGATGCTGCGCACCGTCATCCGATAAGTAATGGTAGAATCCACCAGCGCGGTCGTTGCGGTAATGCTGCTGTCGGCAATGCCCGCGCTTGGCGACCAGGCAGCGGATAGGTACGTGCCGGTAATAATGGCCGAAAGATTGACCACTTGACCCGCATTGCACAGGGTTTGATCGGTACCCGCGTTCACCGTTACATTGCACGCGAGGGGAGAAACCGGATCAGACGTATTGTTTTGGAAAATAGCAGTGGACGTGCTTGCCAACATCGCCAGCCACAGCCAGGCTAAAGCGTAATAGTTCCTCATTGTACGTGATTTTTTAAACAATAGATGAAAGCCAACAATTGGAGCATTTTATAAAAAAATACGCCATCATTCATTGCTCCCGCTGACCTTTTGCAATATAGGGCTGTCTTATTTTTGAAGGGTTTCAATTGGAATGGTCAAATATAGAAATTTTTCGACGTTGTTGCTGTTTTATTTTGAGTTTTAAAGTTTTAGCTTTTCAATACCATTCACCACTTTTTTTAATCATAATTCCAATTCCAAATTCATTTTAGCCGATGACAACTCTGCAAGCGCGTGCCGATCCCCCATTTCTTTTGCAATTTGCATGCCTTTTTGATAAGTTTCAAGTGCTTCGTTCACTTGTTCGCGTTTTTCGTACAATTTTGCCAAATGATAATACGTGCCAACGTATCCAGGATCCAACTGTACCAGTTTTTGATAATAATCCAGCGCTTTTTCTTCTTCCATCAACTTTTCATGCTCTTTAGCCAGCGCAAACAAAATAAAAGAATCAGTTGGACTGCTTTCTAACAAATGCAACAATTGTTGTAACCGATTTGAACTCATGGGCTTGTTTCCTTATTGTAAAATTAGCGAATTTTCGCTAAAAGTATAAACTGTTTTTTAACTATATTTGCCGGGCGTTGTTCTTTGATTAATCTAACTACAACCTTTTTTGTTTTATTGCTTTATAAAAAATTGCAAATCAGCCTATTAAAATATTAACCTGTTGAACTATGAAATTATTGGTTTGTGTAAGTAAAACGCCGGATACGACCAGCAAAATTACTTTTAAAAACGATCAAACGGAGTTTGACGCTGCCGGAGTACAATTTATAATGAATCCCTACGACGAATGGTACGCCCTCGTGCGCGCGCTCGAGCTCAAGGAGGCGCAAGGTGGCATCGTGACGCTCATCAATGTAGGACCGGCTGACAATGACCAGATCATTCGAAAAGGCTTGGCGCTTGGCGCAGATGACGCCGTTCGGATCAACCTGGACGCTAAAAGCTCGCTCAATGTGGCAAAACAAATTGCCGAATATGCAAAAAATGAAAATTATGACCTCATCTTCCTGGGTAAGGAAAGCATTGATTACAATGGCTCCGAAGTAGGCGCTATGATTGCGGAATACCTCGATTTGCCTTTTATTTCCTACGCCAGCAGCATGGAACTGAATGGGAACACGGCGACGATTGCTCGTGATATTGAAGGGGGAACAGAAGTGGTGGAAGTCGAAACGCCCTTTGTCATCAGCGCTGCGAAAGGCTTGGCGGAGCAACGCATCGCCAACATGAAAGGCATTATGATGGCAAAATCAAAACCGTTAAAAGTGGTAGAACCCGTTGCTTTTGAGGATGTTGTGACTGCAACAAAATACGAATTGCCCAAGCCAAAATCGGCAGTGAAAATGCTGCAACCGGATCAAATGGACGAACTGGTGCGCCTGCTGCACGAAGAAGCGAAGGTGATTTAGAAACTCCGAAAGCAGTAAATGCCTTGGGAAAAGCAAAAATTTGAAAATCTAAAATCGTAAATTGATATGGTATTAGTTGTGGCAGAAAGCCAAAAAGGACAATTCAAAAAAGCGGCGTTTGAAGCCGTGGCGTATGGGTATCAAACGGCGCAGGCATTGGGTACAACCTGCGCGGTGCTGACGTTTGGCTCGGTGGCTGGCGCAGCAGAACTCGGTAAATATGGGGCTTCCAACATTTATAATATTGCAAATGATAATGTGAATGATTTTGACAGTCAGGTATATGCAGCCGCTATTGCAGCCGCAGCCGAGCAATTGGGCGCAAGCGTAATTGTCTTAAATCATTCTGCAAATGGAAAATCCTTGGTCGGGCGTTTGGCAGCGCGTTTGAACGCAGCGTCTGCACCAGGTGTCAATAGTGTTCCAACGGTTGGCGGTGGAAATTTAAAAGTGAAAAAATCGGTGTATTCTGGCAAGGCAATTGCTGAACTGGAGTTGACATCGACGGTGAAAGTGATTTCAGTAATGGGCAATAGCTTAAAACCTGCCATGGTGGGCGAAGCTGGAACGGTTGAAAACATTAACATAGCGGTGCCGCAAAGCCGCGTCAAGGTAAAAGAAGTCAAGCGGGTAGAAGGCATTGTACCGCTGCCAGAAGCTGAATTGGTTGTGTCGGGCGGACGGGGCTTGAAAGGTCCTGAAAATTGGGGGATTGTAGAAGAATTGGCACAAACGATTGGGGCAACTACGGCTTGCTCTCGTCCGGTGGCAGATGCACACTGGCGCCCTCACCACGAGCACGTGGGGCAGACGGGCATTGCCATACGCCCGAATTTATACATTGCCATTGGGATTTCCGGTGCGATTCAGCATTTGGCAGGCGTAAATAATTCTAAAACTATCGTTGTTGTAAACAAAGATCCGGAAGCGCCGTTTTTCAAAGCAGCGGATTATGGCGTGGTAGGCGATTTGTTTGAGGTGGTGCCAAAATTAACCGAGGCATTCAAGAAGTTTAAGGCGGAACAGTCATAACAGCTGTTACAAATTGATTAAAAGGTATTCGAAAAATTTGGATTTGATTCCTATTTGAAAAATTCTAAGGTTTTGTAAATCAGATTTTTATACTCAAAAGTCGTTGAATCCAGTTTGGTACAACTTCTTATAATTCTTTTTAAAAAAACTTTTCTTTTTAATAAGAAAAAGTGTACCTTTGCACGGCTAAAAAAGGTAGGAAGCTTTATTTGAAAAAATTGAAAAAACAAAATGGCTGTTTATTTATCTAAGGAGAAGAAAGCATTAGTGCTGGGAGAGTATGCAAAATCACCGAACGATACGGGTTCTGCAGAAGCGCAGATTGCGTTATTCACATATCGCATCCAACAATTGTCGGATCATTTAAGGTCGAACCAAAAAGATCATTCATGCCGTCGGGCGCTGTTGTCTTTGGTTGGTAAGCGCAAGCAGTTATTGCAATATCTCTCGAAAAAAGACTTACAAGCATATCGTAGTTTGATTGAAAAATTAGGCATTCGTAAATAAGCCAAAAGGGAAGTACATCGCCAAGTGCCGGATTACTTCCCTTTTTAGATTTTTAGACAGTAGGTGTTGGACTTTATAAAACGGATTTAACAAAAAGCGCTTTTTAAAAATTCAACCTCTGGCATCTACTATCTCCAAACGAGAAGTGTACCTCCAAAGAATTGGTCAGCCGCACAAGCAATTAAAAAGCGGACAAGCAACAGTTTTTAAGTCAAAAGTAGAATGCTTTTATCGTATTGGCACATTATTTATCTGCTGCATTTTGACTTTCATTCAGGTGCGTATTCCATCTTGCCTATTTGCTGACTAAAATTTCCGATACTTCTCACAACTCACAGGATAACGAGGAGTTTTATCCTAAAGCGTTCGATTTTGAAATAACATTAAAGCGTTTAATTTTTATGGGACAACAGATTCCAACTAGCACGTCCTTCAATTTACCCGATGGTAGAACCGTAACCCTGGAGACAGGAAAACTGGCAAGTCTGGCTGATGGTTCTGCATTAGTACGCGTGGGCAATACGATGATGTTTGCCACCGTAGTGTCGGCTAGAGAGGTTAGGGAGGGGCAGGATTTCTTTCCACTTTCTGTGGATTATCAGGAAAAATTTGCATCGGCTGGGCGTATTCCAGGCAACTTTTTCCGTCGGGAAACCAAGCTCTCCGATTACGAAGTGCTCATTTCTCGTTTAGTGGACCGTGCCATTCGTCCACTTTTCCCAGATGAGTACATGAATGAAACTCAGATTATTATCAACCTGATTTCAGGTGAAAAAGATACTCCGCCTGATGCCTGGGCAGCGCTGGCAGCTTCGGCAGCATTGGCTGTTTCCGATATTCCATTTTTGGGTCCCATTTCTGAAGTGCGTGTGGCGCTGATTGATGGCGAGTACAAAGTGAACCCTCCCAAATCAGCATTGGCGGATGCTAAATTACATGTCATTGTGGGCGCTACGCTCGATAGCGTGACGATGGTGGAAGGTGAAGCGCAGGAATGCTCGGAAGCAGAACTCATTGGCGCAATTCGGGTAGCACACGAAGCAATCATTGTGCAAATCAACGCGCAGCTTGAATTGGCAAAATTGGTGGGAGAGAAGGCTTCGACTAAGCGAGCTGTGGCACCTGCCAACGAGGATGAAGAAATTAAAGCGTTTGTATATGACAATGGACGTGAGCCATTATACAATACTGCAAAATCTTTTTTGGATAAAGTGACGCGCCGGACGCAATTTGAGGACACCAAAAAGGCAATTGTAGAAAAACTGACAGCTGAGAAAGGCGAAGAATATGTAGAAGAAAAGAAAAAATTCATTGACCGCTATTTTGATAAGCTGAAAAAAGAAGTGGTGCGTGATATGGTGCTCACGGATGGTGTGCGTTTGGATGGTCGAAAGCTTGATGCCATTCGCCCCATTTGGTGCGAGGTAGATTACCTCCCTTCTGCGCATGGCTCGGCTTTGTTCACACGCGGTGAAACGCAGTCGCTCACTTCGCTGACGCTTGGTACAAAGCTCGATGAGTTGATGATTGATAATGCACTGGATCAATATTATGACAAATTCATTTTGCATTATAATTTTCCACCCTACTCTGTAGGAGAAGCCAAACCGCTGCGTGCGCCGGGGCGTCGCGAAGTTGGTCACGCCAATTTGGCAGCGCGTTCTTTGCGTCAGGTATTGCCAGATGTAAATGCCTATACCATTCGTTTGGTGTCGGATATTTTAGAATCTAATGGCTCATCTTCCATGGCTACCGTCTGTGCCGGTTCTCTGGCATTGATGGATGGCGGGGTTCAAATCAAAGCGCCCGTTTCTGGTATTGCGATGGGTTTGATTACGGATGGCAAACGCACTGCCGTTTTGTCAGATATTCTAGGAGACGAAGATGCCTTAGGAGATATGGATTTTAAAATCACCGGTACAGAAAATGGAATCACGGGTTGCCAAATGGATATTAAGATCGAAGGCATGCCGTATGATATTTTGCAACAAGCGTTGGAACAAGCACGGCAAGGACGTTTACATATTTTGGGTAAAATGCTGGAAACAATTCCTGGACCGCGCGAAGACTACAAGCCACATGCGCCGCGTATCGTTGAATTGATTATTGAAAAGAGCTTTATTGGCGCGGTGATCGGACCAGGGGGTAAAGTTATTCAGGAAATTCAAGCCGACACTGGTACTTCGATCAACATTGAAGAAGTGGGCGACAAGGGCGTAGTGAGCATTGCTAGTGCCAACAAAGAATCTATTGACAAAGCTATTGCTCGCATTCGCAAAATTGTTTTTGTGCCGGCAATTGGCGATGAGTACGAAGCCGTGGTGAAAACCGTGATGCCGTATGGCGTTTTTGTTGATTTTGAAGGCAAGAGCGGCTTGCTCCACGTGTCTGAAATGTCGTACTCTCGCATTGACAATGTCGAAGAGGTATTCAAAGAAGGCGACAAAGTGAAAGTGAAGTTGATTGACATCGATAAAAAAACCGGCAAATACCGGATGTCGCGCAAAGCCTTGCTACCAACACCTCCAGGTGTCAATAGCGGTGATGGCAATGGCGAACGACGCGATAGTGACCGTGGTGAACGTCGGGACAGAGGAGATCGTGGAGATCGCGGTGGCGACCGCAGAGGCGGTGGAGATCGGCGCGGCGGCGGCGGACGGGATCGTAGAGA
>CAZFBN010000036.1:0-10893 GCA_964517145.1 uncultured Saprospiraceae bacterium
TTTGCGTAAAATTAGTAAACATATTATATAAAATTGTTAATTTTAAACAAGCTCACTATAACACCGTAACACCAAAGCACTATAACACTAAAATAAATTCAATTTGGTTAGGGCTGGGTTTGGCGTAGTCCGATCGTTTGGCTGCGCCAACTTTTTCTACCAACTTATAAAAATTGATAAATGAAAAATTTCCGCTTTCTTTTATTTAGTCTTTTATTTACTACATTTATCATAATGGCATTTCGTGCACCAGAGCCCAAAGTGCGCATTTTTATGATCGGCGATTCTACCATGGCGGACAAGCCTTTGGAGGAAAATCCAGAGCGCGGTTGGGGGCAATTATTACCAACTTACTTTAACGAATCCGTTGAAATTCAGAATCATGCGAAGAATGGGCGCAGCACCAAAAGCTTCCGGGACGAAGGACTTTGGGAGAAAGTGGAAAAACAATTAAAACCAGGCGACTGGGTGTTCATTCAGTTTGGTCACAATGATTCTAAAAGCGAAGACCCTAAAAGATACGCAGCTCCTCAGACTGATTATAAACAAAACTTAATACGTTACATACAGGAAATCAGAGCAAAAGGAGCAAAACCCGTTCTACTCACGCCAGTGATGCGCCGCAGTTTTGACGAGCGAGGTAAATTTCAGGATACGCATGGCGAGTATCCGGGGGTGGTGCGTGAAGTGGCTGCGAAGGAAAACGTGCCTTTGATCGATGTGCATCAAACGACTGAAACCTTGGTTGTGAATCATGGTGTGGAAGGTTCTAAAAAGCTATTCCTTTGGTTTACAAAGGGTTATTACGACAAATTACCCGAAGGGAAAGAAGACAATACCCATTTTTCGGACTATGGTGCGCGCCAGGTGGCGGCGTTGGTGATGGATGGCATTCGCAGTTTGAAGCTGGATTTGGTTCATTATTTTAAACCCTCACCATTTCCAGAGAAATATGCATATGAATTACCTAAAATATTACAACCTGTATTTAAAAAAGATACTTTTAATATTATAAATTTTGGCGCAAAAGCCGACGGCATTACAAAAAATACGGCATTTATTAATAAAGCGATTGACGAATGTAATAAATCGGGTGGTGGCATTGTAATCATTCCCAAAGGACTATGGCTCACCGGACCAATCGTTATAAAAAGCAATGTCAATTTGCATCTCGAAGCAGGCGCTTTATTACAATTCAGCGACCAACGCGAGGATTATCCACTCGTTGAAAGTACCTTTGAAGGGGTAGCCGCTTACCGCAATCAGGCGCCCATCAGCGCGAAAGATGCGGAAAATATTGCCGTTACTGGTAAGGGTATTATTGATGGTGCGGGTGGCGCATGGCGTCCGGTAAAAAAGAGCAAACTCACTGATAATCAATGGAAAAAGTTAGTTACATCCGGCGGTGTACTCGATGCCAAAGGCGATACCTGGTACCCTTCCGAGTCTGCCGTTAAAGGCTCGATAACCGAAAATCCAGGCGTGATGATGCCAGGCAAAACCTTGCAGGATAATGAAGCGATTAAAGATTTTTTACGCCCGAATATGGTGACATTTAGTAATTGTAAGCAAATTTTATTACAAGATGTAACATTTCAAAATTCACCCGCTTGGTGCTTGCATCCAATTGTTTCTGAGCACATTACACTTAAAAATTTAATTGTAAAAAATCCGGCTTATGCTCAAAATGGAGATGGACTTGATTTAGAATCCTGCAAAAATGTAATGGTGGAAGGTTGTCATTTTGATGTCGGTGACGATGCTATTTGTTTAAAATCCGGTAAAAACGAGTTTGGCAGAAAGCGCGGCATTCCCACGGAAAATGTGATTATTCGCAACAATACAGTCTATGCAGCACACGGCGGCATCGTGATCGGCTCGGAAATGTCGGGCGGTGTGCGCAATATTTTTGCTTCCGATTGCACGTTTATGGGCACGGATATTGGTTTGCGCTTCAAAACGACGCGCGGACGTGGTGGTATCGTGGAAAATATTTATATTAGCGACATTAACATGACCAATATTCCTGCCGAAGCTATTTTATTTGATATGTATTATAATGGAAAAGAAGCCGCCGAAGCCTTGAAAAATCCGCAAGCCGAGCTGAAACCGGTCACTGAAGAAACCCCGGTTTTTAGAAAATTTTACATTTGTAATGTAATATGTAAAGGCGCGGAGCACGGTATTTACATGCAGGGGTTGCCGGAGATGAATGTGCAGGATATTTTAATTGAAAATTCGATAATACAATCCCATAATGGTTTTACCTGTATTGAAGGGAGTAACATCACATTAAAGAATATTACTTTACTACCAAAAGACAATCAACAAGTTATAAAAATCATAAACGGTAAAAATATTACATTGGATCATATTGAGTATCCAAATAATATAGAATCTTTTTTGAATATTACAGGTCAGTATTCTAAAAATATCACCATAAGAAATACTGATTTAAAAGATAATAAAAAGCTAATTCAGTTGGGCGAAGGGCTGAATTCTTCTATCCTAAAACTCTCAAAATAAATAAAAATGCGTTATTTTTTAGTTTATATAATAATAATTGCGATTTCGCAACTTTCATTTAGTCAGCATACGGATTGGGCGGTTAAAATGGCTGCCACCATTATGAAAGACCACCCCGATTCGATGGTGATGAAACGCCCTGTGAATCCTTTTGATCAGGAAGTGAAAAAAGATGAATTTGAAAAGCCTCGTCCCGCCAATTGGAATTATGAAATGGGTGTGGTATTAACTGGATTTGAGCGCTTGTGGCAAGTGACGCGCGACCCGAAATATTATGATTACATCCAGCATATCATGGATAAATACATAACGGAAAATGGCGATATTTTAACATATAATATGGGTGAATATAATAGCGATTTTATTCCGCCGGGACGTCAGTTATTATTATTATATCAAACTAAAAACATTAAAAAGTATAAAGTTGCAGCTGATATTCTACGCAATCAAATCGCGTGGATGCCGCGCAACCAAGCCGGTGGATTTTGGCACAAACTCCGCTACCCCAGTCAGATGTGGCTCGACGGCTTATATATGGTAGAACCTTTTTATGCGAATTATGCGCAAATGACTGGTCAAACCGATGCATTTGATGATATTGCCCATCAGTTTATTACCATGGAAGAATATAGCCGGGATGAAAAAACCGGATTATTATATCATGGTTGGGATGAAAGTAAATATCAACAATGGGCAAATAAAAAAGACGGTAAATCCCCGGAATTTTGGAGCCGTGCGATGGGTTGGTACGCAATGGGCATTGTGGATGTATTGGATTATTTTCCCGAAAATCACCCAAAGCGTAAAGACTTAATTAATATACTAAATAGATTGGCAACAGCAATCGTAAAATATCAAGACCCGGCGTCGGGCGTTTGGTGGCAGGTGACGGACAAGGGCGGTCAGCAAGGCAACTATTTAGAATCTTCCGGCACGGCGATGTTTTTATTTAGTATGGCGAAGGGCGTTCGCATGGGTTATTTACCAGAAAGTTATTTACCTGCTATTAAAAAAGGTTTTGATGGTATGATAAGAACATTTATCGAAACCGATGCCAATGACATGACGCATTTTACAAAAACCTGTGGTGGCGCGGGTTTGGGCGGCAATCCTTATCGAGATGGCAGTTATCAATATTATATTTCCGAGCCGACGCGCAATGATGATTTTAAAGCGGTCGGACCTTTTATGCAGGCATGTATTGAAATGGATTTATTACAACAACTAAATATTGGCAAAGGAAAAACCGTATTATTGGATAATTATTTTAATAATGAATGTAAAAACGGTGTAAAATATCATTATTTGTGGCAGGATCGTTTTGATCCGGGTTTTTCTATCCTGGGCACTATTTTTAATGATTATGGCGCAAAAACGGCGACGCTTACAACGGCACCAACGGCTGAGAATTTAAAATCGGCGGATATTTACATTATCGTTGATCCTGATACGAAAAAAGAAGCAGACAATCCAAATTTTATACAAAAATCTCATATTGAAGCAATTACAAATTGGGTAAAAGCCGGAGGTGTTTTGGTTTTAATGGCGAATGATTCGGCAAATGTAGAATTGCCACACTTTAATGAATTGGCAAAAGCATTTGGTATTACCTTTACGAACAAGAGTCGCAATATGGTGCAAGGCACACAGTTTGAGCAAGGTAAAGTGATGGTTCCCGCCGGGCATCCGATTTTTAAAGGCGCTAAAAAATTGTATATCAAGGAGTTAAGCGTACTTTCTGTACAAGCTCCTGCGAAAGCCAGCATCACCGATGGTAAGGATGTCATCATAGCGACAGCGCAGGTCGGCAAAGGCATGGTGTTTGCGGTGGGCGATCCCTGGTTGTATAATGAATATGTACATGCTAAAAAATTGCCAGTGGAGTATGAAAATTTTGCAGCCGCAAAAAATCTGGCGGAATGGCTGCTGAAGGCTGGCAAGTTAAATGTTATCAATCAAAATTAAAATTCAGGTAAATAATCATCATAACGAATTAAATCATGAAGCGATTATTCATCTTATTGATAAGTACTATGGTCATTCAAGCTGGTTTTTCCCAAAATAAATCGGAAATGGCGGTCGCTGATGCAGTGGAAACGCTGCGCAAAGCCATGGTGGACGCTGACAAATCAACTTTACAAAACATAGCTGCCGAGGAGTTGAGTTACGGGCATTCGAGTGGAAAAATTGAAAATAAAACGGAATTTGTCGAAGCGATTGTAAGCGGAAAGTCCGATTTTACAAAAATTGACTTGAGCGATCAAACCATTAAAATAGCAGGAAAAACGGCACTTGTAAGGCATAAATTCTTTGCAGCAACCAATGACAGCGGCAAACCTGGCTCTGTAACATTGCACATTTTAACGATATGGCAGAAGCAGAAGGGCGGGTGGAAGTTGTTGGCAAGGCAGGCGGTAAGAGTGCAGTAGGGACTTAGGTGACCAAGCGACCAAGAGATTAAGAGACAGAGAGGCTTGGGGATATAATAATGATAATCGAGATATAATATTTGTATAATGGAGACACTTTCTTTTGATATATTACCGACGCTTCGGAAAAATAAAAATATACAAGTACCTGGCTTACACGTACTTGAGTTGCCGGAAAAGGTATTGCAATTTGGTACGGGCGTGCTGCTGCGGGGTTTGCCGGATTATTTGATTGACCATGCAAATCGACAAGGTTTATTTAATGGTCGGATTGTGATGGTCAAATCGACGGATTCCGGCGGGACGGATGCGTTCGAGCATCAAAACAATTTGTACACGGTTTGCATACGCGGTGTTGAAAATAGTGAGATCGTAAAAGAAAACGTGATATGTTCGGCAATCAGTCGGGTATTATCTGCAAAAAGTCAGTGGCAGGACGTGCTGGACTGTGCAAAAAATCCTGATTTACAGATTGTTATCTCCAATACAACTGAAGTTGGCATTGAACTGGTGGAGGAAAGTATTCATCAGACCCCGCCGAATTCCTTTCCTGCTAAACTACTGGCGTTCTTATATGCTCGTTATCAGGCATTTGCGGGGCATCCGAATAAAGGTTTGGTGATTGTACCGACAGAATTGATTCCCAATAATGGCGATGAATTGCAAGGGATTTTGTTGGAATTGGCGCATTTGAATAATCTAGAACCAGATTTTATTGATTGGCTGGAAAATTCCAATCATTGTTGTAACTCCTTGGTTGACAGGATTGTACCTGGCACGCCGCCGCCCAGCATGCAAAAAGAATTGGAAGAACAATTGGGCTATCAGGATGAATTGAAAATCATGTCTGAATCCTATTATTTATGGGCGATTCAAGGCAATGAGCGCATCAAATCCATCTTGTGTTTTCACCAGGCGAATCCCGGCATTTACATTGAACCCGATATCGACCGCTTCCGCGAATTGAAGTTGCGCATGCTGAATGGAACGCACACCTTGAGTTGCGGCTTGGCGTTTCTTGCTGGTTTTCAGACAGTTAAAGAAGGTATGAAAGACCCGGTGTTGTCTGCTTTTATCGAGCATTTGATGCTGTCGGAAATCGCGCGAGGCATCCCCTACTCCATGTCGATAGAGGAAATTCAACGCTTTGGCAATCAAGTATTGGATCGTTTTCGGAATCCTTACCTCGATCATAAATGGCTGAGTATCACCTTGCAATACAGTTCAAAAATGAATATGCGGAATGTGCCGACCTTGCTGCATTTTGTAAAAACACAGGAAACAATACCGGAACACATGGCGCTTGGTTTTGCAGCGTATTTACTATTTATGAAGGCAGAAAAAGTCGAAAATGAGGTTTATTTTGGCGCTGCGCATGGTGATTTTTATCAAATTCAAGACCCACAAGCCGCTTATTTTTATAATTTGTGGCGAGAAAATTCACCGGAACAATTGGTACCAACTGTCTTGGCTAACCAATCGCTTTGGGGCGAAGATTTATCAAAATTAACCGGTTTTTCGGAGCAGGTGACGGCATTTTTGATACAAATGTTGGAAACGAGTGTAAAGGAAACATTATTAACCATGATGCAAAGGCATAATTAACACATGAACACAATTTTAAAAATTCATCCCGCTGATAATGTGATTGTTGCGCTGACTAATCTAAAAAAAGGGGAAACCGTACAATTGGATGGCGAGGCATATTATTTACTGGAAGACATTCCGGCAAAACATAAATTTGTAACGGAAGATTTAAACGAAGGCGATCCGGTGACGATGTATGGTGTGTTGGTCGGCAAAGCCCAAAATTTTATTCTGAAAGGAGGCTTGATTTCTACTGCTAATGTAAAACACGCTGCTAATCAATACGAAGTAAAGACCAAACGTGCAATCGACTGGCAAGCGCCGGATGTGTCCAAATGGCAACATCGAACTTTTCAAGGCTATCACCGCGCCGATGGCAGCGTGGGTACGGCGAACTACTGGCTAGTGATTCCGCTGGTTTTTTGTGAAAATCGCAATTTGGAAGTACTGCGGGAAGCGCTCGTGGAAGATTTGGGTTATGCCAGAAAAAATAATTATCAACAACAGACACAAAATTTAATTTCGCTCTATCAGGCTGGAAAAACGGCAGCAGAAATTTTGCAGGCAGACCTGGAGGTGGCGGTCGTGGAAGAAGCCAAGCCGCGCTTATTTCCGAATGTAGATGGCGTCAAATTCCTCGCGCACGATAGCGGCTGCGGCGGCACGCGCGACGATTCGCGGGCGTTGTGCGGTTTGCTGGCGGGTTACATCACCAATCCGAATGTGGCGGGCGCGACAGTGTTGAGTTTGGGTTGTCAAATTGCGCAAATTCCATTATTACAAGAAGAAATTCAAAAACGCGATCCAAATTTTAATAAACCGATTTATTATTTAGAACAACAAAAAATTGGAACCGAAGAAGCGCTGATTCAACAAGCGTTAAAGCAAACCTTTGCCGGATTAATATTAGCAAATCAGCATACGCGTAAACCTGCGCCGTTGAGCAAGTTGTGCGTCGGATTGGAATGCGGTGGCTCGGATGGGTTTTCCGGGATTTCTGCGAATCCGGCGATTGGTTACACTTCCGATTTAGTCGTTGCTTTGGGCGGCTCGGTGATTTTGTCAGAATTTCCAGAGTTGTGCGGCGTCGAGCAAGAATTAAGTGATCGTTGTGTAAATATCGAAACAGCTGAACGATTTGCATATTTAATGCAAACGTATAATGCTCGTGCACAAGCAGTTGGTTCAGGTTTTGACATGAATCCTTCGCCGGGTAATATTCGGGACGGATTGATTACAGACGCGATTAAATCTGCCGGGGCAGCAAAAAAAGGAGGCACCTCCCCTATCACAGCCGTGCTCGATTATCCTGAAAAAGTGACCAAACCAGGGTTGACTTTACTTTGCACGCCAGGAAATGATGTAGAATCCACGACGGCAGAGGTTGGTTCGGGTGCAAACATCGTGTTATTTACTACTGGATTAGGTACGCCAACGGGCAATCCCATAGCGCCGGTGATTAAATTATCCAGCAATACAGCATTGGCAAAACGTATGCCGGATATTATAGATATCAATACGGGGAGCATCATAGAAGGGACAGAAACCATTGAAGAAGCGGGGGAAGGCATTTTAGAATATATCATAAAAGTGGCGAGCGGTGAACTCGAAGTAAGCGCGGTGCGGCACGGACAGGATGATTTTATCGTATGGAAACGGGGGGTTTCTTTATAAATGTGAGATGTGAAAGGTGAAATGTGAAAGGTGAGATTTGAAATGCGAGATATGAAATAAAATAAATGGAAATATCATGAAACCATTTCTAAACGAAGATTTTTTATTGCAAACGAAGACGGCGCAGCGGCTGTATCATGAGTTTGCGAAGGAAATGCCGATTATCGATTATCATAATCACTTGCCGCCGCAGGAGATTGCAGAGGATAAGCAATTTGAAAATATTACACAGGTGTGGCTGTATGGCGATCATTATAAATGGCGGGCGATGCGCGCCAATGGCGTGTCGGAACATTATATAACGGGCGGTGGTAGTGATAAAGAAAAGTTTGAAAAATGGGCGGAAACCGTGCCTTACACGATGCGCAATCCATTATATCACTGGACACATTTAGAGTTGCAGCGTTATTTTGATATTCATGATTTACTAAATGCAGATTCGGCAGCTGCTATTTACAAACAATGTAATAATTTATTACAAACACCGGATTATTCTGTAAGGAATTTGCTGCGCAAAATGAATGTGCGGGTACTTTGTACCACCGATGATCCGATAGATTCCTTGGAATTTCATCAAGCAATCGCAGACAGTGATTTTGATATTCAGGTTTTGCCAGCATTCCGACCCGATAAAGCGATGGCGGTAGAAAATACAACTAATTTCAATACGTATATTGCTAAATTAGAAGCAGTTGCTGATGTAAATATTGCAAATTTTTATGATTTTATAGCTGCATTAAAAAAACGGCACGACTTTTTTGCGGAGATGGGCAGCCAGGTTTCCGATCATGGTTTGGAGCAGATTTATGCAGAAGATTATACCGATTCGGAAATCATTATCATATTTGATAAAATTCGCAATGGTTATGCCTTGGAAGACATAGAGATCAAGAAATTTAAGTCGGCGATGCTTATTATTTTTGCAGAATGGGATTGGGAAAAAGGCTGGACGCAGCAATTCCATTTAGGGGCGCTACGTAATAATAATGCCCGATTATTACAAACATTAGGTCCCGACACTGGTTGGGATTCCATCGGCGATTTCCCGCAAGCCCGCGCCATTTCTACGTTTCTGGATCGTTTGGATCAGCAAAATAAATTAGCAAAGACGATATTATATAATTTGAATCCGGCGGATAATGAAATGATGGCTTCTATGATCGGCAATTTTAATGACGGCTCGGTAGCAGGTAAAATTCAGTGGGGTTCAGCGTGGTGGTTTCTGGATCAGAAAGACGGCATGGAAAAACAGCTGAACGCCTTGTCAAATATGGGTTTGCTGAGTCAGTTTGTGGGCATGCTGACCGATTCGCGGAGCTTCCTCTCCTTCCCCCGGCATGAATATTTCCGACGGGTATTATGTAATTTATTTGGTAATGATATTGAAAATGGCGAACTGCCACATGACATAGAGTGGATTGGGCAAATGATTCAAAACATTTGCTATAACAATGCGCAAGCGTATTTTCAATTTAAAACAACACCAACATTATCAATTATTTAGAAGTCAGAACAGAGAAGCCGGAAGTCGGATTCCTAAATTATCTGACCACTGACTTCTGACTTCTATGATCTTAAAATTAAATCCGACTATGCAAACAGTAGTAACATTTGGAGAAATCATGTTGCGTTTGGCAACACCAGGGTATCTGCGCTTTGCACAAACCGATGTTTTTGAAGCGACCTACGGCGGCGGCGAAGCGAATGTGGCGGTTTCATTGGCAAATTATGGCTTGCATGCCAAATTTGTGACGCGACTTCCCAAGAATGATTTGGGCGAAGCGGCTATTATGAATTTACGAAAATATAATGTTGACACCAGCGATATTATATTCGGTGGGGAGCGTTTAGGTATTTATTTTTTGGAAGCCGGTGCAGTGAGTCGCGCCAGTAAAGTGGTGTACGACCGCGCCATGTCGGCGATTTCGGAAGTAAAACCGGGCATGATTGATTGGGAAAAAGTGCTGGAAGGCGCGTCGTGGTTTCATTGGACAGGCATTACTCCTGCCATTTCGCAAGGCGCAGCAGATGCTTGTCTGGAAGCCATTCAAACGGCAAATAAAATGGGCATTCCGGTTTCCTGTGATTTGAATTATCGCAAAAACCTGTGGAAATATGGCAAGAAAGCGGGCGAAGTAATGGAAGCGCTGGTCGCGGGTTGTGATGTAATATTGGGCAATGAAGAAGACGCTGAAAAAGTATTCCATATTCACCCGGAAGGCGTGGATGTTACGCAAGGCGATACGATGGAAGCTCAAGCGTATCAGTCTGTATGTCAGCAGTTAATGCAGAAATTTCCGCGTTGCAAAAAAGCGATTATTACATTACGTGGCTCGATCAGCGCCAGTCATAATAGTTGGGCAGGCGTATTATATGATGGAAAAACATTGTATGAATCACCGACCTATCAAATTACGCACATCGTGGATCGCGTGGGCGGCGGCGATAGCTTCATGGGCGGCTTGATTTATGGATTGCTGACGTATAAAGATGACGATCAAAAAGCGTTGAATTTTGCGGTGGCGGCGTCCTGTTTGAAACACACGATTAAAGGAGATTTTAATCTGGTGACGGTGGATGAAGTGGAGAAATTGATGAGTGGGGATGCGTCGGGGAGAGTGAGTCGGTAGTCAGATAGTCAATAGTCGGATAGTTGATAGTCAGATAGTTGATAGTC
>CAZFBN010000036.1:10993-39227 GCA_964517145.1 uncultured Saprospiraceae bacterium
GATAGTTGATAGTCTTTTGATTGGTAATTTTTTGGTTGATTTGGATGTGACTTTGTTAGTTGAAAATCGTCAAAAAGTTGATAATGAATTCATTCTTAGACTAGTTGAGTATCGACTAAATAATTATTGACTAAATGACCATCACTAATTTTGAGGAGATCATTGCCTGGCAACGAGCGCAGGATTTAGGAGAATTGATTTACAAAAAATTCGGACATTCAAGAGATTTTGGTTTTCGGGATCAGATTTGCAGAGCGGTTGTTTCTGTCTCCAATAATATCGCAGAAGGATTTGAGCGCCGTAATGATAAGGAATTCCGACGTTTTTTGACATTCTCACTTGGCTCTTGCTCGGAAGTGCGTTCGATGATTTATCTGGCAGAAAGATTAAATTACATAGAGCAATCTGAAAGAGAATTATTACTTGGCAAGTGTATAGAAGTGAATAAATTGATTTACGGATTAATGCGGAATCTATAAAAGACTATTAACTAAGTGACTATATAACTTTCGACTTAACATATGGCAAATTTAACTTCAGCGGAAGTACATGCGCAATTAGAAGCAACTAAAATAGCGCCGGTTTTTTATAATGCGGATGTAATGTTTTCACAAAAAATATTACAAGCTTGTTATGATGGCGGTATGCGAGTGTTTGAATTTACCAATCGGGGTGACAAAGCGGCGGGCGTTTTCAAAGAACTGCGGGAATTTGTGAATAAAAATTGCCCCGAACTGGCATTAGGGATTGGCACCATTTATACACCTTCTGAAGCACAGCAATTTATAGAATTGGGGACAGATTTTATTGTTCAGCCAGTCACGGTGGCGGCGGTTGGCGAGGTTTGTGAAAGCAAGGACATTCCCTGGCTTCCGGCGGCAGCTACGTTGAATGAGATTTATCATGCAACGCAATTAGGCGCTGAAATTGTAAAACTGTTTCCTGGCAATGTACTGGGTCCTGGTTTTGTAAAAGCCATCAAAGGTCCGATGCCGAATATAAAGGTCATGGTGACGGGCGGCGTAGAACCTACCGAAGAAAGCCTGAATGCGTGGTTTAGTGCGGGTGCCAATTATCTGGGCATGGGGTCGCAACTATTTGCCATTCCTTTGAAAACGGACGAAGATTTTGCTGCCTTGCGCGAGCGCGTGGCACATGTGATGCAATTTGTTAAAAAATAGAAGCAAGTCGCAAGCTACATGTGGCAAGCGTGTTCTTGTTGCTTGTGACTTGCAGCTAAAAACTAAATGTAATGAATCAACCTATCGGAAAGTACCGCTGGACCGTCGTCGCGCTACTCTTTTTTGCTACTACCATTAATTACCTGGATCGGCAAGTAATTGGCTTATTAAAACCGACGCTGGAAGCACAATTTAATTGGACCGAAATTGATTATAGCAACATTGTAATGGCTTTTACGGCAGCCTACGCACTGGGTTTATTGGTATTTGGGCGCTTTATCGACACCATTGGTACTAAAATGGGATATATTATTTCCATCATCGTTTGGAGTGTGGCAGCGATGGCGCACGCGGCAGCGCGCAGTACGTTTGGGTTTGGAGCAGCAAGAGCAGCATTGGGAATTGGCGAATCAGGCAACTTTCCGGCGGCGATCAAGGCAGTGGCAGAATGGTTTCCGAAAAAAGAGCGGGCATTGGCAACAGGTATTTTCAATTCGGGTGCGAATATTGGAGCGGTCGTTGCGCCGATTATGGTACCCTGGATTCTGGGGGCTTATGGTTGGCAGGAGGCATTCATCATCACCGGTGCAATCGGGTTTATCTGGTTGATTTTTTGGTGGATTTTTTATGAAATCCCAGAAAAACAAAGGCGTTTGTCACAACCAGAATTGGAATATATTCAAAGCGATGACGAATCGAGCGATGCGCACGGTGAGAAAGTGAAATGGGGCAAACTCTTTGGTGTGCGGCAAACCTGGGCATTTTTCTTTGGCAAATTCCTGACCGATCCGATCTGGTGGTTTTTCTTATTCTGGCTGCCTTCTTATTTTTCCACTACTTTTGAAATCGATTTGAAAAAGCCGAGTTTGGAATTGGCAGTTATTTATACCATGACGACCATTGGCAGTATTGGCGGGGGTTATTTGTCGGGTTATTTTATAAAAAAAGGCTGGCCCGTGTTTAGAGCAAGAAAAATTGCGATGCTGATTTTTGCGTTGTGCGTAGTGCCCATTATGACCGCACAATTTGCGACCAATGTTTGGGTTGCTGTAGCGCTGATTAGTCTGGCGGCAGCGGCGCATCAGGCTTGGAGCGCCAATATTTTTACAACGGCTTCCGATATGTTCCCGAAAAAAGCGGTGAGTTCGGTGGTAGGCATTGGCGGTATGGCAGGCTCCATTGGCGGGGTGCTATTTCCATTTTTTGTGGGAAATCTGCTGGAAATTTATAAAACAGCCGGTAATATATCAGCTGGTTATAATATTATATTTCTCATTTGTGGCTGCGCTTACTTGGTCGCGTGGTTGGTCATGCACTTCTTTGCGCCAAAAATGGAACGGGTGAATTTATAAGAGGTCGGATCACAGAAGTCGGAAGTCAGACGCTATTGCCGCTGACTTCTGACCTCTGATTTCTGACTTCCGACTTATTACTGAATCGCGTAAGTCACTTTTACAGAAAAACGTAGCGTCATTGGCTTCACGCTGACTTTCCCGCCCATTGCAGCAGGCAAAGCGCCCGTATGAGGAGCATAAGTATCGTAATAAGGTGTATTATAATCTGTAAAAATGTCAATGTTCACCAAATCTCCCAATTTTTTACCAGCAGCAGCCAATAAAGTTTCCGCTTCTTTTTTCGCATTTTCCAGTGCCTTCGCTTTCAATTCATTCATAATTTCTTTCGATTTTGAAGTATTGAAATACGTGATATTGGCAGTTGTCAAGCCTTGATTGCCAACTTTGCTCAGCAATTTATTGATAACATCAAAGCTACCGGCACGAACCTGATATGTTTTTGAAATCATGAATTCCGCAGCACCTTCATAGCCACCAAAATTGTTGAAACCACTAATGTTTTCAATCATAATACCGTTGCTAGCAATTCCTACCTCCTTGGCATATTTTAGCAAGTCATTTTCCAATTGGCTAATCGTTACTTTTCCGGCGTCCGCTGTGTATTCCTGAAGCGTCAGGCTCATAAAAATTTCATCCGGCTCTACCGAACGTTCTGCTCCGCCAAATACGGCAATGGTTTTGGGTGCAGGTGTCTGTGCAAAAGCTGGGATTGTGGCGATGCTCACGCAGAGCAACAGCAACATTTTGAATGCAGTTTTCATTTTAAAATTGTTTTTTTGAATGTTTGTACGAGAATTTTGCTGTAAAGTTGCATCTATTTTTACAGACAGCGAATTAACGTCATTGTTCGGGTGTTAGTATTTTTGGCATGACAAATATTTAGAATGTTCGATCAAAGCTTTAAAATAGTCGTTGTAGGGGGCGGAGCAGCCGGTTTTTTTGCAGCCATTCGCGCAGCAGAATTGAATCCAAATGCTAGTGTAACTATTTTAGAACGAGGTAATCATGTTTTAGAAAAAGTTAGAATATCCGGTGGCGGGCGCTGCAATGTGACACATGCCTGCTGGACGCCTCAGGAATTGGTCAAATTTTACCCGCGTGGATCGAAGGAGTTATTAGGTCCTTTTCATCGCTTCGCTTGTGGCGATACGGTAGATTGGTTTGAAAAACGCGGCGTTGCTTTAAAAATAGAAGAAGACGGCAGAATGTTTCCTCAAAGCGATGATTCTCAAACAATTATACATTGTCTTTGGGAAAGTGCTATTCGGGCAGGTGTGAAAATTTTGACCCAGGCTCGAGTGAAGCATTTTGATAGCAGTGCAAATTTACATCAATGGAAAATTATAACGGAGGAAAAAGAATTCATAGCTGATAAATTGCTTTTAGCAACTGGGAGTAATCCATTTATTTGGAAATCTTTATTGGGAATGGGGCATCGCATCGTTCCACCAGTTCCTTCCCTTTTTACATTCAATATCAAAGACGAACGCATTAAAGATTTACCTGGTATTTCTGTATCCGATGCTTTGGTGCAAGTGAAAAACGCCAACCTTTCGGCAAAAGGTCCTTTACTCGTTACGCATTGGGGCATGAGTGGTCCGGCGATTTTGAAATTATCAGCTTGGGGCGCGCGTGAACTGGCAGATTTGAATTACCAATTTTCGATTTTGGTCAATTGGGTTAATCAAAAAGCGGAATTGGTGGAAGAAACTTTGATCGAGTTAAAAACGGATCATCCCAAAAAGCAAATTTTTGCCAATCCGCAATTTGGATTAACCACACGCCTGTGGAAAAATATCGTTGCTGCCGCGAAGATTCCGGCGGAAAAACGCTGGGCAGATTTGAGCAAAAAAGAATTGCAAGCACTTGTAAATCAGCTCTGTAAGGCTGAATTTTCCGTAAATGGCAAAAGCACTTTTAAAGAAGAATTTGTGACGGCAGGTGGCGTGGACTTGAAAGAAGTCAATTTTAAAACCTTTGAAAGTAAGCTATTTCCTGGGCTTTATTTTGCAGGGGAAGTGCTGGATATTGACGCCATCACAGGCGGCTTCAATTTCCAGGCAGCTTGGACGGGCGGCTGGATTGCAGGAACGGCGATGGCCGAGGCTACTATTGAACCATGATCGTGTCTCCGATTTTTAAAATCGTTTCTTCAGACGCTATCACATTCCAACAAACATTCATACCAAATAAAATTCTCTTACCATCCAAACGATAAGACGCCAATGTTTTCAAGGGTTCGCTGCCACGCTCAGCATTTTCCTGATTGATGGTCGTTATCGCGCAACGCCCGCAAGGCTTCACTCCACGAAAACTCAAATTGCCAATTTGAAAGGTTTTCCAGGTGTCTTCTTCGTAGGGTGCGCCGCCGCTGAACACCAAATTTGGACGAAAACGATTCATGGGCAAGGGTGTCTCCAGTCGTTGATTCAAATCTTCCAAAGAAGCTTCCCCAATGATTAAAATCGGGTAGCCATCTGCAAAACTCACAATATCAGTCGCTTGGCTATATTGAGGATCGGTTGGGCGCAAGCTATCATCCGGCATATACACCAATCGGCACGGTGTTTGCAGCATTTCGCTCAGCCAAGCATCCGCCTGCGCACTTACGGCGAGCGCCTGGCAGGTATCATCCCAAATTTTTACAACCAACGGCTCAGCAAATTTCAAAGGTTGCAATGGAACAGAAAGCACTGGTAATGAACGTGTTGCATGACTAATAACGAGCGAATCCACCGTGATTTCGGTCGTTAACAACGTCATTTCCGGCACTTCCCGCTGCGAAATGAATTGCCCCTGCGGATCTACAATCATCCAACGGCGATCATATTGCAAGCCACGCGCTTCTACCTTGGCAGCATTGAGTGAAATACCCCGCAGCGATTTAACCGGATAAATATTAATTTGAGTAATTTGCATAAAATTTTATTTTTCACTTTGCAAAGCTAACCTTTTGGTAGCGTTTCCGTATAAAATTTCGATCCCCCTTTTGAGTTGGATCGTTTTTCAAATGGCATTTTAAACGTACAAAAGACCCGAGGCAACGAACTGGAAGGTAAATTTTTGACAATTCCGAAATTCATTCTAACAATCTGACGAATCCTTAGCAAGATGGTGTTAATTTTGGAATTCAATCATGGTCGTTTGTACGAAACAATGAACCGATCTATGAAAAAGCAAATGTACCTGGTAGCCTTGCTGTTGCTGGCGGCTACCGTGGGCTGGTCCCAAAATCCGAAGTTGAAAAAAGCTGATCGTTTTTTTGAAGCGCGCAAGCACAAAGAAGCGATTGAACTGTACCAGGAAGTGCTGGCAAAAAATGACCTCCCGGATGTAAAAGTAAAGCTGGCGGATGCGTATCGCAAAATTTTGGATTATGCCAATGCCGAGCATTGGTATAGCCAGGCGGTCGCCTCGCCCGATGTCAATCCTTTGGCATTTTATTATTATGCACGCATTTTGCAATATAATAATAAATGTAACGAAGCCGAACAATGGTATCAACAATACCTGCGCCTCCGCCCTTACGATGCCCGCAAGAAACAGTTGCAACGTGCTTGTGCGTACGCCGATGAACTAATGAAGAAAAACACGAATGTTTACAGCATTCATTTAGGAGAGTTTAATTCACCTTCTTCTGACTTTGGACCTGCATTTTATAAAAATGGTTTGGTGTTTGCCTCGGTTGGCAATCATGGGTATTTTGATTTGCAGTTTGTTGAAATCAAAAAACAGCAGCAAGCAATAGAATATGGGCAGCGGCAGCGTTTTTCCGACAAATTGCGCTCGCAATACCATGATGCAATGGTGACGTTTAATGCTGATTTTACAGAGGTTTTCCTGACACGCAGCCGCAAAAATGAACTGACCGAACTCAAGGAATTTAAACCGCTGGAAATTGTGCGCGCTCAAAATGTGAACGACAGCACCTGGAGCGCCCTGGAATCATTGCCGTTTAACAGCAACGACTATTCTGTGGCACATCCCGCGCTCACACCCGATGGTAATCGCTTGTTTTTCTCTTCCAATATGCCGGGCGGCTTTGGCGGAAGGGATTTGTATTTCAGTGAAAAAATAGACGGACAATGGGGCATGCCAATTAATCTGGGTCCTTATATTAACACAGAAGGCGATGAGTTATTTCCTTATTATCAAGGCAATCGCTTGTATTTTGCTTCGGACGGACAGCTTGGATTGGGCGGTATGGATCTTTTTTATACCCAAGACCTCAGCAATGGTGATTGGAGCGAAGTGGAAAACTTGGGTGCGCCCATCAACTCGCCATATGATGATTATGGCATTGTGATACAATCGAATGGACAGTTGGGCTATTTTACTTCCAATCGCCCTGGTGGCGCGGGCAGTGATGATATTTATAGTTTTGTGCAAAATCAGTCGCAAATTGTTTTAGAATTTGTAAATGCTGCCAACAATCAGGCACTTACCGAAGTAGCCATCACTCAAACAGATGGCACCTCCGTTTTTGTAAAAAAAGAAGCAAATCAAGCTTTTATAAATTTAATTGGCGGTCAATGTGTAAATTTTACCTTTGAATTAAAAGGATATAATGCAGCTATAAAAGAAATTTGTGCAACACAAGAGGGACAACAAAAAATCACTATTCGTTTGCGGCGGGAAATCACGCACTTAGTAGGGCAGGTGCTGGATCAAAACACCAATCAGCCGATTAGCGGTGTAAATTTGAAACTCGAAGGAAAAGATTGCGGTACGCTATTTATTACATCCGATGTAAACGGCAAATATGATATTCCATTAAAAGAAGAATGTTGTTATCAAATTCGGGCTGAAAAAAATAATTTTTTTACTCAAAATGTAACAGAACCCGTCTGTACAGAGGGCATTTACGGCGCTATTGAAAAAAACATTTACCTCCAGCCTTTTACTGTGCCAAAGGAAACGGCGACGCCCAAAGCGGTAGCAAGTGTTGTTAAAACTGACTTCGCACCTGAGGAAGTGAAAAATTTTACCCGCAGCGCCAAAAATTATGAAAATGGCTCAATCGCTTACTTACTCAATTTATATTATGATTCCGGGCATGCTTCTGTGCGAAAAGAAGCCTTGCCGGAGTTGGAAAAATTGCTGCGTTTATTGCAAGATAATCCAAATTTGATCGTAGAAATCAGCTCGCATACCGACTCCCGGGGCGATGCGCGCTACAATCAAAAACTATCGCAACGCCGCGCCGATGCGGTGTCTTCCTGGCTCGTACAGCGAGGCATCAAAAAAGAGCGCCTGGTAGCAATCGGTTATGGCGAAAATAAGCTCATCAATCCTTGCGAAATCGAGGAAGATTGCTCAGAAGAAGCCCATCAAATGAACCGCCGCACAGAGTTTCGGGTGCTCGGGAAAATAAAATAATGTGTCCGTTTGCTGATTTGCTAAACAGGATACACTTATCGGCATTTTTATTTACATTCGCCTGATTCCCATCGCTTTACACCTGCACGACGGGCTTCGCATTCGTTGCCATAGGTTTTGCCATCACAACCACACACCGGCTGATAAATCATGGTGCACACCATGTCGGGCTGGGCTTCGCCGAGGCAGTCCTCCTGGTCGCGCGGCGTTTTATTGCAAGTGGCTGCCGTGAAAAAAAGCGGAATGAATAAAAAAAAGAGTCGTTTCATAGGACGGATTTTTAAAGTGATTCGTTTAAAAAAAGAATTGTGAACGATAACTTTGCCAATTGTACCGGCATCTTTGCTTTTACATACAATAAACACTAACTTTACAAATTAAGCGACCTGCATCAGCCTAAATAATTTATTTTTTAAGGATATAAACTTCACAATTATTTAAAAATCAGATTTTTAATAAAAAACAGATATAAATTTGCAAAATTGTTTTTCAATGATAATTTTCTCAAATTAAACAAAATAAAAACAAAAAGGTGCGGGTTTTTAACAAAACAAAATGAACTGATTTAGCATCTTATATTTAAATAAATCTTTCAATATGATAAAATCAACAAACAAATCTTTTCTCCTTTTTCTTCTTGCAATGCTATTCAGCAGTGGTGTAGCGATGGCACAGTTCCGCACTGATTTGCGCCGCGCCAACAAAGAATACGAGTTACATGCCTACAACCTGGCGATCAAATCCTACCTCGAAGCCTTGGGTCGCCGCCCTGATGATGTGGAAGCCCTCAGCAAAATAGCCGACAGTTATCGGCATCTCAACCAAATGGAAGAAGCTGAAAAACACTATGCGCGCGCGATGACGCAGCGCGATGTGGAACCCATTCGCAAACTCGAATACGGACATGTGCTCAAAGCACTTGGAAAATATGATGACGCTAAAAAATGGTACTTGGAGTATGCGCGTGAGAATGCCGTAGTGGGCAACCATTATGCGCAAAGCACTGATTTTGCAAAAGCGCAACAAGGCGTAATGTCCACCTATACTGCTGTAAATGAATTCATTAACTCATCATCCTCCGATTTTGGTCCGGCATTGTACGGGCAAAATCAAGTGGCATTTTCCTCGGCACGGGTCGATGTGCAGCGCGGCGCTACCAATTGGACGGGCGAAGCGCGCAACCAACTATATGTGGCAAACGTGGGCAGAAATGGCTATTTGGAATCGCCCTTTTACCTGCGCAGCGACCGCAATGCTTTCAACGAAGGTCCGGTGGCTTTTTCTGCTGACGGTCGTTGGGTGGCTTATACCAAAAATAATTTTGTGGATGGCGCACGGCAGATTGCAACGAGCGGCATGGAATTAAATTTGCAAATTGCAGAGGTAGGAGCCAATGGCGACTGGATTAATTCAAAGGCTTTTCCTTACAATGGCACTAATTTTTCTGTGGGTTTTCCGGCTTTTTCCGCTGATGGCAATGCTTTGTACTTTGCATCCAATCGCCCGGATGGCTTTGGCGGGTACGATATTTACGTTTCCTACCGAAATGGCGCTGGTAACAACTGGGGTACGCCAGAAAATTTGGGTCCAGTAGTCAATACACAAGGAGATGAAATTGCGCCTTTCATCGAGGGTACCAATTTATATTTTGCGTCTGACTGGCACGAGGGTTTTGGCGGGTATGATGTATTCCGAGCAGAAAGTACAAATGGGCGCTGGACGCGTGTTTTCCACATGGGCAATGGCATCAATTCTCCTCGCGATGACTATGGCTTTGTGTTTGACAATGTCCGCAATTTGGGGTATGTTGTGTCGAACCGACCAGGCGGCAGAGGCAATGAAGACTTGTACAAAGTGACCAGAGCAGCAGATAATGTGGTGATTTTGGTAAAAAATGCTTCCGATGGCAGCCCGGTAGCGAGCGCAACAATTGATTTTTCGGCTTGTGGCGAAGGCGCTTTTCAAACAGATGCAAAAGGTGCTTACAATCTTCAAATTGTACAAGGGTTGACTTGTAATTTGCTGATTCAGAAAGAAGGATATCTAAGTAAAAGTTTGCAAATATCAGCTTCTGGTGCGCGCGAAACCAAGGAGTACCAAGTCATGCTGAGTCGAATCGGCGAAGAATACCTGGGCAGGGTGACAAATTATTCTACCAATCTGCCGCTCGAAGGCGTTACGGTGAATGCAGTGAATCAAAACACAGGCAGCACGATGGAAACGGTGACAGATTTTAATGGCGATTATCTCTTGGCATTGGCACCCAGTACGGTTTACATTGTTCGTTATTCCCGACCTGGCTTTCGCGATCTGAGCCGCACGGTACGCGCCGATGCAGGCTATAGCCGGGATGTGCTGGGCGTTATTTCAATGGTCGATGTCAATTTGGCAGGAACTGGACAGGTGCAGCCGCCCATTAACAATCAAAATCAAGATAATACGAACAATGCTAATAACGCTGCTGTTACCAGTGGTTTTTCAGTGCAGGTTGCTGCTGGAAAACGCGCGGATTTAACGCAGTACGCCACTTTGGAGAATTTTGGAAATTTGTATGTAAAACAGGAAAGTGGATTGGAGAAGGTGCGCATCGGTCCATTTGCTAGCCGACAGGAAGCCGATCGAGCGTTAGGATTGATTAAAAATCAAGGCTATCGAACAGCTTTCATTGTAAAAGAGGAAGGAGTCGCTACCTTGAACGACGATTTTGCCAACAAAGGTGAAGACAATACGCAGCCTGCCGTAAGTGGAAGGTATAAAATTCAATTAGCGGCTTATCGCAATCCGCAATATTTTAAACCTGACCAAATCCGGGATTTAGGCAATATTGAAGAAGAAAGACGCGGCGACTTCACGGTGAAGTTTTTGACTGCCTACGATGAACTGTCAACGGCAAGACGCATTTTACAACAAGTAAAAGCGGCAGGATTTAAAGATGCCATCATTGTTGAAAACATTGGCGGCGAGTGGAAGAAGGTGCAATAAGGCAAAACTTACAGGTTGGAGGTTGTAATAGAAAAACCTCCAACTTGTAATATATTTTTTACCACCTTATACACCTTAGAGCACCTAAACGGTGCATACTAAGGTTTCCTTAGGTGACTAAGGTGGTAAAACAAAACGATTTAGCTGCGCTAAATCCATCATTCACGTTAATTTAAGAACTTCGCTACATCCACCAATGGCAGGTTGAATGCCTCGGCAACTCCGGCGTACACCACTTCGCCTTTTACCACATTCAAGCCCAGCTTCAAGGATGGATTTTGCTGACAAGCCTTCACCCAACCTTTGTCTGCGAGTTGTAACGCATATGGCAGCGTGGCATTGGTCAAGGCAATCGTAGAAGTGTAGGGTACGGCACCAGGCATATTTGCAACGCAATAATGCACCACATCGTCAATAATAAACGTAGGATTCGCGTGCGTTGTAGGCGTGCAGGTCTCGATGCACCCACCCTGATCCACAGCTACATCCACCAGCACCGTGCCTGGACGCATCAGCTTGAGCATGTCACGTGTAATCAATTTTGGAGCTTTCGCACCTGGAATGAGCACGGCTCCTACAATTAAGTCAGAATCTTTAATATGTTGACGAATATTATACTCATTAGAATAAATCGTGATAACATTATTTGGCATGATGTCAGCGAGATAACGAAGTCGGGTCAGACTGACGTCCATAATCACCACTTCAGCGCCTAAGCCTGCCGCCATTTTTGCAGCCTGAGTGCCAACAATACCGCCGCCCAAAATCAGCACCTTTCCCGGAGGTACACCTGGCACGCCCCCCAGCAATACGCCCCGACCTTTAATTGGTTTTTCCAAATATTTTGCACCTTCCTGAATCGCCATTCGACCCGCCACTTCCGACATCGGTATCAACAAAGGCAAGGAACGATCTGGTAATTCTACGGTTTCATACGCCAAACAAATCGCTTTGCTCTTTATCATTGCATGCGTCAATGGTTCGTATGAAGCAAAATGGAAATACGTAAACACCAATTGGTCAGGTTTTATCATATCATATTCTACCTCAATCGGTTCCTTTACTTTCATAATCATCTCTGCAACATCGAACACTTCCTTGGCAGACAATAAGATGGAAGCCCCAGCAGCCACGTACTCGTCGTCTGTGAAGCCACTGCCTTCGCCAGCCGAAGCCTGTACATATACGGCATGTCCGCGCTTATTCAATTCAAAAGCTCCGGCAGGCGTCAGCGCTACACGATTTTCATTGTCTTTGATTTCTTTTGGTACGCCAATAATCATGGGTTGTTGATTTTAAATGGATTAGGAAATCAGAATAGTAGAGATTAGATAAATATTTAAAGTATCTAAAGTCTATCGCCTTCTTAAAATTGGCGCAAAAATAATAAAGGTTTTTTAGAAACCGTAAGAGAAGCGAGATGCTGGCAGGATTTTTACAAACCGCAGCGTTGCATTTCTAATAAATTCGGAATTCCTAAAGAACTGATTTAATCTTGTTTTAAATGTGATCTGGCTAGCAATGATCTTGCGAAAGTACCAGCAAATAAAGCCTTGCAAGCATTCTTAGCTCAGAAAAATAGCATTTTCCAAAGCTGGAATCAACTGCTTCTCCTTCGCCATCTCAAACAAATGCTGCACGGCGGCTCTCCCCTTCTCCCCCAGGTTGGCAGTATAATCATTGACATACAAGCCAATATGCTGGTACATCACGGCTTCTTCCATTTCCTGCGCATTCGCGCGCACAAAATCGAGCGAGGCTTTTGGATGCTCAAAAGCAAACTGAACACTGCGTTGCATCACGCGATTCACTTTTTCTTTCACTTCCTGCGGCAAGCTCCGTTTAATAACAATACCGCCCAGCGGAATGGGCATCCCCGTGGTTGTTTCCCAAAATTCTCCAAGGTCCATCAATTTTACCAAACCCTTTTGCTGATAAGTAAAGCGATTTTCATGAATAATCAAGCCCGCCGCTACATCCCCATTTACAACGGCATCTTCAATACTGGAAAACAGCATCTCTACTTTATTTGTGGCTTCAGGGAAGGCAATGCCGAGTAAAAAATTGGCAGTTGTAAACTTTCCTGGAATAGCTATTTTCGACTGAATAATTTCGTCATTGCTAAAGGGGCGTTTGGCGATCAGCAGCGGTCCACAATTATTACCCAACGCACTACCGGCATCCAGGAGGCTATAATGTTTTATCAAATGTGCAAAAGCATGATAACTCAGTTTTGTAATGTCCAAATTTTGGGCAAAAGCACGCTGATTCAAAGCTTCCACATCTTCCATAACCACTTCAAATTCAAGCCCTTCTGTATCAACTTTCCCATGAATCATGGCATCAAAAATAAACGTATCATTTGGACAAGGCGAAAAGCCTAAGGATAATTTCATATTTTTGTGTTTACGTGTTTTGTGTTCGCGTGCGCATATTCCGTGTGCTACATAAACACGTTAACACATGAATACATGAACACATTACAAATCATTTACGAAGACAACCATCTCATTGCAGTGAACAAGCCTGCAGGCGCGCTGGTTCAAGGCGACGAAACAGGCGACCGCCCCCTGAGCGAAACTGTAAAATTATACATCAAAGACCGTTACAACAAACCTGGAGATGTATTTCTTGGTGTGATTCATCGACTGGATCGTCCGGTGAGCGGCGTGGTCGTTTTTGCACGCACCAGCAAGGCGCTAGAGCGCATGAATAAATTATTTCAGGAGCGTAAAATTGAAAAAACCTATTTGGCAATTGTAAATGAACGACCCGATCCGTTGAGTGATCGATTGACGCACTTTCTTCAAAAGGAAAAGACAAAAAATATGGTAAAAGTTTTTGATTTCAAAAGCAGCCGTGCCAAGGACGCCAAAGAGTCCATTCTGGATTATGAATTGATTGCTGAAATTGGAGATCAACGTTTATTGGAAGTGCATCCGCTAACCGGGCGTCCGCACCAGATTCGGGCACAGTTGTCAAAAATTGGCTGCCCCATCCGCGGAGATTTAAAATATGGAGCTCCCAAAGCCAATGAAGACGGCTCTATTTGTTTACATTGTAGAAAATTAGCCTTTGAACACCCCGTCACAAAGGAGCACATTGAAATTAGCGCCCGCCCGCCTGAAAATCAATTTTGGAGAATGTTTAATAATTTATTTTAATAAAACCCTGATCTTCAAATATTTACAAAATACTAAATAAACATTATAAATTATTTACGAACGCTTGGAGCTTTGCCAATTTTATAAAAATTGGCAAAGCTCCATAAACGAATTTTTATTTCGAAAGCATAGCAAATTTCCTGCATTTCTATGCCTTGCCAAGCTTACTTCTGCCGCATTGCTACCACAGGGTCCATTCTTGCTGCTTGCAACGCCGGGATAATCCCTGAAATCACTCCTACAACCACCGAAGAAATAACACCTAAAAGAATGTTATTCGCCGACATATATAGTTCAAAACTAATGAGTTGTGATAAAATAGTGGTGACTAAAAACACCAAAATTAAGCCGACCGCCCCGCCAACTAGACACAACATCACGGATTCGATCAAAAACTCCAACAAAATAACGTACTGCTTCGCACCCAGCGCTTTTTTGATGCCGATGATATTCGTTCTTTCTTTAACGGATACAAACATGATATTCGATACGCTAAACATTCCAACAAAAATGGCGAAACCGCCCACGATCAAACCCAACATATTGAGTACGCCAAAAAAACTATTGAGGAAACCAGAAATAATAGAAATGGTATTCAGCGCAAAGTCGCTTTCCTCGCGCGGTTGCAGGCGGCGGTGCGCACGCAAAATGCCCGTCAGTTCATCTTTCAACTCTTCGACATCCACCCCAGGCGCGGCTTTGATGTTGACCGATGAGTTTCCAAAAGGATGATTCGGTTTTAAATTGGCAATTTTCCGGGCGTATTCGTACGAAATCAAAATACAATCATCAAAATTTAATATATTCACCAGGCTTTCGCCTTCTTTTTTAAGCACACCGATGACTTCCATGGGGCGCCCATTCACTTTAATGGTTTTTCCAATGGGATCAATATTGCCTGCAAACAATTGTTCGGCGATATGGAAGCCCAAAATGGCTTTATTAGAACCGAAATTATATTCTGATTGCGAAAAATAACGTCCCTCGTCATATTCAAAATTGAACATTTCACCAAAATCGCTCGTCATTCCGATCATGTAGGCACCTTCAGCGCTGCTCGAGCGGTATTTCGCGGTACGACTCCCCACTTCGACGTGATAAGAAACCAGCCCCGCCAGTTTTGAACGCTCCGTCACTGCTTTAAAATCCTGATAATCAATGTTTCGGCGACGCATAATTTTAAACCAGTTTTGACCGGGGTCTTCTGCCCAAGTGAATTTGCTGAGGTAAATGACATCATTGCCCAGCTTTTCAATGCTGCCGCGCACATTGTCTTCCAGAGAATCCACTGCCGAGTGTACGCCAATAATGCAAAAGATGCCAATGGACACCCCCAGCAACGAAAGGAAGCTGCGGAGTTTGTTGCCTTGCAATTGCTGAAGCGCCTGCATGACGCTCTCCGCTAAAATTTTGAAGAAAATTTTCATACGCCTATGATTTCAAGCTCGAATGTAAAATATAACCCAGGTTTACAACAATTGATTCGATGAATGGATCGTTTTTTTCGATTGAAGTAACCAAGGAATGCCAAAATTACTTTTTTCTAACTTTTGAGATGCGTACAATGTCCATTATTGCAACAAATTAGACGAACTAAACGTATAAAAAAGCAAGAGGAATTTCAGAATGCATCCGAGTGTTCTGGTAATCAGTTATTTCCTTTATAAAAAGCGAACAAAAACTAACCAGTGCTGCTTAGAATTATTATCTTTGCGGTCAATTTTTTGAAAACGAAGGAGAATGAGAACCAAACTGTCACAATTTGGATTTGAATTACCAAAAAAATTAGTTGCACAGCATCCTGCCAAAAACCGCGACGAATCTCGCCTGATGGTTTTACACCGGAATACTGGACAAATTGAACACAAGATTTTTAAAGACGTCATGGACTATTTTGACGATGGGGACGTGATGATTTTTAATAATACCAAGGTCTTTCCTGCTCGTTTGTATGGCAAAAAAGAAAAGACCGGCGCCAAAATCGAGGTGTTCCTGCTACGAGAACTCAATCGCGATGCTCGCCTTTGGGATGTATTGGTGGACCCCGCCCGCAAAATTCGCGTGGGTAATAAACTTTACTTCAGTGATGATAATGACAACGACATTCTGGTAGCAGAAGTGGTGGACAATACCACTTCTCGCGGTCGTACCATCCGTTTTTTGTACGATGGTCCAGAGGAAGAATTTCAGAAAGACTTGTATGAATTGGGGAATACGCCGTTGCCTAAATACATTACACGGAACCCGAACGACACCGACCGTGAACGTTATCAGACCGTTTATGCCAAAGAAGTAGGCGCGGTGGCTGCGCCAACTGCAGGTTTGCACTTTAGCAAAGAACTATTGAAGCGCCTGGAAATCAAAGGATTAGAGTTTGCTGAATTAACGCTGCACATTGGTTTAGGCACTTTCCGCACGATTGATGTGGAGGATTTGTCCAAACATAAAATGGATGCTGAATATTTTAAAATTGCAGCAGACGCCGTTAATACTGTCAATAAAGCCAAGGATCGTCGCAGTCGCATCTGTGCGATTGGCACCACCTCCATGCGTGCAGTGGAGTCGGCAGTTTCGGCAGAAGGCATGTTGAAACCCGCTGAAGGTTGGACGAATAAATTTATTTATCCGCCATATGATTTTAGCATTGCCAGTGCCATGATTACCAATTTTCATCTGCCCAAATCGAGCCTGCTCATTATGGTATGCGCCTTCGGTGGGTATGATTTGATAATGGAAGCTTACGAAGAGGCGATCAAAGAAGAATACCGCTTCTTTAGCTACGGCGACGCTATGTTAATCATTTAGCGTGGCATAGATTTTAGCGTCAAAATGTTCGATAGAAATTGTAAATTTTAAAAACTTTAACACAAATGCACACCGTTTAGCTGTTTAAAGTAGCAATAATTTTCTAGTGAAAGCGTATCTTTCTGTGACAGCAAGAAGATACGCTTTTTGCGTTTATCCAGTAACTCTAGCGAATGATGGTAACCTCATGAAGCAGCACCTCTTACTCTTGATCTTGGTAGGTTTGGTTAGTAGCAAACTTTGGGCTTTTAATGGCGCTCTTAAATCATCCATTTCTTTAAATTTTTATTCCGAACAAGTCAGCATCGATTTTAGCACCGATATGCTCCAAGCGCGTTGCAGCAAGGTAGAGGATCAAATGCTGCTCGATTATTATCGCCAATTGGAAAAAACGGATTACCGCACCTTGCTTAATAATTTGCAGCAACAGCAAAAACAATTTAATCTGAACGATTGGCTTTTCTTTCAGTTGATGCGCAACAGCGTGCAGGAAATTTTTCGACAAAAATCAGGATTGGAGCAAGAATTGGCGTGCTGGTTTTTATTGTCACAGGCAGGTTTTGATACAAGGCTCACTTACCTCGACCAGCGCGTATTCGTTTATGTTTATTCAAAGGATGAGGTGTTTGAAGTACCAATGATTGAAGAAAAAGGACGCACTTACGTAAATCTGACCAGTATGCAAATCGGGAAAAAACCGGCAACGCTTTACATGCTGGAATTTTCGCCACGCCCCAGCGGCAAAGCTTTCTCCTTTTCTTTGCAAAAATTTCCCAAATTTCAATCACAGGCTGCTGTTCGCCCCCTTTCGTTTGTGTACAAAGGGGCAGTGAAGCGAATAGACGTGACGTATGACCAAACCCTCGTGCATCTCATGCGGCAATATCCGCTCATTGCAGAAAACGAGTATCTAAAATTTCCAATGTCGCCCCTGCTGCAAGCCTCCTTGGTGCCTGCTTTCCAAAAATTATTAAGTGATAAAACACCTGCCCAGGCGCTGGAACTTTTGTTAGGTTTCACACGTTCCTCCTTTGCCTATAAAGAAGATCGGGAAAGTTTTGGCAGAAGTAAACCCATGATACCAGACGAGCTGTTTGCTTATGACTTTTCTGATTGTGAAGATCGCTCTGCGTTATTTTATGCAATGGTCAAAGAATTGCTGGATTTACCAATGATTATCATGGCATACCCCAACCATGTCACAGTGGCAGTCGCGCTGGAAGACGCCATCAATGGGAAATTTGTAGAAGCCAGCGGACGGCGTTACTACATCTGCGACCCAACGGGTCCTGTCAATTCAACAGCGATTGGCATCTTTCCAAATACTTATGAAACAATGACTTTTGATATAATTTTAAAACATAAATAGTTCAAATACAATTTTTTACAAAAACCTCGTTGTGTTGCAAAAAAAAAGTAGGTGAAATTGGCTCAAATTTTGGAAGGAAGCCCTTAGAATATTTGGTTTATTCATTCTATTTTTTACTTTTGCCGACAAAAATTAGGCGAGGCGGTAAAATGACTGTCAAACCTTTTTCACTTAGGCTTTATCCATCAAACTTTATCACTTAATTTTTGTATCGTATGTACTGGACGTTAGAACTTGCAAGTCACCTCGAAGACGCACCCTGGCCCGCTACCCGCGACGAACTGATTGACTATGCCATTCGTTCGGGCGCTCCGGTAGAAGTAATTGAAAATCTTCAAAATATGGAGGACGAAGGCGACCTCTACGAAAGCATTGAAGATATTTGGCCCGATTATCCTCGCAAGGATGATTTTCTTTTTAATGAAGATGAATACTAAACCGCTGGTTAGATTGGCTTAGCTTTTGATTCGGTTACAAAAAATAAAAAAAAGGTGTTATACTTCCTCAAAAAGTGTGACACCTTTTTATTTTTTGCGTCTAAATAAAATCGGGTTTGTATTTGAAAGGCAAACATTGCAAATGATTTACAAAAATCCTTTCATTTATTGATTAGAATGGGGCATGAAAACTTTACTAGAAATAGCAAAAATACTTACGAAAAAGAAAATTGCTAAAATTGAGATTCTCGATGAACAGGTTTTAAAGCAAAAAGACAGCAAATTTGGTAAGTTTTATGAAGGTTTGTTAACCGGTAAAATCGAAAGCGACGAAGACGCCGCCCAACTCCTGTACGAAAAGGCTGATGCCAGTGATGCAAAATACCGGCAACTCAAGTCGCGCTTCCGGCGCCGCTTGCTCAATACTTTATTTTTTTTAGATATCAACCTACCGCTCGCTTCCACCTTTGAACAAGCTTATGTCAACTGCAATAAGGAATTGACTTTGGCAGAAATATTATTATCCTACAAAGCTACTTCTTCTGCAGCGGTCTTGTGCAGGCAAGTGCTCACTACGGCACTCAAATTTCACTTTACAGAAATAATCCTGAAAACAACGCGCCACCTCCGCAAAATTGCCATCGAAGAAGGGGACGATAAAGGATTTCAATATTACAATAAGCTCACCTTGCAATACGCTCATGTACTGGAAGCAGAGATGAAAGCGGAGCAATTAGGGCTGGTGGCTTTAGAAATGTACAAAAGTAACGCTTGCAAGCAGGAATGCGTAACAAAGTTAAGTGCTTACGCCAACGAATTGGTCAAACTATCAGAAGATTTTGCCTCGCCTCGTATTCATTTTCAAATGTATTACATCTGGAGCGTTTATTACGAAATGATATACGATTTTGAGGGCATGTTGGAAGTTTCGCAAAATGCCCAATATTATTTTGATAAAAATGAAATTTATTTCAGCCACGAGGAAAAAAGCATTTTTACACTGAAAACGTTGTCCGCTTATTTTCATTTGGGCAATTATGAAGCAGGAAAAAAACATGTTGAAAATAGTTTAACCGCTTTATCCGAAGAAATGCCCGAATGGATTGATTTTATGGAGTATTTTTTATTGCTTTCCTTGAAAACGGACCACCTCATTAATGCCATTGCTATTTTTAATAAAGTGATGAACTCTGCCATTTTAAAAAACTTGGATGAAGATCGCCGGGCAAAATGGGAGTTATTTGAAGCGGCACTGCACTATTTAGTAGAAAAACAAGACGCCAACGCTGCTTTGTTGCCTCGAAATCGTCGGAAAATTTTTAAAATTAGTGATTTTATTAACCGCCCGGTTCAATATACCCATCGGCTCAATGCGCTTTATGTGCAACGTTTAAGCTTTCAACTATTATTTTTATTGCAGCGAAAAAGTTACCAGGGCATTTCCGAACGCATTGATTTATTGCAAAATTTTGCGAAATATGAATTAAAAAAAGAAGGCTACGAGCGGGCTTATCATTTTGTAAAACTCTTGCAACAATTGGAAAAATCAAATTTTTCTGTTGAAAATTTAAAAAATGCCAAAAAATATTTGGAATTATTGCAACAAATACCGCATCATTACCGTGGCAGAATGGCTGACTTAGAGGTGCTCCCATACGAACAGTTGTGGCAAATGATATTAAATCATTTGAAATAATAAATTTTAGCCCAAATCAAATATTAACTATCGCAATTCATTGCAGCATTTTTAATGGTTCCAGCGCGCATTTGTACGATTGTCATTTGCGGATTCGCTCATGATTGGAGTGAGCAACTTTAATTTGGATGACACCAAATCATTAAAATTTTAAAAATCGCTTATACGCATTCTTAATTTGCCTGGCAACCATTTATCTTTAGCCGTTGAAATTCAATCAGGGTGAAAAAAATCATTATCGCTATTGATGGTCCTTCGGCTTCCGGCAAAAGTACGCTTGCCAAAGATCTAGCAGCGCAGTTGGGGTACGCTTATGTGGATTCTGGTGCTATGTACCGCGCCGTGACGCTTTTTTTTCTGCAACAACACATTTCGATTCACAACCTGGAAATGGTGCAACATGCGCTGGAGCATATTCACATTCGCTTTGAGCGCGACGAGCGCGGCAATCGCACGCTGCTCAATGGCAAAGACGTAGAAGACGCCATTCGTCAAATGGAGGTGTCAGAAATGGTAAGCCCTGTTTCTGCCATTCCCGCCGTGCGGGTCGCTATGGTGCAACAGCAACAGGCAATGGGCAAACAAAAAGGCATTGTGATGGATGGTCGCGACATCGGTACAGTGGTTTTTCCACAAGCAGAATTAAAATTTTTTGTCACCGCTGCGCTCGAAACACGCGCACAACGCCGCTACGCCGAACTCATTAAAAAGAACCAACAGGTGTCTTTTGAAGAAGTGCTGGAAAATCTGCGCGAACGCGACCATATCGATTCCACTCGTGCAATTAGTCCATTGCAAAAAGCAGAAGATGCCTTTAATATTGACAACACGCAGTTGAATCGTGAAGAACAATTGAAGCTGGCGCTGGAATTGGCTCATTCTAAATTGCACACTCAAACAGGATAACATGCAACGGTTCGCCTTTTTTTTCACCAGTTTTTTATTGGTTTCTTCCTGCAATCAGTGGCGTTTCGACAGTTTTGCCATACAATTTTGGAAAGCGCATAACACCGTTTTTTCAATAACCGCGGCGTCCGGCATTCCTGACTCCAGCCAACTGAAGCAACGTGAAATATTTTTATTAAAACAAACAGAAGCTTTTTACGCTTTTGACCAATCAACACTCGAGCCCACGCATCAACAAGAATGGAATAAAATTGCGCAAGAATTGGCTTCTCGCAAAAAAGAGTTGGAACAATTGCGCAGCGATCCCTCGCTTTACAACATTGGCGGAAGGGCAAAAGTCATTTTAGCTAATGCAAAAACACCTCTTAATCAACGACTTACACAAATAGATGCGCAGCTCGCCAAATTCAAAAGCTATTATGACATTGCTAAGGCAAACCTACGCCACCCTGATATTGAAAAAACGCAACTTGCAATACGAAAACAACTGCTCACTTTACAATTTTTACAAACAGAACTGACCGATTCTTTAAATCGCAGCACTTTTGCTGAACCCCAGCAACAAAAGATCGTTCAACACCGTACTCAAGCGCAAATAGCGGTGAAAGATTACATCGCATTTTGTCGAAGTATTATATTCGAACATAATGATTCAACATTTTCATTAAAATAACGATAATTTGTGCCCCATTTTAATCAAAAAAACGTCAAGCTCCTAAACTTCGAAACCATCATTACATGAACCGACTATTCCATTACCTTCGTCGCTATCGTTTACAATTTGGGTCTTCGGTTGCTTACAGCATACTCAATCGCATTTTTGACCTCATGCCGCCTTTTATAACGGCTTGGTTTATTGATACCGTAAGCAAAAAAACGCCCGGCTGGATTCCATTTTGGACAGGACTGACCGATCCTTGGCAAATTGTGCTTTTTTTAACCGCGTTGACCATTGTGATTTTTGGCTTTGAAAGCTTTTTCCAATGGCTGTATAGTCGCGGATTTATGCGCCTCGCGCAACGCCTGCAACATGATTTGCGCATAGATACGTATGCCCACCTACAAAACCGTGAAATGGCATTTTTTGAATCGCAGCGCACCGGCAATCTGATGTCTATTTTAAATGATGATATCAATCAATTGGAGCGTTTTTTTAATAATGTTTTTAATGAAATCATCCAATTAATTGTATTAATTATAATAGCAGCTTGGTCTTTATGTAATGTTTCGCTAGAACTAGGGCTGATCGGCATGTCGCCTATTCCAATTATGATATTGGCAAGTTTTTATTACCAAAAAAAAATTGCCCCTCGTTATCAAACCGTGCGCAATAGCGTGGGGGCATTGAACAACCGCTTGGAAAATAACCTCGCCGGTATTGCCGTTATAAAAAGTTTTACAGCAGAAAACATTGAAATCCAACGCGTTGGAGAGGTCTCCAGTGAATATCGCAACGCCAATTTTCAAGCCATCCGCTGGAGTTCGGTTTACATTCCCATCATTCGGATGTTTATTTCTTTGGGCTTCGGTGTGACGCTTTGCATCGGCGCTTACTGGGTTTTGTTTGAACCCACAAAATTTAGTTTTGGCAACCTGGCTTTTTTTGCCATGATGATCGAACGATTGCTTTGGCCCATTACGCGCCTGGGTGCTATTTTCGACGATTACTCAAGGGCGCAAGCCGCTTCGAAACGTATTTTTGGTATTTTGGATGCTACAAACGAGATCAACATTATTCCAAATCCAGTTCAAATCACAAACATAAAAGGGCATATTTCCTTTGAAAAAGTAAGTTTTGCTTACAAATCAGGTATTCCTGTTTTAAAAAATATCAATCTCAACGTGCCTGCCGGGCATACGATTGGCATTGCCGGACCGACTGGCGGCGGCAAAACGACCATGACCAAACTCCTGCTGCGATTTTATGATGTGACCGAAGGCACGATAAAATTAGAAGGCGTAGATATACGGGAATTGGATACTGCCGATTTGCGCAAGAACATTGCCCTGGTAAGCCAGGATGTATATTTATTTCATGGCACTATCCGTGAAAATATTGGCTATGGACGAGCACACGCAAGCGACGCTGAAATCATAGAAGCTGCGAAAAAGGCACAATTGCACGATTTTATCACTACCCTACTCGAAGGGTATCTGTCCATCATTGGCGAGCGCGGCATTAAACTTTCCGGCGGGCAGCGCCAACGCCTGAGCCTGGCAAGAGCCATCCTGAAAGACGCGCCGATTCTCATTCTTGACGAAGCCACCAGCGCCGTGGACACCGAAACCGAACGCGCCATACAGCAAAGTCTGGCGCAAGTGACCAGGGGCAAAACAGCGCTCATCATTGCACACCGACTGAGCACCATCCGCAATGCTGATCATATTATTGTGATTAAAAATGGAGAAATCGCTGAGCAGGGCACACACGATACATTGCTGGCAATGAATGGCGCTTACGCCGATTTGTGGAGGGTGCAGATTGGGGAGTTGGAAGAAGCGTGAATCAGCATGTCACATTTTGTTGTCAAAATGTGGCATGCTATTCAGATCACAAGTCCTTCACCGAGTTCCGATCGACCAAAATTTCCTTCAATTCTTTCAAAAATTGATACTGGTGTGGCAAAACCTTTTTAATGGCTTCTTTCAAAGCAAAAAAAGTGCCTTTGTCGAGTTCTTTGATTTTTTCTTTTAATTGCATGGCATCTTCCAGCAACATCCCTTTGAGCGAAGGAATATCATGCCACTCCCCTTCTACGGCATACGCCTCCTGGGTGTTGCCGTCATCCTGTTGCACCGGATCCAACTCGATGAATTTATCTTGCTGCATACGCGGCTGATTACCAGGCTCTTGCATACTCCCTTCTGGGATGCTCCAGTTTTCCACATTTTCTGGGTCATTCACCAGAAATATTTCCAATCCACGCTCGCGAAAGCGGTAGATGATGAGATTGATTTTTTTCGATAGGCTCATTTGTGCGATGTCTTACCTACAATCAATAGCTGAACAGCGCGCAGCGCAAAAGGTTCAACCTATAACGAAGGCGTAAAGAAACGCACTTTTGCCGATTTTACAAAGCAGTAGCGTCGATTAATAATCGGCGATAACAATCAGCCCACTTGCTCCTTGGCAGCGGGATTAAATAATTGTCGTTTTTCGCTTTTTCTGCGGTGCGGGCTTAGGTGCAGGTTTGGGCTGTTCTTTGTTTTGGTCGTCTGGCGTAGATTTCCATTCGCGGAAGTAATATTGTTGCCCATTTTCATCAAATTCCTGCCCGAATCCTTCCAATTGTTTCATCATGCGCTCCATCATTTCCGAGAGCTGTTGCGACCATTCACTGTCAAACTGCAACCCAGGAAAGTTTTCGCCATCAAAATTTTTAAACTCTTTGAAAAACAAAGTGTCCATCTGCATGGGCATCTCATCCGAGCCATACCATCGAAAACCCTTTATCATCGAGGTATCCAGCGCGTTTCGATCAAAATGAAATTCAAAGCTCCTCATAAAACTAGAATCAAACGGCATCACAAATGTGGTATCAAATTGAAAACTGCTGCCTCCAAATTGCTTGCTCAGTTGCTCGGTCATTTCCTGCATTCGACGCTGAAATTCCTCCATTTGCTTTTGCCAACGATCTTCTGTTTGTGAAAAACCAATTTGTAAAAAACTAATTGTCAAAAAGATAAAAACAATCGCTTTTTTCATATCACTTAAATTTTATTTCAACCTTTCAACCTTTCTTAGGAATAGATCGCTGCACCAACTCCAGGGTTGCAAGTGCAAGAAAAATTTTTTCTTCTTCATCTGTAATGTTGGGTTTCACAAATTGAAATGCCCGCGGACTCAAAATGTCCCCCTTGCGCACCTGCGCTTTGGTGATGCTCGCCACTTCGCGATCATAAACACTGACTGGCGCTACCTCTGCATGATTATAATGAATCTGTGCAATCGGACGATTTTTTTCATTGTATAAAATGCCGTCTTCGCGCAGCGCACCCAACAATTTATTATCAATTAATACTTGTATCTCCTTGTTTTTCAACCAATAAGCATATTCATATTGCGCCGTGCGGGCGTACATGAGAGAATTCACACCGGAAGCAATGTAGGATTTAAAACTATACGCCAGCACCGGTTCATTATAAATGGTAGCAAAAACCCCCCTCGCTTTTAAAGTAAAACCTTTTTTAATGTTTTGATGTAACTGATTGAGAGAGAAGAGTTCCAGCTCCTCCCGTCCAATGGGCACCAAGGCATCTTTGAGCCAACTATCCATTTCCGTTTGTAATGTTTTCAAGTCTTGTTGTACACGCTTATAATTGGGTGCCACATGCGGCAACACGCGCGACAAAATGCTTAGCCCAATGCCTACTGTTACCAAGGTAAATAATGCAAAAATGCCCATTTATGATATTTATTTATCTTATTGTTATATTTCACAATATTATACAAATTTAAAACCAGAATTTTCCTCATTCCATTATTCCACCATTCCCCTAATTCCCCGATTGCTGATTGACAGAAATGCCATTCTCTTCAGGGTTTTCAAATTGCTTACGTCGAGTTTGCAAGGCAATTTTATCCGCATTGGTCAAAATTGGATAATTTTCAACTAAAATTGTATCCAACTCTGCTAAAATCTTCTCCTGCTTTTCCCAATAACTAACATCTGGCTGGGTTATATCGTTGAATAACAGTGTTTTCCATTGTCGGATTTCTGGTGCAAATAGGTCGCTATTTTGAAGCATTTTGTCCATTTTTTCTAACACCTGGTGGTGAACACCTCTTCCCAACAAACTACTTCCGCCATAATCCCAGGTTTGAATGAACCACGCCGGGTAAAAATATTCCACACTATCCTCCGGGAAAAGCGTAATAGCTAAATTTATAAAATCATTATCTGTTTTTTCGGCAGTTTTATTTACTTTTTGTAATAAAATTTTATAATCCCAAAATAAATAATACGCAGTACCTTCGGCAACCAATTGAGAAACAAAGCCCGGCATGGCTTGTTCCAGCCAAAATAAATCGGGCAATTCATTAGGGTCTGTAACGGCTATTTTATCGTCCATGATGCGCACCACCGCATCGCGCAGAGCAGTGCCTTCCCGATACACCTGTTCAAAATCCGTTGCTTGCTGTATCGCATTAAAATGCTGGCGATATGTTGCCATGCTGTCGGCTAAATTTCGACCAAACAAAGATATTAACCGCTTCTCCATCAGCAAGTTAGCTATTTTAAAATCATCCTCCATCGAAAAATTCAAGGCACCGCCATACACCCAGCCCACCGTGCCATCTTTGGTGCGCACTTTCAGCCAAGGTTCATCAAAAGTGATACCACGTAAAATAATTTTTGTTGTAAAATCGCTCACCTCGCCCATATCATACAAGACACTTCCTTTTGGCAGCGCAAGAATCACTTTGGCATCCTCACCGGCAGCATCGCGCAGGCGCACGTCTTCCAAATTTGTAATCAAGGTTGACTCCTTGGAAGTCGAATTGGTTACAACTTTATTTGAATCGTTCTTACAATTTGATAAGAAGAAGATTACACTTGTAATAAAAAATAAATATTTAAAAAACATAGCCTTTTTACATTCATTTATAAAAATTTTACAGCAAAATTAATTAAAAACGATGAGACGACACCCTTCTACTGAAAGATGTCGTCTCCTAAAAATATATATTTGTATAAAATTGACTTTTAAAAATTTACCCTAAATACGATTTTAGCGCATTGCGGTTGTAAGATTTACGAAGCCGACGAATAGCGCGCTCTTTGATCTGGCGCACCCGCTCGCGTGTCAAGTTGTACAGTTCTCCGATTTCCTCCAAAGTCAAAGGTTTGTACCCATTCAATCCATAATACGATGACAAAACTTCCACCTCGCGCGGCGACAAAATTGACAACCCCTGCTGCACCTCTTCGCGCAAGGACTGCTCCATCAATTCACTATCAGGACTCAGGTCGTCCTCGTTGGAAATAATATCGAGCATTGTAGAATCCCCATCTTCCCCGCCAATCGGTGCATCCACAGAGACGTGGCGACCATTGCCTTTTAGCATATTGGCAACTTCCTTGGGCGTCATATCCAACATCTCAGCGAGTTCATCATTGGTGGGTTCGCGTTCAAATTCTTGCACGAACGAGATAAACGCCTCATTGACCTTATTGTAAGAACCCACTTTATTCAACGGAAGACGGACAATGCGCGAGTGCTCTACGATTGCCTGCAAAATAGATTGGCGAATCCACCAAACGGCGTAAGAAATAAACTTAAAGCCTTTTGTTTCATCAAAACGCTTTGCCGCCTTCATCAAACCAACGTTGCCCTCATTGATCAAATCGCTCAGGGAAAGCCCTTGGTTTTGATATTGCTTGGCGACCGACACCACAAAGCGCAGGTTTGCTTCGGTGAGCTTTGCCAGCGCATCTTGATCGCCTTCGCGTATTCGCCGCGCTAAATCTGCCTCTTGCTCAGGCGTTAACATGGCGATTTTGCCAATATCATTAAGATATTTGTCCAAGGCAAGGCTTTCGCGCGTGGTAATCTTATTTGTAATTTTTAACTGCCGCATATGTCCGGGATTTTGGGAAGTTTATCTTATGACGAAATATACGTTCTTTAAGCCACAAAAGTTGTTCATTTTTGTTAAAAACTTGACTTTTTCACAAAAAAGACTTAAATACTTGCGTTTATAAAATTACAATACGTGAAGTGAAAAAGTTCCACTCAAATGAAAACTCTATATTAATTGTTTGCAAAGCAAAATAGCCTCCCGTTTTTCAACGAAAGGCTATTTGTTTAAAATGCGAATTGAAACAGTTGAAATGCGAAGATTAACAATTAAGATTTGAAAGTCCGAAAGCAGTTTTCATTCAAACTTCCCCGCTTTTTACTTCAATATTTCATTCACCATTTTAGTCTCTTCGATCATTGCGACCACCGCCACCA
>CAZFBN010000037.1:0-12359 GCA_964517145.1 uncultured Saprospiraceae bacterium
TTATTCTTAACCGCTTGGAAAATAATTGAATTTTAATTTTTAAACATACTCTTACCCGATTTATACCAACTTATTGGAATACCTTAAATGATTGTTAACAGTTACAAATTCTCGGCTTATTTTTGCGACTTTAACATTTGTACCGGTTTAATTTAAATAAAGATTCACTCAGCACTTAGAAAGTTGTAAAATGCGAATAGATATTATATCCGTCATCCCCGAATTACTCGAAAGTCCTTTCCAGCACTCCATTCTCAAGCGAGCGCAAGAGCGGGGATTGCTCGAAGTGCAGGTGCATGATTTGCGCAAATATGGTTTAGGAAAACATTTACAACTCGATGATTATCAATTCGGTGGAGGTGCCGGCATGGTGATGATGGTGGAGCCGGTGGCAAATTGTATGGATGATTTAAAAGCCCAGCGCGAGTATGATGAAATCATTTACCTGACGCCTGATGGCAATCGTTTTGACCAGAAAATGGCGAATCAATTGTCGATGAAGCAGAATTTAATTTTATTATGTGGACATTATAAAGGTGTGGATGAGCGGATTCGTGAACATTACATCACCCTAGAGATTTCTATTGGAGATTATGTGCTGTCGGGAGGAGAATTGCCGGCGGCGGTGCTGGTGGATGCCATCGGGCGTTTGCTGCCGGGCGTGCTGAATGATGAGACTTCCGCATTGTTTGATTCGTTTCAGGATAATCTGCTGGCACCGCCCGTTTATACGCGTCCGGCGGAGTTTCGCGGCTGGAAAGTGCCGGATATCTTGATTTCTGGGAATTTTCCAAAAATTGAAGAATGGCGCTATGAGCAATCGCTGAAACGAACGCAGGAACGCCGACCTGATCTGCTGGAAAATGAAGAATGAAAAGTTGAAACAATGGAATGTTGGAATGACGGAATGTTGGAAAAATGTCGTTTCAAATTTGTAAAATTGCACCCATAAAATCCAATTAACCTATGGAATTTGTATTACCCGATCTCGGCAGTGCTGCCGTTTGGATGAGTTTGCTCACCTTGACTTTCCTCGAAGTGGTGCTCGGCATTGATAATATTATATTTATTTCGATTGCATCGAACAAACTCGACCCGAAAGATCGTCCCAAAGCGACCAATGTTGGCTTGATTCTGGCAATGGTATTACGCATCGTTTTATTGTTTGGCGTCTCTGTGCTGGTAGCAATGGAGGAACCCTGGTTCTCCTTTGGCGAAGAAGGTTCTTTCATACATGGCGGTTTCTCTGGGCAGAGCCTGATTTTGATTGCCGGGGGCTTATTTTTGTTATATAAAAGTACCTCCGAAATTCACCACAAACTCGAAGGCTCGCACGAGGACGAAACGCTGGCGCAGAGTCGAGGCAAAAAAACTACCCTGAACAGCGTCATTGTGCAAATCACCATTATTAATATCGTTTTCTCGTTCGACTCCATTTTGACGGCGGTAGGTATGACGAATGGCATTTACGGTGCTTTGGTCATCATGATTGTGGCGGTGGTCATTTCCGTTTTAATTATGATGTTATTTGCTGTGCCGGTCGGCAATTTTGTAAATAAACACCCGACGATTCAGATGTTGGGCTTGGCGTTTTTGATTCTCATTGGCTTCATGCTGATTGCCGAAGGCGCACACTTGGCACACTTAACCATTGGTGGTCAGGAAGTTGGCTCCATTCCAAAAGGGTATTTATATTTTGCCATTGCATTCTCATTATTAGTCGAATTCCTCAATATGCGCCTGCGCAAAACCGTTGCCAAACCAGTGCAACTGCATGGTTATGAGGAAGAAGCAAAGGCAGAAGGCATTTTGAATAAATAATATTAATTGTTGATTGCAAATTGTTAATTGTTCACGCATTGTACGTATGGCAGCAATCGACAATAATCAATTAGCAATTTTATAATGATTAAAGTTCTCATTATCAGTTCTTACGATGATGTGTTTAACGCCGTACGCCCTGAGGGCGAAATTTTTCTCGGCTTACATCGCACGGGCGAGGTGGAGGTGGAAGTGATGACGCAGGGGCATACCGAATACGCGCGGCGCTTCCGCGAAGCGGGCATTAATGTTATTGATTTTCATCCAAAAAAGAAATTTGATAACGCGGCGGTACGTTTTATTCGGGAGACTTTAGTAAATGGAAAACACCAGATATTACATTTGTTTAATAATCCGGCGATTATAAATGGGATTCGTGCTGCCTGGAATTTGCCGGTGAAAGTAGTGACGTATCGTGGTTATACTGGAAATATAAATTGGTGGGATCCAACGAATTATCTTACACATTTGAACCCTCGCATTGATAAAATTACCTGCCTGGCAGACTCGGTCAAAGAAGTTTTAGACAAGAATATGATATTCCGTAAGCCGGGTATTGCAATAACGGTAAATAAAGGACATCATGCCGATTGGTACGCCGATGTAAAAACCGCCGATTTGAGTGAATTTAATTTTCCGCCTAATGCCTTCAAAATCAGCTGTGTAGCGAATGCCCGACGCATGAAGGGAATCAATTATTTGTTGGAAGCGATGACGATGCTTCCGAGAGAATTTCCGATTTATTTGTTATTGATTGGCAAGGGATTAGACACGCCGCAGCATTTAAAAATTATTGAAAAAAGCCCGAATAAAAATAAAGTCATTTTTGCCGGTTTTCGTAAAAATGCCCTGGAAATTGTAAAAGCCTGTGAAGCAACGATTTCTGCCTCTATTTTTGGCGAAGCCACGCCCAAAGCAGTGCTCGAAGCTTTATTCTTGGGCAAGCCCGCCATTTACACCAGCATTCCCGGCACGAATGGCATGGGAATAAATGAAGAAACGGCGCTTATCGTGCCCCCGCGCAATCCCAAAGCGCTGGCGGATGCCATACTCGATTTTTATAAACACCCTGACAAGCGCGAACGCCTTGGTTATGCTGGGTTTCAGCACATTTCCACTCATTTTACCACGGAGCGATCTGTTAAAGAAATGTTGGCGGTTTATAAAAGTTTACTTGAATAATTGCTACACATTTTTCATGCGCTATACCCATTTTCACAACAAAATACCTATTTTTGACGCATAAACCCCACCGTAATCTCCATTTAACACCTTCACAATAAATTATTATGATACCAATTTCTAAAGCAACGGATATTGCGTTGTTACTCATTCGCGTCATTTTTGGCAGTTTTATGATATACGGGCATGGCTGGCGCAAACTGCTGCGTTTGTTTGGCGACGAACCGATTCAATTTGCTGATCCATTTGGGCTGGGAGCCGCACCGTCATTGGCGTTGGCAGTTTTTGCCGAAGTTGGATGTGCGCTGTTGATTATTGTTGGTTTACTGACGCGTTGGGCAACGATACCACTTATGATTACCATGCTGGTCGCTGCTTTTATTGCCAATGCCGGGCAGCCTTTTAACGACAAGGAATTGGCGCTTATTTATTTCTTTGCTTTTGCTGCAATTGCCATTGCCGGTCCGGGCTGGTATTCAGTGGATGCACAATTGTTAAAGAAAAAGGTTTGATTTGCTAATTTTATTACGCTTTTAATGAAAAATACTATATTTTTATTCTGTTTTTTAATAATAATTTTAACCGCTTGTAATAACGAGCCGAAAAATTCCCAGCCAAATTATCAAAGTTTTGAAGGCAAAACGATGGGCACGTACTATCGCATTACGTATGCCGATAGTTTGAACCGCGACTTTGCCAAAGAAATTGACCAGTTGTTGATTGACATTAATAACGAGGTTTCGACGTACATTCCGACTTCCACAATTTCACAGTTTAATCAGACAGAGCGTGAATTAAATATTACAGATAAAATTCATTTTATAAGAAATTTACAAGGTGCTTTAAAAGTTAATCATCAATCCAATGGTGTATTTGATCCAACGGTGATGCCTTTGGTCAATTATTGGGGATTTGGTTACACCGAAAAAAAGCCGGTGACGCAGGTGGATAGTGTGAAAATTGATTCTTTAATCCAACTCGTCGGTGCGGATAAAATTCAATTGGAACAGTCTGAAAATCAAACGGTTCTAAAGAAATTAAAACCCCGTGTGCAAATTGATTTTAGCGGCATCGCCACGGGTTATGCCTTAGATACAATTGGCAGATTTTTAGAATATAAAGGCGTAAAAAATTATTTAGCAGACATTGGCGGCGAACAGCGGGCACGCGGCGTTAATGCAAAGGGCAAAATCTGGATGATTGGTATTAATATTCCATCAGAAACAGCAGCAAAAACTGATATTCTAACCACCGTTGAATTGAAAGATTGGACGATTTCGACCTCCGGCAATTACCGCAATTTTTATGAAGTGAATGGCGTAAAATATAGCCACACGATTAATCCCAAAACCGGCTTTCCTGAACGCAATACCTTGCTCAGCGCCACCGTTTTTGCTACCGAATGCATCGACGCTGACGCCTGGGCGACCGCGTTTATGGTGATGGGCATTGACAAAGCGTTTGCTTCGGCAGAACAAAATCCTGATGTGGAGGCTTATTTTATTTACAGCGATCCGGTGGATGGCAGCATGCAGGTGAAGTTTACAAGTGGATTGAAGCATTTATTTGACGATAAACAGTAGAGGGAATAGGGTAGAGGGACATTAACACCAGAACACATTAACACTAGAACACATTTATAATGGATTTAAACTTAGACCGCGATCTTTGCTTTATGGATATCGAAGCCACGGGCTTGAATGTGGTGCGCGACCGCATTGTGCAGATTGCCATCGTGAAGTACCCTGCCAGTGGCAAGCCGCCAGAAGAGCTGTATTTGATGGTCAATCCGGGTATTCCGATTTCATTGGAGGCAATGTTAGTGCATGGTATTCAACCAAAAGATGTTGCGAATAAGCCTGTTTTTCAACAAGTTGCGAAGAAAATTTATGATTTTATCGGTAATGCTGATATCGCTGGGTACAATTCCAATCGCTTTGACGTTCCCATGTTGATGGAAGAATTTGATCGGGTAGGGATTGAATTTGACATTTCCAAACGCCGCACGATTGATATTCAGCGGATTTTTTATAAAATGGAACCGCGCACGTTGAAAGCTGCTTTAAAATTTTATTGCAACAAGGACATGGAAGACGCGCACGACGCCCTTGCCGATGTACGTGCTACCATTGATGTTTTCGCGGGGCAATTGGAAAAATACAAAGGCGTGGACTACGTAGATGAAGATGGCAATGTGCAAAAAACGCCCATTAAAAAAAGTGTAGCAGATTTGCATGAATTTACCAATGACCAGCGTTTTCTGGATGCGACGCAAAAGTTACGCTATGATCCAACCGGCGAAATCGTATTTAATTTTGGTAAATATGTAAACCAACCGGTGGGGGAAGTGCTCGCGCGCGATAAGCAATATTACAATTGGATTCTCAACAAAGAATTCAGCTCGCAGGTGAAGCAATTGGTGAAAAAGATTCTGAAGGATTATGAAAAACAACAAAGAAATGGGTGAAAAGTGGAAGGGTTTAAAGGTTGATTTGCTGCTTCGCCTAGTTCAACCCTTCAACCTTTCAACCTTTCAACCTTTTTTAATTTTAAAATTATTGATTGTCAGTTTATTATGTATAATAATAATCAGTTCGTGTTACGAAAACCGCACCGGCTGCCTCGATCTTCGCGCCACCAATTTTGACATTGACGCCGACCGCGAGTGCGATGGTTGCTGCGTATTTCCTCAGTTAAAACTGGTTTTTGAGCATAAATTATTGCCAGATAGTAATACAAATCTAACTTATAATACGGCTATTTATAAAGATGGCGCTGGTAATGATTTTCGGGTGAAAGATATTCAGTTTTATGTGTCAAATGCTCGATTGATACGGGAGGATGGCGCAGTCGTAACCCCGGATGATAGTTTGTTGGTGAGCATCCAGCCGCCCGGCGGAGTAGCAACTGAACAAAATGTGGCTGATAATGTGGAAATTATAAATCGTAATAATTTCTCACCTGCCGAAATGGGGCGCTTTATTGCAACCGGTAAATTCGCTAAAGTTGCCTTTTCTATTGGACTTTCGGAGGTGCTAAACCAGGTGATTCCTACCTCCTTACCTGATTCATTGGACGACCACCCATTGCAAAATACCATCATGTATGTAAATGCCGATACGGGCTTCATTTTCAATAAGATACAATTGTTTAATTCTGCTTCTGAAACCGATACGACCTTTACAAATTACTACCTCTATCGCCCTGATGCCGTTGACCTTGAATTGTCCATTCCTGATAATGCCAATATAAATATTATAGAAGGATATGATATTCGGGTGATCGTGCGCATTCATTATTTAAAATGGTTTACCGATGTGAATTTAAAAAATGATACTCCTGCAATAGTGGCGACAAAACTAAAGAATAACTTGCGCAACGCTTTTTCAATTACAAGGGTTGAATTAGAAAAAGAGTAGTTTATTTCCTATGATATGAGACTAGGTAACAAAAATCACTGAATGTACGTTCGGTTTTCTATATCTTTAATAAAAAAAATTCCATGAGACAATTTTCACTTCTTTTGCTCGTAGGGCTGGTTTTTTTAGTAGCAAATTGTAGCAACGATAATGCTCAACCGGCTGACACTGGTACGCTTGAACTCAATTTTCAAGGCACTTTCGGCGATGAGCCACTCGTCATGTACGCACGCGACTACTCGTATGAAGCCGGCATGAAGATGAAATTACAATTGTTTCGATTTTATATTTCCGAACTCGCATTGTCAGACAATTACAAATTATCAGATATAGAAATCGTTGATTTTGAGAAAGTTCAGAATGATGTGGCTTCTCAGCAAGGCGTTACCATTCGTTTTCAAAACGTACCCGCAAAAAATTACACCGGCATTAATATGGGGCTTGGTGTGATGGAAAAATTGAACAAAACGCAGCCAGGCGACTATGCACCGGGGCATCCGCTGAGCGATAATTACTGGTCCTGGGCACTGGGCTACGTGTTTACCAAGATCGAAGGCAATGCCGACATTGATGGAGATGGCGTTTTTAGTGATAAATTGACGTTTCACATTGGAGGCAATCCTTATTATCGCAATAAAGCGTTCAATCAAACTTTCACGGTTAAACCTGGCGAAACAACGCGCCTGAATTTTGAAGTGGATTTGCATAAAGTGTTGGTAAAGACCGAATCAGACTTTTTAGATTTTCGTAAAGTGACAATAGATCATACCAATAATATGGAAGTGGCAACTTTTATTTCGGATAATTTAGTGAATGCGATTGAAATAAAATGATTTGCTCGCAGATGTACGCAAATATAAAGCGCAGATGCGACGCAGATAAAATTTCTGCGAACATCTGTGCAAATCTGCGAGAGAATGACACTTAAGGATGAAAGGGAGCATAGTAATTGTAATATCATTTATTTTTTTTATCATTTTACTAAATTGCACCCGCAATACTTCCCAGTCATTTACTAAAATTCCCTATCAACCCACGCCGGTCACCCTTCGGGAATCGGATCGCGTCCCAAAAATGATGATTCCTACGGATAATCCTTTAACGGCAGAAGGAATTGAGTTGGGGCGACAATTATTTTTTGACCCGATTTTGTCCATTGACAGTACGTTTTCCTGCGCTTCGTGTCACCTGCCGGAAAGGGCATTTTCCGATGGGAAGCGCGTGGCTATTGGCATTCGCATGCGTCGGGGGCGGCGCAATTCGCCTTCGTTGGTCAACGTCGGCTATTATTATAAAGGTTTATTTTGGGACGGGCGCGTTATTACATTGGAAGCGCAATCCTTACATCCCGTGATTGATTCAGTGGAAATGGGGCATACCTGGGATCGGGTGGAGCAAATTTTACAACAACATCCCGATTATCCGGTTTTATTCAGAAAAGCATTTGGTGTTGAGTATAAAAAGCAGATTACCAGAGAGTTAGTTGGCAAAGCCTTGGCGCAATTTCAGCGTACTTTGATTAGCAAAAACAGCAAATTCGATCAGGTGCAGCGCGGCGAAGCCGAATTTACCGATGCCGAACGTAGAGGCTTTACGATTTTTTTTGATACATCAATGGTTATGGCACAGGCAGAATGCTCGCATTGCCATATGGATCCGCTGTTTACAACTTTGGCATATGAGAATAACGGCGTTCAAGTGGCGGATGGATTGAATTATCCTGACCAGGGCAGGGGCGCGATCACCGGCAATCGATATGATAATGGAAAATTTAAAGTACCGTCGCTCGTAAATATCGCACTTACAGCACCTTATATGCACGATGGGCGTTTTAGAACGCTGGAACAGGTAATTGATCATTACAACTCTGGAGGGCATCCGGGGGAAAATGTAAGCCCGAATGTGCGACCGCTGAATCTGACCGAGCAGGATAAACAAGATTTAATCGCGTTTTTACATACGCTGACGGATACAATGAGTTTGAAAATCAGCTATTTAGATCATTAGGTTGGTTGGTAATTAAATTGACTTATAATATTATGAATAGTAAGTATATTATATTTTTGTTTAGCGCGGTTATAATTCTTGCTGCTGCCTGCGGCAATCAGGAACCCGGCGGCGAAGATTGCGACAACTGCCCGGTGGATGATAAAATTACAGGTGTCTATAATCCAACGGATTACATATTAGAAGTGCCTACATGGTTACCAAAGCCAGTTATTCCTGGCGATAATAAATTGACGGTGGAAGGGGTGGAATTGGGTCGAAGATTATTTTACGATCCGATTTTGTCTCTGAATGGTCAAATGTCGTGCGCCACTTGTCATCAACAGGATAAAGCTTTCACGGATGGAACGGCTTTCAGTCTGGGCGTGCGCGGCTTACCCGGCAAGCGCAGCGCGATGTCTATCGTCAATATGGCATTTAATATCAATGGATTTTTCTGGGATGGGCGAGCGATCTCATTGGAAGAGCAAGCGATATTTCCGGTCGAAGATCATCTGGAAATGAACGAAGACTGGGCAAATGTAGAACAAAAATTGCGCAAACATGCGGAGTATCCCACCTTGTTTAGGCAGGCGTTTGGCATTGAGCGGAAGGCAGAATTGACAAAAGAGCTGGTAGTCAAAGCTTTAGCGCAATTTGAGCGCACTTTGATCAGCGGCAATTCCCGTTTTGATCGGATTGTGTGGTTGAATGACGGTTTTTTGGAGGACGACGAGGAACGCGGTCGCCGCCTGTTTTTCTTTGAACCAAATGACGTGATGCACCCCGGTTGTTCGCATTGCCATTTCGATCCGCTTTATACCGATAATAATTATCACAACAATGGTTTGGACAGCGTGGCAACTTTGGAAGCATTTAAGGATTTGGGGCGGGGCGAGGTGTCAAAAAATCGATTTGACAATGGAAAATTTCGGGTGCCGACTTTGAGAAATATTGAATTAACGGCACCGTACATGCACGACGGGCGATTTAAAACCTTGGAAGAAGTGCTGGAAAATTATAGTAAAGGTGGACATAATGTTGAAAATGAGAATGTTAACATTGCAGCATTCCCACTGACGGAAAGGGACAAACAAGATTTAATCGCTTTTCTAAAAACACTGACGGATACGAGTTTTATCAATAATCCGAAGTTTAGTTCTCCGTTTAAATAAAATTTTTGGTGGATCAAACAAGTTGACCGGACTACATTGCTGACAGCACTTCGAGTGCTGTCAGCAATATAGTCCACTTATTTTAGCATTGAAAAAAGCCGACTCCGGTTAAAAAAATTCGGAGTCGGCTTCTTTTTTTGCTTTTTTTTCAAAAAAAAATTCAAAAAAAATAAAGTTTGAAAATAGATATTTTTCACAATAAGAGTAAATTTTTGATTTATAATATCTATTTTAGATAGGTTTTGTTGTGTTTTGGTTTGAAAATATTTTTCACAAAAGGCTTTTTTTGTCCTTGTTCTTAGCGTAGAAATATAAGATGTTTGTATTGTCAAACGAAATGATTGCCGGTGAACGAACCGGACGCAAAAGTTGGATAATAATATGGGATATTAGTTGCGCTGATAGTAAGTCAGGATTTAGGGATAAAAACCTGACTTACTACCCGCAAATTTCGAGGAGAAAGGCTTCCAACAGCGACGTTTGAAAAGAACTAGATTAGATCAACCGGCTTACGGGCTGGTCACCTAGATAAGTATATGTTCATGGGATTATAAATTTGTTGATAGTGAGTCGTATCGCAACGTTGTGATGCGACTTACTTTTTTTATATCCAATAGGAAACCGAAAGGTACTTCCTTTTTTAACGCGAGGGTACTTTTTTCACCGCTCTTTTCTGCCAGTTTTGAGCAAATCTATACTTTCTCTTTTTCGCACTTTTTTGAAGATTTTTGAATCCTAAGGCGATTTCAATTGTTACATTTTATGAAATGAATTGCCCATTAGTAGCAAAACTCGTTTAGCCGTGAATGTCCTATCTGCAAAAAATCGCGCTCAACTCATTCAACAACTTCAATCGGAAACCTTTGATCTGGTGGTCATCGGCGGCGGCATCACTGGTGCGGGTATTGCGCTGGATGCGGCATCGCGGGGCATGAAAGTCGTGCTGGTAGAAATGCAGGATTTTGCCTCCGGCACGAGTAGCAAATCTACCAAGCTGATTCACGGCGGATTACGCTATCTAAAACAATTTGAAGTGATGTTGGTGCGCGAGGTTGGGCGAGAGCGGGCGGTGGTGCATCAGTTGGCACCGCATTTGGTAACGGCTGAAAAAATGTTGCTTCCGCTCGTTGAAGGCGGTACATATGGTAAATGGGCAACATCTTTCGGTTTGTATGTATATGATTTTTTAGCAGATGTGCAGGAGATCGATCGGAGGCGGATGCTCACACGCGCGGAAGCACTGGTGGAGGAGCCTTTGCTGCGAGAGGATATTGTGGTTGGCGGTGGTTTATATGCTGAATATCGTACAGATGATGCCCGACTGACAATTGAAATTATAAAAACAGCAGCGCAGTATGGTGCCTTGAGTTTGAATTATTCACTTGTTGAAAATTTTGTATATAATAATGGCAAAATTACCGGCGTTCATTGCCTGGATTTAATTGATAATCAGCCGTTTGAAATAAAAGCGCAGTATGTAATAAATGCTGCCGGACCCTGGGTGGATCAGTTGCGGCGAAAGGATCAATCCTTACAGGGTAAACGGATTTTTCATTCCAAAGGGGTGCACCTGGTGCTGCCGCATGAGCGCTTGCCGTTGAAACATGCGGTTTATTTTGATGTGCCGGATGGGCGGATGATTTTTGCAATTCCCAGATTACGAACGACTTATGTCGGTACGACGGATACACCTTATGAAGGCGATTTGAATAAAGTGCTGGCTACGAAAGCCGACGTAGATTATATTTTGAATGCGACCAATCAAATGTTTCCGAGTGTGCAACTGAGTGTTGAAGATGTGGAGTCGAGTTGGGCGGGCTTGCGTCCCTTGATTTTTGAGGAGGGAAAGTCAGCGTCGGAAATGTCAAGAAAAGATGAGTTGTTTGAATCGGAATCGGGCTTGATTTCTATCGCCGGGGGGAAGTTGACGGGTTACCGTAAAATGGCAGAAAAAGTGGTAAATCGCGTGGCGAGCAAGTTTAAAAAGCAGCAAAACCGGGCATTTGAGGAATGTAAAACGGAGCAGATTCCACTTTCAGGCGGTCCATTTCAAGATGCAGCGGAAGTGATGGCATATAAAAATACAATTTGCACTACAATTCGCAATGCTGGATTATCGGATTATTACACCAGTTATTTAGTAGCAAATTATGGTAAACAAACGGATATCATATTAAAATATGCTCCATTTAATTCTGAAGACCCAGCATTGGCGCTGCTTCGGTCAGAATTACAATTTTGTTTGGAACATGAATTGGTATTTAAACCCTTGGATTTTTTTAATCGTCGCACGGGACTTTTATATTTTAATATTCAGCGTATTGAACCAGTATTGGATATAATATTGGAAGATTTTAAAACGTATTTTGATTGGAATGACAGTCAGTTACAGTCAGAAAAAGCGGATGTAATAAAAGCCATTCAGGAAGTTTCTACGTTTAAAGAATAGTACACTGATTTTTATGATGGTTATGATTTAGGCTGATTTAATACACTGTGAATTTTTAAAACTTGCTACAATTGGAATTTGATGTTAATCATTAAATATCAGGCTTTAATATGTGTGGCACATTGCAAAAATGTGCCACACTAGTGTTACAAACTCACGCGCGAGAGGAATATTAAATCAGTACGGATCATAATTATCTTAATAATCAGCGTACCATCTCTAATTTATATTTTGACCATTCGTTTGGTCTTTACCTCATTGTCCATTTGTAATCTATAAAAATAAGTACCTGTTGCCAATCGGGAACCATCAAATTTTATCTGATGC
>CAZFBN010000037.1:12459-39191 GCA_964517145.1 uncultured Saprospiraceae bacterium
TCTATAAAAATAAGTACCTGTTGCCAATCGGGAACCATCAAATTTTATCTGATGCTCGCCGTTATTTAATTTTTTACTAAATAAAACTTGTAATTCACTGCCCAAGGCATCGTAAATACTGAGCCGAACCCAGGCATCTTTTGATAATGTGAAGGTAATATTGGTATAATCATTAAACGGATTCGGAAAATTATTTAATTGTAATGCATTGACATTGATTGGCTCATCTATCGAAGTCGTCGCATTACAATCGCGCAGAATGGGTAAATAACTAAACTCAGGATGTAATAAATTTTGTATGATACTTTCTTCCACCTTAAACCAATCTTTTAAAATAGAGCCATAAATATCACGGAAATCATGTTGCATGGGCACGCCTTCATTGCCATCAATGTCATTGGTAATCTCAGGATTTTCACCTAAAATAGCCGGATTCACGCAAGAGCCAAACACCATGAGGGGCGCGGCAGTACCATGATCGGTGCCGAAACTTTCGTTGGAACGTATGCGCCGCCCAAATTCAGAAAACGTCATGCCGATGACGCGTTCTTCTAGTCCAAGTTGCTTTAAATCAGTTTGAAACGCATTAATGGCATCTGATAATTGTTGCAATAAAGTCGCATGATCGCCAGTCGTAGTATCACCGCCCACGACCTGATTGGCATGCGTATCAAATCCGCCGATGCTCACCACATATACTTTGGTTTGCAAGCCACCGGAAATCAACAACGCCACATTTTTCAGCTGTTCTGCCAGCCGATTGTTAGCAGGATAAGTCACCTGATTGCTTCCGCCATTTGCAGCAGCAGTGATAGAATCCGCGTAGGCATTGGTCTGCACGATAGACGTGCGCAAGAAGGTCAGCTCCCTGCCATACGGCGTATCCGGTGTCTCGCCCGCAGCGCCTTGGGTAAGCGGGAAGAGATTGAACGGATCGCTCAGCGTCATACTAAAATTGGATGCTGTACCCTGGCAAGTCTGCGACACAGTGCTGCCCATAGTAATGGCGAAAGGGTGCGGATACTCAGCACTCGGATACCCTTCTGGGAAATCGGCGTGATCTTTTTCAAAATAACGACCCATCCAGCCGGTATTCCAGTATTCATTGGCAGGAGAGCCACTTGTCCAAATGTCGGTCGAGCGAAAGTGCGAGCGATTTTGATTTGGATAGCCCGCAGCTTGTATAATGTTTAATTTAGCATTATCATATAATGATTTTAATCCGATCATTACTGGATGTAAACCAGTCTTATCTGTCAATGACAATACTTTGTTTTCCGGAATCATTACATTACTACGTACCGCAGCGATGCCGCTATATTGGTCGCGTGGAATAATCATGTTCAACCCGTCATTGCCGCCGTTCATTTGGATGATGACCAACACACGATCGGAATTGGGGTCCATAAAATTAAAAATCGAAGATTTTGGCATAGCAGCCAACGGCATTCCCTTCAAAAACAAGGGGATACTCATTGCCGTGCCTGCAGATTTTATAAAATTTCTTCTTTTCATTTTTTTTAATTTAGGTGTTCTTTAGCTCAAATAAAATTCTGGCATGGTCAGCAAGGCGCTCAGCAGGTCGCGCAGCTTTTCTTCCACGGCTCTGGCGAGTTGCGTATTCGTCGGGTCTGCCTCATAATCGGTGTATTCGATGCCCCATTCATAATCGGGTAAGCCTGGTAACAGTATCTCTTTGAGCGCCACTACTTGCGATTCGCTCAAGGGTTGAGGGCATAAAATTTTAGCAAAACCAGTTACCACGTTATTCGGGTCATAAGGATCATCTAATGTTTTTATAAAGTCTAATACATTGATTTTCAAACGAAAGCCACCTGCCAATCCAAAGCCATTGCCCGCCAGTGTATTGGTGAAAGTCATACGCGGAGGTAGGGTAGAGGCATTGATCCAAATGCGATAGTAAGTTGGCTCCTGGTAATATGCCTTCCAACCGGCTACATCAGGCGGGTTAAAATATTCCATCTGCATGGTTTGTGCATTGCGGAACAACAAAAGCCAAGCCGCGTATTTTGCTGCCAAATTGCTTGGGAAAACGGTTTCAGTTTGTTTTACAGTAGAAATAATAAAGTCCAGGGGATTTTTTATCATAGGACCCACGTTCAAAATATTGTAAAAATGCTCGCTTTTCAACAATGCAATTAATGCCGGCTTGATGTTGTAATCGTTGTCAATCAGCAACTGAGCCATTGGTGCAATCACATTTTGCTCCGCAGCAGCATCTATTTCGTAATACACAAACCAGCGATACAATTTCCGACTGATAAACGTCGCCACTTCCGATTTTTGAAAAATAAGATCCACCAAATGCTTGTACTCTTGGTCGCCCATGTTGTCGATGGTTACATTGTTAAAACGATGCGACAATTGCTTCGTGCCGGTTTCGTGCTGGTTGGGTTGAAAAATTGAGCCAACACTGACCGCAGGATTGTTAGAATAATGCCCTATGTCGCGCCAGCCCGTCAACACCTTTGCCATTTGCACCACATCTTGTTCGGTAAAAGTTGTGTAGTCGCCAGGACCTGCCAAATCTCCTTTTCCCAGCGTGAAAAGCTCCATCAATTCTCTTGCATAGTTCTCATTTGGCGCACGGCGCGTATTTTGATTGCCATTCAAAAAGCGCAGCATCGCCGGATCAACCGTGACCGCTTTGACCAGATCACGAAAGTTGCCCCAGGCATTCGTTCGCAGCGTTGTGATATATTTGTAAAAAAACTTTGGATCATTGATATTCATCGTATTGACCGCAAAGTGATTGTGCCAGAACAAGGTCAGCTTTTCGCGAATGGAAATACCTTCGTTGAGCAACAATCCAATTGCCCAGCCGCGAAGACTTTGGTTGCGGTAAGTGCGCACATTTACTGCAGCATCATAAGGCGCATTTACCCAGGTGCTGCCAATCGATACCGTCGGGTCATTCGCAAAATTATAATTCACAGGTGGTTCAGGAAGTGGCAAGTCCTTGAATAACAGGTCAATTGTACCATCCACGCCTTTTTCGACTGCATCTTTCATTTGTGCATACGTGGGTCCAAATGTGGCACGACGCAACAAGTGCGCGGCTTGTTCAAATCCCCAGATGCCGGAGTAAGGCGCTAAAGTGCCATCCGTTTCCGGCGGTGTAAGGGGCATTTCCAGCGTGCTTGACGCGGTGCTTGGCTTTTTGCCCAAAAAAGTGGCGAGCGTAGCTCTTCTGTCCATAAGCCTTTGGAATTAAGGTTTTATGTAATAAAAATATTCAGAGGCTGCAAGCTGATTGCAGTTTATAAATTGCTTATAATCAAAGTAGTGTAAAAATTGTGCAAGTGGGTAATCCTTCGAACAATAGCTTCGGGGCTGCTACGAATTGTCAGACTAGCAAAAAGTGTAAACGTTTAATGGAAGGGTAAAAAAAAATTATTGGGGTGTTTAATAGTCGATAGTCGATAGTCAATAGTCAATAGTTGGTAGTTTTATGGTTTACAAATTAAAAAAAGGAATGGGTGATGATTGTCCCTGAAGTCTTCCTATTCACCCATTCTACAATTTCACTAAATTTTAATCATGCGTCTCGTTTTGACATGGCTACCAATTTGTATGCGATAAAAATAATTACCTGCGGGCAAGCGCGACCCGTCAAATGGTACCTGGTGCTCACCTGCGCTCAACTTTTTGTCAAACAGCACTTGCAATTCGCTGCCCAATACATCAAAAATGCTGAGGCGTACGCGGCTGTCACGTTCCATTTTAAAAGCAATATTGGTAACGGTTTGGAAAGGATTTGGAAAATTATAAACTTCAATAGCTTCATTTACAATAGGTTCGTCAATAGAAGTGGTTTGTTCGCAAACATTGATAATCGGTAATTTTTGAAATTCCGGGTACATCAGGCTACGTACTTTGTCTTCTTCCACCTCAAACCAATCCACCAAAATCGAGCTATACACATCGCGGAAATCGTGTTGCATCGGCAACCCTTCGCTGGATTCAACGTCCGGGTGGATTTCGGGATTTTCACCCAATACCGTCGGATTAATGCAGGAACCAAACAAAATCATAGGCGCTGCCGAACCATGATCGGTGCCAAAGCTTTCGTTGGATTTGATTTTGCGACCAAATTCAGAAAACGTCATACCAATCACCCGATGCTCCAAACCTTGTTTGCGCAAATCATTTTGGAAAGTGGCGATGGCATTCGACAATTTTTCCAGCAAATCGGCATGCGTACCCACAACGGATTGACCTGGCTGCACCTGGTTGGCGTGCGTGTCGAAGCCGCCGATACTCAGGATGTACACTTTCGTTTGCAAACCACCTGAAATGAGTAATGCCGTGTTTTTCAATTGTTTAGCCAGGCGGTTTTGCTCGTTGTACTCCACTCGATTGGTACCGCGCAGCGCAGCAGCTGTGATTTCATCCGAATAATCGTTGGTTTGCTCAATGGCAAGGCGCAAAAATTTCAACTCATCCCCATAAGGCGTATCTGGCAAGGAATTTTCATCTTCTTCAAACAATGGAAAAATATTGAATGGGTCTTCCAAGGTCATGCTGTAATTGGCAAGCAAACCCTGGCAGGTTTCTGATACAATGCTGCCCATCGTGATGGCAAAAGGATGCGGATGCTCGGCATTTGGGTAAGCGTCAGGATAATCAGGGTATAAAGTGTCGAGATAGCGCCCCATCCAGCCAGAATTAATGACTTCGCGCGCATTAGAACCTGAGGTCCAAATGTCAATTGAGCGAAAATGGGAGCGGTTGTGGTCAGGATAGCCCACGGATTGTACAAAACCGGCGCGCCCTTCTAAATAAAGCACTTCCAGGCTTTTCATGCTAGGATGCAAACCCACTTTGTCCGTCAGTCGAATCACTTCCCCCTCTGGCACCATGATGTTGCCGCGCACTGCCGCCAACCCGTCGTACTGATCGCGCGGAATCACCATGTTCAATCCATCGTTGCCGCCATTCAATTGAATTAAGATCAGAATGCGGTCGTTGTCAGGATTGACAAAATTAAAAATCGAAGATTGTTGAATGGTGGATAATTGCATTCCGTTTAAAAACATAGGAACGCTTGCCGCCACGCCGGCATTTTTTATAAAATTACGTCTTTGCATTTCAATTAAGGTTTAAAAGTTGATGGGTTGAAAGGTTGCTACCTTCCATCAAATAAATTCAGCTCAAAAAGAATTCCGGCAAATTCAGCATTACTCGCAGCAGTTGGCGCAGCTTTTCATCGATGAGCATCGCCTGTTGCAGGTCATTCGGGTTGGCTTCGTAATTGGTATATTCCACACCCCATACGTGATCGGGTAATCCAGGCAATAAAATTTCCTTGAGCAGTTTTAACTGATTGGCAGTCAAAGATTTAGGGCATAATATTTTGGCAAAATCTTCAACTACTTTATTCGGATCATAAGGATCATCGAGGGTTTTTATAAAATCCAACACGTTGAGCTCCAGCCGTACATCTTCGCCAGCCAATCCTTCTAAAATCAAGGTATTGGTAAAATTCATGCGCATCGGCAGGGTAGAAGCGTTGATCCACAAGCGGTAATAAGCAGGGGCTTGGTAGTACACTTTCCAACCCGCTACCTCCGGTGGGCTGAAGTATTCCATTTGCATGCGCGGCGTTTGGTCAAAAATGCGATACCAAATTTCGTAACGGCTTTTCAAATCTTCGGGATATTGAATCACGCCAAACGTTTTGATGCCGGTAATGACATGGTCAATCGGATTTTTAATCATTGGACCCACGCTGCGGATATGGAAGAAATGTTCGCTTTTGAGAAAGGCTTCCAACACTGGTTTTATTTCAAAATCATTGCTAATGAGTAATTGTGCCATCGGTTCTATTACATTTTGCTCCGTGGCATCATCAATTTTGTAATAAATAAACCAACGATATAATTTTCGGCAAATGTAACGCGCCGCTTCCGGGTGCTGAAACACAATATCCACCACTTGTTTGTATTCGTCTTCACCGCCATCGTTGAGGGTTGCATTATTAAAGCGAAATGATAATTGTTTAGTTGTCGTATCATGGATTTCAGGATCAAATATCACTTCGATTGCTTGTTCAGGGTCGGTCGTGTTATAACCCTTATCACGCCAGCCCGTTAGCGCCTGCGCAATTGCGACTACATCTTGTTCGGTGAAGGTAGTATAATCGCCCGACCCTACTTGTTCTCCTTTGCCGACCGTATGCAATTCGAGCAATTCCCGGGCATAATTTTCATTAGGCGCATATTTGGAATTTTGATTACCATTCAACATGCGCAACATCGCAGGATCGATGGTGACGGCTTTGACCAGATCGCGAAAGTTGCCCCAGGCATACGAGCGAAGCAATTGGATGTGGCGGTACAAATATTTGGGATCGTCCACGTCGTGAATGGCAAAGTGATTATGCCAAAACAAGGTCATCTTTTCCCGCAGAGAAACACCTTCGGTGAGCATCAGTCCGAAAGTCCAGGCGCGCAGGCTATAGTGTCGGTACTCATGAAGGTTAATTTCTTCCTGCCCCGGAATCTCTTCCCGATAAGGCGCATCCACCCAAGTTTCCCCAATAGGGACATTCGGGTCTTCTTCAAAATAAGGATTCAATGGCGGCTCCGGCATGGGCAAATCCTGAAATAACTCCTCCAGGGTGGCATCCAATCCTTTTTCAACGGCGGCTTTGATCTGGGCATGCGTAGGCGCAAACATGGCGCGGCGCAGTAAGTGTGCAGCTTGTTCGTATGTCCATTCACCGGTGTAAGGTGTGAGAGAAAGGTTGCCATTTGGTGGCGACAGAAGCGCAATAGATTGGGTGCTTGCCTTCCTCCCTAACAACGTGGCGAGCGTAGCTCTCCTGTTCATAAGGCACAGTTTTTAATCGGTTTTGGAAATAAATAGTTTTGATGTTAGACGACAGACTCTTGGATGTAAATTTTAAATATTGAAAATTAGCATACTGTGTATGGAAATAATATTCAGTACCTAACATCCATAGTCAGACCCGTAAACGACAGCCGATAATTTAGTTTTCTCAGAGAGTAGTTAAGAAGCGTTTTTAAAACACTTGGGGGTAGGGTAGCGTGTAAAAGATTACAATAGGTAAACGTATTTCCTTTTTGTAAAGTATGAAATCATTTTCAAATCGTGTTAAAAATTTTATCTTGTGGCGCAAATTGCAGCACCGATTTGCAATCGGCAAAAGTGTTTTTTAATAAAATTAGGCGGTGCAGCTAATTTTTATTATTAATCAAAAATAGAAATTGCCGAATATGATTCGGCGCCATTATATGAAAAATTCGATACAAGCTTGCATTTTTGACCTCGACGGCGTCATCGTTGATACCGCAAAATATCACTTCCTTGCCTGGCGACGTCTGGCGAATGAGTTGGGTTTCGATTTTAATGAAAAGGAAAATGAGAAATTGAAAGGTGTGAGTCGCATGGGATCATTGGAGTTGATTTTAAATTGGGGCGGCATAGAACTAGCCGAAGCCACCAAACTAGAATTGGCAGATCGTAAGAACACCTGGTACGTGGAATATTTGCAAGATATGAGCGCCGCCGATATTTTGGAAGGGGTACTGCCTTTTCTGGAAGATTTGAAAAAGCACAACATCCGTTGTGGCTTAGGTTCAGCGAGTAAAAATGCCATCACAGTAGTCGAAAAAATTGGCTTGCTCGATGCGTTTGAAGTCATCATTGACGGGCATAAAGCGACCAAAAGCAAACCCGATCCGCAGGTATTCGCCATGGGCGCAGATGCGATGGGCATTCCGCACGATCATTGTATCGTTTTTGAAGATGCAGAAAGTGGCGTAGAGGCAGCGCTGAATGGCGGCTTTTACGCAGTAGGCATTGGAAGCGCGGAAAATCTGGGGCATGCACATGTGGTCATTCCTAATTTTATCAATCAAACTTTTGATACCATTGTTGAAAAGGTGAAGGTTTGAACCTTCAACTTAAAACTTATAAATTCAAAAAACTCCAACCATTAAAACCTAGAACAAGCCATGAAAAATTATCTCAAACACGACGAGTGGAACATTATAGAAGAAGGCTTTCACGCAGAACATAATCGCATCAGCGAGAGCGTTTTCAGCATTGGCAATGGACGCATGGGGCAGCGCGCCAATTTTGAAGAGCAATTCAGTGGCGAAACCCTGCCGGGTAGCTACGTGGCGGGGGTCTATTATCCTGACAAAACGCGTGTGGGTTGGTGGAAAATCGGGTATCCTGAATACTTTGCCAAAGTGCTGAACGCGGCGAATTGGATCGGTATCAACGTGCAATTTGATGGAGAAGCGCTCGATTTAGCAAAATGCGAAGTGGAAGAATTCCGTCGCGTATTGAACATGAAAGAAGGCTACCTCGAACGCACTTTTGTGGCGCTGATGCATAGTGGCAAGCGGGTAAAGATAGAAGCCAAGCGTTTTTGCAGCATTGTGGATGACGAAATAGGCGCAATTCGGTACAGCATTACGCCACTCAATTTTTCCGGCACACTTGCTCTCACGCCTTATGTGGATGCGGATGTGGTCAATCAGGACTCTAACTACGGCGAAAAGTTTTGGGTAGAAGTGGAAACAAAAGCCAAGCGCCGTTCGGCTTATGTGACGGCTGAAACCAAGAAAACGGCTTTTCAGGTTTGTACGGGTATGAAATTCAATATTTTACAAAATGGCGAGGAGGTTGATTTTGATTCTTATAAAATTCAAAAAGAAAAATACGCCGCTTGTACGGTAGATTTGAAATGTGAGGAAGGCGAAGAAACCGTTATTTACAAATATGCTGCCAATGTTTCTTCTTTGAATTATGCCAAAGAAGCATTGATGGAAAGTTGTAAAAACGCAGTAAAAAAGGCATTTGACAAGGGCTTTGAACAATTGTTGCTCGAACAAAAGCAAGCCTGGGCACGCAAATGGGAAGAAGCGGACATCATCATTGAGGGCGACGTGGCGGCGCAGCAGGGCATTCGGTTCAACATTTTTCAATTGTACCAAACGTACACCGGCGAGGACGAGCGCCTGAACATTGGCCCAAAAGGTTTTACCGGCGAAAAATATGGCGGTAGCACTTACTGGGATACCGAGGCGTACTGCTTCCCGTTTTACATGGCAACAGCCGATGAACATGTAGCACGTAACTTGTTGATTTACCGCTACAAACACTTGCAAAAAGCCATTGAAAATGCGCAAAAACTGGGCTTCAAGGACGGTGCTGCTCTGTACCCAATGGTGACGATGAACGGCGAAGAAAGCCACAACGAATGGGAAATCACATTCGAGGAAATTCACCGCAATGGTGCCATCGCGTTTGCTATTTATGATTATGTGCGTTACACCGGCGATAAAAGTTATTTAGCAGATTTTGGTTTGGAGGTGCTCATCGGCATCGCGCGTTTCTGGGCGCAGCGGGTGCATTGGTCAGAACCCAAGCAGCAATACGTGATGCACGGCGTGACCGGACCGAACGAATACGAAAACAACGTGAATAACAATTGGTACACCAATTATCTGGCGGTTTGGTGTTTGAAATATGCCTCAGAAGGAATAGACGATGTAAAAGAAACAGCGCCCGATAAACTCAAAGCATTATTTGATCGCATTAAATTTTATGAATCTACCGAAACGAATAAGTGGAAAGATATTATTCAAAAAATGTATTTTCCGCAAGATGAAAAGCTCGGCATTTTCCTGCAACAGGAAGGTTATTTGGATAAAGACTTGTTGACTGTCAACGACTTACGCGCAGAAGATCGCCCTTTGAATCAAAACTGGTCGTGGGATCGCATCCTCCGCTCCTGCTTCATCAAGCAAGCGGATGTGTTGCAAGGCATTTATCTATTTGAAGATCAATTTGATACAGCAACCATTCGCCGCAATTTTGATTTTTACGAACCGCGCACTGTACACGAATCCTCGCTCTCGCCTTGCGTCCACGTAATTTTGGCTGCCAAACTGGGCATGGAGGATAAAGCCTACGAAATGTACCTGCGCACCTCGCGCCTCGATTTGGACGATTACAACAACGACACCGAAGATGGTTGCCACATCACCAGCATGGCGGGCACCTGGATGGCAGTTGTGAAAGGCTTTGGCGGCATGCGGGTTTATGATGACAGCTTGCACTTCAGCCCGTTCATTCCGAAAAAATGGCAATCTTACGCGTTCAAAATTCGTTTCCGTAACAGCATTTTGCAAGTGCAAGTGGCGCAGCATAAAACGCAGATTTTAAATTTGTCGGAAAAACCTTTGTCTATCAAAGTATATGATCAGCCGTATGAGTTGGAAGCCGACGGACATTTAGTGGTTGCTCATTAAATTATATTTTTATGCTGTGGTAATTCACATTTTTATAATAAACTTCTAACAATCAACAATTTGTCATGAAAAGAGGGTATGTATTTACACTGTTGATGATTATTTTTTTGGCTTGTAATCAAACAGGCACCAATTCTGAAAATAATGCGCAAGCTGCTGGTGGCTCCGCGGGCGTGCCCACTATGCCTCCTAATTCGCAGATTTCCAAGGTGTTGCAAACCAACATTTGGATGATCGAATACTACATTAGTTCTACCGATTTTGAAAATGGAAAGAAGAACCGCGGGCGCTGGTTTATTTTTAAACCCGATGGTACTTTCCAAAGTGGCTATTGGCAGGACAAAACGGGAGGCGGCTCCTGGTATTTGCAGGAAGGCGGTAAATACCCAATTGTTGTTGTAGATTCTTTTAATGATGCAGAAGACAGCGCCTGGGAAATTCAAGGGGTGCCGCAAGACCCCACCGAAATGTCGTGGGTAGGGGTAAAAGAATATCCCAACTATGCAGATATGGTGAAAATGTTTAACATGCTGACGCCGCCCACCAAAGCGCAGTTTGGTGAGCAATAAAATAGACGTTCAATGAGTGCGAGTATTGGATGTTTTGCTGGTTTGATAGTGATTAGAATTATGCACATTAGTGACAAAACCTATTTTATATAAGCATTATTCAAAAATACATTTATCTTTAGACGGCTATTGAATAGCTACTTTAACGTTTAACAGGTAAATGTATGAACAACGAAACAGTTTACGCCACGGCTAGCTTGGTAAGTAAGCCACGCCTCAGCTTTTGGGATATTTTCAATATGAGCTTTGGCTTTTTGGGCATTCAGATGGGCTTTGCATTGCAAAATGCAAACGCCAGTCGGGTTTTGCAAACCTTTGGTGCAGAAGTAGAAACGCTGTCTTGGTTTTGGCTGGTAGCGCCGGTGACGGGCATGATTGTTCAGCCGATTATCGGGCATTATAGTGATCGCACTTGGAATCGCCTTGGGCGTCGGCGTCCCTATTTTTTGACTGGAGCCATCTTAGCCGCCATTGGCTTAATTTTGATGCCAAACGCTTCTTCATTCGCCTCCTATTTGCCGGCACTTTGGGTGGGCGCAGGCATGCTGATGATAATGGACGCTTCTTTCAACATCGCTATGGAGCCTTTCCGGGCGCTGGTAGCTGACAAATTGCCGACCGATCAAAGAACTTTGGGATTTTCTGTTCAAACCATGCTGATCGGTGTTGGCGCGGTGGTGGGCTCTTGGTTGCCCTATGTACTGGCGAATTGGTTCGGTTTTGGCGCTACGGCAGCCGAAGGCATTGTACCTCAAAACGTGATCTGGTCTTTTTTCATTGGCGCTGCATCGCTGCTGGGAGCTATCATTTGGACGGTCGTAACCACCAAAGAATATTCACCTCAAGAGCAAGAGCAATATACCGGTGAGCCGGAAATGCAAGAAGAAAGCAAAGGTATTTTGGCTATTTTCACTGATTTTGCAGCGATGCCAAAAACCATGCGGCAGCTGGGAGCGGTACAATTCTTTTCCTGGTTTGCGCTGTTTGGTATGTGGGTGTACACCACGCCTGCGCTAGCGCAGCACGTGTGGGGCTTACCTGCGGATGATCGGAGTTCTGCTGCTTTTAACGAGGCAGGCAATTACGTTGGTGTTATTTTTGGCGTTTATAATCTAGTCTCTGCCATTTTTGCTATGTTTTTGCCAGTTATTGCTGCTAAAGTAGGACGGAAAAGAACCCATACCATTTGCCTGATGATTGGTGGATTAGGGCTGATTTCAATGCTTTTTGTGACCAATCCGGCGATGAAATGGCTCTTGAATCTTTCCATGATAGGCGTCGGTATCGCATGGGCGAGCATTCTGGCAATGCCTTATGCCATTCTGGCGGGCGCTATTCCTGCTCGGAAAATGGGCGTTTACATGGGTATTTTTAATTTCTTTATCACTTTCCCTCAAATTGTGAACGGTATTTTTGGAGGACCGATTTTAAAATACCTGTACGGAAGCCATGCGATTTGGTCGGTGGTAGCGGCAGGGGTTTCGTTGATTATTGCAGGCTTGCTGGTCACTTTTGTAGAAGATAAAGATGATGTAACAGTTCAGGCTTAACATTGAATATTTTTAATTATTTATTTGACGTTTTGTAAATTACATGAACTTGTTTAAAATTGATAAAAAATATTAATATCATTCAATAAATAAGTTGTTTTTGCAATCTGCCACAAAAGCACAAAGGCACAAATTTTACACAAAACTTTGTGAGATATAGTGGTTTTTTCCAAAGGAATCCCTTCGAGGGTGACTTCGAGGCAATCCTCGACTATGTTCAACAAACTCAGCAAATATTCATATTAAAAAATATCATTAATTTTAAACAACTTCATAAAAATGTTGAATGAAAATTGTACAACGGCACAACACGAGCAATCAAATTTGTGCCGTTGTAACAAGTGTTTCCATTTTACATATTAACATTTTTAACCAACCCTATGAAGTACCTTTTTCAGCTGCTCTTACTTTTCCTTGTTATCCAGGGTTTTGCGCAGCGCACCATTGGGGAGTCTGAAGATGCTCGCTTTCGCGCGCAGGTCAATCAAGATACTTTAGCTTTAAAAAATTTGCTGGCGGATGATTTGATGTACATTCATTCCAATGCCCTTGCCGAAACCAAACAGGATTTTATCAACAGTGTAAAAACCGGCAACATTACGTATCAATCTATGCAAACCGAAGGGCAGCGCAGCATCCGCATGTATGGTAAAGCTGGCGTCTGTAATGGCATTGTGCACGTCACTGGTTTGTTAAATGGCAATCCGTTCGACATTCGGTTGCGTTACACCGCTATTTATTTCAAACAAAAAGGTGGGTGGAAATTGGTGTCGTGGCAATCCACCAGAATCCCTTGAGCTTAATTGCCCCCGATGTTCGCTTCACTAGCGAAAATGGTGCGTCTTCCAAGACAAAGCGGGCAAGTATTTTAAACACGCCTCGTTTGCTGCGTATGTGGGGCAACTTCATCGTACCAATGCACCCGACCCAAACCATTGCAGGTGGTGCATCGAATCATGCGTTGTGTATTATCATGCGTTTTTGGCAGACTTGGATTGGCATTTTCAAGATCGAGTTTTTCATTTGTTTTAGCAAGTGATAATGATTTATAATATTCATAATAAGTGCCATCCGCAGCGCTTATTACCAAAATTGTATCTGTCAGATTATCAATGATATAAGTGAAATTTGGCTTTCCTGCCCATGTAATAGAAATGCTTTGCTCGTCTTTATCATAAATGAATGTTCCTAACGTAACCGTTCCATTATTATTTTCAGTAATAAAACCATTCTCAGCAAAGGCAAGCACAACGCTATTTGATCTAAACCATTCACCTTTAAGGGGTTGTGCGGTCAAATGTATGGCAAATACAGCAAAAGTGACTATGAGAGCGATTGTTTTCATTGAAATGGAATTTACATTTTATACAAAAATAAAGTAATTTATTTAGTAAATTCAAATTTGAAGACTGATTATTATGCCGCACCACCAAATTTTTGTTGCAAATCACCTTTTTTTGAAAAAACGGGAATCTATTTTCGCTACAAATTGTTTTGCAAAAGCATTGAAATTAAACAAAAGGAATTGAAAATGAAGCGATTGATTGAAGCGGCGATAGCAGAGCGACGAATTATCAGATTTGAATATAAAGGGCGATATCGCATCGGTGAGCCGCATGTATTGGGTACAAAAAATGGGAAAGATCAACTCCTGGTGTTTCAGTTGGCGGGTGATACGAATACGGAGGATTTACCGCAATGGCGTCGGGTAAATTTGGACGGCATTACCGATCTGGAAATTACAAAATATACATTTACTAATAAAAGGCATTTGGTTACCGGTAACCATTGCGGTTGGGACGAATTTTTAGCGGTCGCGCAGGTTTAGAAGCTTTAGGAAATCTTCGAAATTTCCTAAAGCTGTTGTTTTAAGCTTTTTTCAAAAAAGCAGCTTTCAATACCATTACACTGCCTTCTACTTTGCCCTCCACCTCTTCTTCGTCATCTGTCAGGCGAATGTTTTTCACTTTCGTACCTCTTTTGATAATGGTCGAAGAACCTTTTACTTTCAAATCTTTAATAACGGTGACTGCGTCGCCTTCTTTTAGCACATTGCCATTGGCGTCTTTGACTTCCATGTTTTTTGTTTTATAAACGAATAAATTTGACTGCAAAAGTAGCGTAATTAAGATGCTTTACTCGCCTATTTTCTGAAAATAAATAAAAAGCCGATGCCAAATAAAATAGCAGGTAATAAAGAGGTAATGTATGCCCAGGAAGTATGCTGCTGGCTCCAAAATCGCCAACCCAATAGGATACAAATAATCACAAAAATGGGATACGCCAAGAGAATCACCAAGATTATGTACGGCATGGTTTGCTTGGTCGAATCCGGCGCATCGAACAGCATTGGTAAAAACATTGTCATTACCGCCCAAGGAATTAGTGTCAAGCAACTCAGCATCTGCGCCAGAATAAGTAATAATTTCATGGTATTTTAATGATTGCTTTGCATAATCGTTGCGCGATGATACAAACCCCAGTCGCGCAGGGCAACAATTACCGGCTTGAGCGTTTGCCCGTGAGGTGTTAAAGTATATTCTACTTTTCTAAAATCTTCATCGGCAATGCTGCGGTGCACCAATTGATTTGCTTCGAGTTCCTTCAATTCTTTAGAAAGTGTTCGGGGCGCAATGCCCGTCAGATAACGTTCCAGTGTTCCAAATGTATTTGCCTGAAAAGTGAGCGCGTACAAAATTGCTACCCGCCATTTCCCCTGCAACACATAAAGTGCGTCATTGATGGGTAAAATGGAAGCTTTGCACTCCGCTTGTTGTTGATCCGCCATTGCATCTCTTTTTTTGAAAGGCTCAATTTAAAAACTATACTTTAGTGTAGCAATATTAAGCAGATTGTTATAAAACTTATTTTTGTAAAAAAATTAAAGATGGTTATTACATATGTGCATGTAAGCGTAGCTTCCGAAAATGTAGCCGCATTTGAAGCGAACATCCGCCAGATTACCGAAGCTGCCATGCAACTACCCGGCTGCCTGACTTCTGAATGGTACCGCGACCCCATACAGGAGAATCATTACACCATGTACGGCGAATTTGACTCGGAAGAAGCCTTTGCCCATTATCGTAAATCGCCGGTAGTGGAGATGATTGGTCGCTTGCTGCTGCCAATTTTGTTGGAAAAGCCCGGATTTAAACATTTTCGGGCGGAAGTGTTTGAGCAGGGATAGGTTGATGTAAAGCATAAACTAAACAATGAAATGCTAAAGTCATCTGAATTCCCAACGAGCAAATACACCATAATTATCCTGGAATCTTTTTCGGGGTCCAAACTGATCCAAATTGGCACCAAGCCCAAAGATGAAAGCATTTCTTTTCAATCCACCGCGTAAATAGAGGTAACTCCGATTGTGCGAACCCTCTGCCAAACTATGATTGTAAATAAATTGTACACGGGTGTAAATAGCCCATTTTTCATTAATCGGTGGTTTATATTCGTATAATCCAAATAGTTTAACATCCTGATCTTCATTGAGGAAGAAGGATAATACCGACACAGCTAAAAACTGCCGGGAAGCAAAATTATATTGCGGACCCACAATCGGCGCAAAGCCTCCTTCGGAATTAATATCCGTGCCCGCCATCACGCCAAATCCTTTACCCAGATCATAACTGAGCTGCACCGGAATGGTGATGCTATTCTGAGCAGCTTCTTCATTAAAGTTGTAATCGGCGCTGTAAGTAGCAACTGTAAAAAATCCGAATCGGCTATTGGCGGAAAATTTCTTTTTAACAACCAACTGAAAATACAATTGCTTATTCCCAAAAAACATTTCGATGGGAAGGGGCGGCTCCGGTGCCTGGGCGAACAGAATGATATGCGATGTAAAAAAACAGAGTAATACCGGAGTGATATGTTTAATAAAATAAGGTAAAGTATTCACAATCAATAGCTTTGTTTATAGTACAAAGCTAAGGGGATTGAAATTGCAAAACATTGCCCTATCGCAAGATTTTGATTTACAAGCAAATAATTACAATTCCGATTTAAGCCTGCTCAAGGTGTAAGGCGTAACGCCGAGATAGGAGGCAATAACTTTACTCGATAATCGGTTCAGAATGTTGGGTTGGTATGCCAGCAGCCATTTCAATCGTTCCAAAGCGCTCTGCCCTTGCAAATCATAAATGCGCTTTTGCGAAGTGATATAAGCCATTTCCAAAATATCGCGATAAACCAAATTCACAGCGGGCACAGTGTTTACCAAATGATAAAAATCATGCCTAGAAATAATCAGCAATTCCGATTTTTCTACCGCCTGAATGGATTCAAAAGAAGGTGTTTGCTCAATCAAACTGGTTAATGCCGTGCCGAATTTCCCTTCAAATGCAAAATACCGCGTTGATTCCTGCGCCTCTTGATTGGTTGTGTAAAATCGAATACAACCTTTATTTACAAAAAAATTAAACCTGCAAACATCCCCTTCCATCAGTAAAAACGCATGCTTCTTTACTTTTTTCAGTTTGAAATAAGGACTAAATGAAGTAAATGTTTTTTCGTCAATGCCGGTTTTTATTTTAAAATATTGGTAAAGAAGTTCATACATATTGCTGGGTTTATTTATAAATTATGTAAATATAACAATTACTTTGCATTAACCCCCAACAACTTCTTTTCAAAGAACTCCAAGAAGAAGTGGCAACTCGACAAATTTCTTCGGCAACGATTTCAACTTTGAAAAAGTTTCGGAAAAATTTGGAATTGCCAAAGACGACTTTTTAAATGCCCTTGCTTAAAATTTTACCACTTCCCAATATGCCTTTTTCGGCTGATAATTCTGATCGAATAATAATGGATAATCTTTGCGCCCCGGCACCGGAAAATTGTCGAGCCACGAGCCTTTATCTGATAAATTCCAGAATGTTACACTTGTTATTTTTCCTTTATGTTTTCTGAATACATCAAAGAGCATTTTATAATGTGCGGCTTGCTTATCATTCATTTCAGCCGTAAATTCACTTTTATCGGTTGTTTTTTTGTCGCGGCGCTCGTGCTCTTTCGGATAGACTGAAACGTCCACTTCCGTCACATGCACTTGCAAACCTAAATTTGCAAATTTTGTAATGGATTCCTCCAGTTCCTGCGCCGTCGGTTCATAAATCGACCAATGCCCTTGCAAACCCACGCCGTGAATCGGCACGCCTTTCTCTTTTAATCCTTTTACAATTTTGTAAATATTTTCTCTTTTAACGGCATTCTCTGTATTATAATCATTATAAAATAATAAAGCATTTGGATCGGCGGCATGCGCGTATTCAAAGGCTTTTTGGATGTATTCCGGTCCGATGATTTCATAAAATTTTGATTTGCGATATAGTTCGCCATCATCCGGCACGGCTTCATTTACTACATCCCAGGCATAAATTTTACCTTTGTAACGCCCTACTACATCGTCAATATGCTGCTTCAAACGAGCCAGCAAAACTTCCTTACTCACCTGATTACCCGTCGAATCTGTAAAAAACCAACGTGGCGTCTGGTTGTGCCAGCACAAAGTATGTCCGCGCACTTTTAAACCATTTTTCACTGCAAAATCTACAATTTTATCCGCTGGTGCCCAATTATATCGGTTTTCTTCAGGATGAATCGGTCCCATTTTCATAGCATTTTCAGGCGTCATGCTGCTGAATTGAGCTAAAATCAGCGCCGATTCTGGTCCCTCGTCCATCATTCTGGGATGTACCGCCACGCCAATCGGAAAGTAATCTTTGTAATAATCTTTTAATCCTTTTGTATTCTGTGCAAATGTAACTCCTACTAAATAAAAGGATAAAAAGGCAGTTAAAAAGATGTTTTTCATGATTGCTTTTTTTATTAATTTGCGCTAAATTGATTATCAGAAAATTATAAAATTCCAACGACCGGCACAAACACCCAATATCATTATTTTAGACTCATTTTTTTAACCCAAATGTAATCGAATTGATTTTCAGTTGTTTATATAGATGTAATGCTATTGCCAATTGCATGTCATCGTTAATCACGCATCATTTCGTATAACATTCCTTCTTTCAATGCGAATGCAGATATAATAATTTGCTGCGTTCTTGCTGTTTTTATTACATGATCTACTAAAATGAGCGCTACGACGATCATATCGGCGCGGATGCTGGGCATGCCTTCCAGATTGAGGCGCTCTTGTAAAGTCATCTTTACTACTTTATCATAAAAATCGGGAAAAGCATTCGCATTTAGATAAGAATGATGCGGGTGCATTTTGTTTTTTACTAAAATATTTTCTAATACATCAAAAGTACCGGAAGCACCTACCAGGGTATGCGTTGGGTACTGCGCAAGTGCCGCTTGAAGCGGTGTTAATTTTTCTTCTAAAAATTGCTGGACAGCCTGTACTTCCTGCGTGGCAATTGGATCGCTGTGGTGGAAATTTTTCAACAAAATAGCTACTCCAATGGGAAAACTTTGCGCCCAATACACTTGATTTTTATCAGCAATAATGAATTCCACGCTGCCGCCGCCAATGTCCATGATAAGCCAACGCTCGTCTTGAAAAGGGACAGCTTGAAGGACGCCTTTGTGAATCAAATCCGCTTCCCGATTGCCATCTATCAATTGGACTTCAATACCTATATTTTCTTTTATTTGTTCAATAAATTCCTGCCCGTTGCTCGCAGTGCGGAGTGCGGCTGTACCAAAGGCGCGTAAATTTGTAACTGCTTGTTCGTCAAGTGTTTGTTTGAATAATTGCATCACCTGCAAACCTCTTTCAAAAGGCGCTGCGCCAATGGTTTGGATGCCTTCTTCCGCCAGTTTTACAAAATGCTGTTTGCGATATAATTCCTGAAAAGTGCCGTCGCCATTGGCTTCTACGATGAGCAGGTGAAACGTGTTCGTGCCAAGGTCAATCACGCCGTATTTTTTCATGTAATATTGTTATTTATTATTTATTATTGGGAAAACTATATTTACTTGCAGTAAGAGCCCAACTAATAAATAACAAGCAGCTCCTTTACTTCCGTTTTTCCATATCCGCTACCAGGTCCTCGGTTTCGCGCATGAGGTCTTCCCATTCTCGGCGGATCTCCGTTTGGCGGGCTTTTTCGGAGCCTTCGTAAGAAGAGGGTTGGTCAATTGTATTTTCCAATTTTTGCCTTTCTCGCTCCAAGCGGTCGAGTCGCGCAATCAAATCCTTGTTATCTTCAATGGTTTTGGCATGTCCACGCAGCTTATCATATAAATTTCCCACATTGTCCACCGCTTCATTATATTTACCTTCGTCAAATTTTTTCTTTTCGCTGCGCAATAAGCCAAATGCTTCTTTGCCAAAAGACCACACGGCTTTGCCCGCTTCTTTGGCGGTGTTGAACACTTTTTTAGACTGCTCTTTTTCCTCTGGCGTACCAAAGAAATAGTTATATGCAACAATGCCCACAATGAGCAACAGGGCTATTTTGATTAGAAATTTCATATTTATTTATTTAAAATTTGGCTGTCATATAAAAGATAATCGGACAATTGTACCTTTTAAACGCAAAGATAGCATTAAAAATTCCATTACGTGTGCTACTAATTTTTCAATTTTCCTTTTCTAATAAAATAAGCAACTGAACAATATCATAATGATCGTTGAGGTCTAATTTATTTTGCTGAACGATTTGTTGCACCTTTGCCGCTTTATCAGATAATACTTTTTCTATTTCTTTCTTTTTTAATTTTATTTTTTCAAAAGGCTTACCCGGCGCACTGAGCCAGTAATTTTCTTCTGTTAAAAATTCATCATACGTATTGCCAGAATTATACGCTCCTTGATAATTCGCTTTTTTAAAAGTTTTGGTAATGGATTTGAACAAACGATACTGACCATTGTGCAGGTTGCCATAAAACTTGAGCCGCACACTGTTGATGCCCTCCACTTCTTTTTCAGACAGCACAATCCATTTAGAAGGTTGATCGGGTAAGGTTTTAAATTGTAAAGCCTTGACATTATTGGCAGTCACTTCTCCCAGCGAGCCGTTGCTGAGTTGCACCAGGAGCGTATTTTTGATCAAATCCACGTTGATTTTAAATGGTGTGCTAAACGTGTCTTGTTTAGTGAATTGAATTGAACCATATTCAAAGTCTGAAAATAAAAACGGCGAGCCTTTAACGCCCTGGTAACGGTTGTCAAAGCCCAGTGCGCCGGAGCTGAGTGGCGTCAAATTGCCCAAAGCGCGCAGGTTTTGCTCAGGATCAAAGCCTTGGTTGTTGCTTGGTGTCTGTGCTGTGACGAGGATTGTCAGAAATAACAAAAGGATTGTATAGCATATTTTCATAATAAATAAATTAAAGGTTGACGAATCGCTTCCTCCAAAAATACAAATGCTCGCTAAATTTTTCTTTTAAAAAATGTTAAGCACCTACTTCCTGCTTCTTTTTGGCGTATTTTCTCTAATTTCGCAGCTTCTTTCTGAGGCGTAGCAGGCATTTGCCGGAACTTTTTTGCCTTTAAAAATAGTAATAATTTTTAAACATTGATTGATTAGTTATGGAATACAATCCCCGCGACATTGAACAGAAGTGGCGTCAATACTGGGAAGCGCGCAACATTTACAAGGTAGAAAACATGAGCGACAAGCCCAAATATTATGTGCTCGACATGTTTCCGTACCCTTCGGGCGCGGGCTTGCACGTGGGTCACCCGCTGGGCTACATCGCTACCGATATTTTTTCGCGCTACAAACGCCTGAAAGGCTTTAATGTGCTGCATCCGATGGGGTATGACTCGTTCGGTTTGCCGGCGGAGCAATATGCGATCAGCACCGGGCAGCATCCTGCTATTACAACTGAAAATAATATTAATACTTTTCGCCGGCAATTGGAAAATCTGGGTTTCAGCTATGACTGGAGCCGCGAAGTCCGCACGTCCGATCCTTCTTTTTACAAATGGACGCAGTGGATTTTTATGCAATTGTTTAATCATTATTATGATAAAAATGCAGATAAGGCGTTATCAATCAATCATTTAGTTGAGCAGTTTAAAACGGAAGGTAATGCAACTGTAAATGCCGTTTGTGACGAGGATACACCGAAATTTTCAGCGGATGAATGGAATGCGATGAGCGAAAAAGAGCAGCAATTGCTGTTGTTGAAATATCGTTTGACTTTCCCAGAGGAGTCGTATGTGAATTGGTGTCCGGCGCTGGGTACCGTGTTGTCGAATGACGAAGTGAAAGACGGCGTATCGGAGCGTGGCGGCTATCCGGTAGAGCGTAAGTTGATGAAACAGTGGGCAATGCGTATTACGGCTTATGCGGATAGGTTGCTGGAAGGTTTGAAAACCGTTGACTGGCCCGAATCGATTAAAGATCAACAAACAAACTGGATTGGGCGTTCGCAGGGCGCTTCGGTGAAGTTTAAAGCCCCCTTGCCCCCCAAGGGGGAATCAGTGGTAAGTCCCCCTCGGGGGGATTTAGGGGGCGTGGAAATTGAAGTTTTCACAACGCGGGTTGATACAATATATGGTGTTACTTTTATGGTGTTAGCGCCTGAGCATGAGTACGTTGCAGCGTTAACAACGCCGGAACATCAGGATGAAATTGAAAAATACCAGAAGTGGACAGCGTCTCGTTCAGAGGTAGATCGCCAGGCAGAAAAACGCATAACCGGTGCATTTACAGGGAGTTATGCCGTCAATCCTTTTAATGGAGAAAAAGTGCCGATCTGGATTGCCGATTATGTGTTGGCAGGCTATGGCACGGGTGCGGTGATGGCGGTACCTTCGGGCGACCAGCGCGACTGGAATTTTGCGAAGCACTTCAATTTGCCGATTATTCCCATTTTGGATGCACAAAAAAACATCGAAGAAGCCGCAGACGCCACAAAAGAAGGGCGTTACATCAATTCCGGTATCATCAATGGCATGACGTATGAGGAAGCCGTGCCTACTTTGATTAACTGGCTGGAAGAGAAAGGATTAGGTAAGGGAAAAATTCAATATAGAATTCGCAATGCGGTGTTTAGCCGTCAGCGTTATTGGGGCGAGCCGGTGCCGGTTTATTGGAAAGACGAGGTGCCGTATTTGATTGATGAATCAGAATTGCCATTGGTATTGCCGCAGGTGGACAAATATTTGCCGACGGAGACAGGCGAGCCGCCGTTGGGACGCGCCGAAGATTGGAAATATTGCCCACCCAGCCCCCTGACCCCCCAAGGGGGAACCGCAGCCCAACAAGAATGCTATCCTTATGAATTGAGCACCATGCCTGGCTGGGCGGGGTCTTCCTGGTATTTTTATCGCTATATGGACTCGCAAAATGACGAGGCATTTTGCAGCCCGGAAGCCGTGCAATACTGGCGTCAGGTGGATTTGTATGTGGGCGGACCCGAGCATGCGGTGGGGCACTTGTTGTACAGTCGCTTCTGGAATAAATTTATGTATGATTTGGGTCTGGTGCCGGAGGAAGAGTATGCGAAGAAGTTGATTAATCAGGGGATGATACAAGGGGTATCTGGAAAATTGGAAGTTTCCTTTTATTCAAAAGGTAACGAGATGAGAAGATTTATAATTCCTCAAAATTATCCGATAAAATTTAATGAACATTTCGTTCAAACACTCAATTATCCAATAGAATTTTTAACTATTGAGTCAGTTGATGGAGAGTTAAAATATTTTTTAAGTAAAGAAAGTCACGAAAAAGCTAAAGAAAAATATCACTTTTTAGAAGATGTTGATTTTTATGATGTAGAAATTTTAAATATTGTATTTAAAGAAATGCCTAAATGGGCTGATTTTACTGGTGTAAAAGATGCTAATGATGATAAAATTAAGGAATTGCATGAAAATTATATTCAAAATATAAATACAATTGATAAAGCTATCCTAAGGGCTGAAGTCGAAAAAATGTCCAAATCCAAGTACAACGTCGTCAATCCTGACGATATGGTGGACAAATACGGTGCCGATTGCTTCCGCATGTACGAGATGTTTTTGGGACCAATAGAAATGGCAAAGCCCTGGAATACTTCGGGTATTGATGGGGTGTTCCGCTTTTTGCGCAAATTCTGGGGCTTGTTCTTGGATAAGCATGATAATTTTTATGTAACGGAGGATGCACCGACTAAACAAGAATTGAAAGTATTACATGCTGCGATTAAAAAAGTAAATGAAGATGTCGAGCGATTCTCGTTTAATACCTGCGTAAGTGCCTTTATGGTAGCTACCAATGAATTACGCGAGTTGAAATGTAATAAGCGTGCGATTCTGGAGCCTTTGGTGGTGCTGATGGCGCCGTTTGCACCGCATTTGACGGAGGAATTGTGGCACCGTTTGGGCAAGGAAGGCAGCATTCATAAGGAAGGCGTGTATCCGGTGCACAATGAAGAATATTTAGTCGAAGATGAAATTAATTATCCGGTGAGTATCAACGGAAAGTTGCGCACGACCGTGAAGTTTCCTGCCACTGCGACCAAAGAACAATTGGAAAAAGCAGCGCTGGAAGTGGAAGCCATTCAAAAATGGTTGGAAGGTCAGAATGTAAAGAAAGTAATTGTGGTGCCGGGGCGGATGATTAATGTCGTGGTGGGATGATGGAATAATGGAGTGAAAGCATTAAAATGATAATGAAGCGGTAAAAATTTAGTTAATGTTTGCCGCTTTTGTTTTTTTGTAAAAATGGAGTTGGAAAATACCATAAAAATAAATAATTTTGAATGAGTCAAATAGATGATAATGACCAAAATACTGAATATCCACCTTGAAGAACTAAATAGCCAATTGATTCAATCACTCCAACAAGAATTTGGTAAAGACGCCGAGGTCGAGTTGCGCCTGCGTGATACGACCCAAGGCGATGCATTCTTGTCTGAAGCTGATTTTTGGTGCATTATTGATCGCATTGATTGGTCGCAGGAAACCAAGGAAACGCAGTTACAACCGGCGGTGCAGTCATTAGCGCAAATGCCCGTCGCCAGTATTTATTTATTTGCCGATAAATTCTCCGAAAAATTATATCAACTGGATACGCGTGCGCATGGCGATGCTTACCTAGCAAATGAGGAAGATGATTATTTATCGGTCGATGATTTTTTGTATGTGCGCTGCGCCGTCGTTGCCGAAGGACAGGAATATTATGAAAATATTTTACAAAATCCTACTGAATTAAGTAATGAAATCAGCTTTGAGCCACTCCTTCACTTAGCAGATGATGCGTATCAGTTAAAAACAGGTAAAGCAATGAATTATATACCTGCCTATAATTATGAAACGTATAGTAATAAAGAAGCCTGGCAATAACAATGGCGCATAAAAACTCCAACCAGAATCAAGACCCACATCACCTGTACGAAATTGTTGATAAATTGAATGATGATACCTTCAAATATGGCATCAGCTGTGAGCCAATTGGTGAAGATGGCATGTCCGACCGAATGCGCAAACAGGTGAATTTCCTCAATCGAATTGATGAATGACTGCGCTTCTTTGCAAGAATTTTGATATATGATATCCCTGGTAAAAAGCAGCCCGAAAATTGGAACGCGAACATATTGAAAATTATGAAAAAGAACATGGAAGGAAGCCGAGGGGGAATCCTAAGTATTAATATTGGTCGCCTCTCGGTGATGCCGCTGGAGAAGAGGGAGTTTGAGCAAATTTTGGAATTGGGGGAGACGTCGCTGTGAGTTGAAAAATTGGTAAAAAAAAGCTAATTTTGAAAAGAATTTTAAATTTAAAGTCAAATGGGAGCAACAACTAAGGCAATACCTGAAAATTTAATTTACGAAATGATAAATGGAAAGCCCGTTTATTATAAGGGATTTCAAGATTATTTAAAAGGTACTAAACAACTGGATGAAATCATGGGAAGCAGCCTGTTGCAATCATTAATTATTTCCCGACTTGTATTTTTATTACAATCGCAATTAAAAGGTAAATATGAAATATTGACGAATGAAATAGGGGTGCAATTGGCTAAAAACACATGGCGGGCTGCAGATATTGCTATCATATCTATTGATAAGCTGAAACGTATAAATATAGAAAATAATTATTTAAATTTTCCACCTGAAGTAGTCATTGAAGTAGATACCAAAGCTGATCTGAATACGATTCAAAATCCTTTTAATTATTATCATGAAAAAACGGATGAATTACTCCAATTTGGCGTCCCCAAGGTAATCTGGATATTCACGGTCTCCAAAAAAATAATGGTTGCAGAAAAAAATAAAACTTGGGAAACCAGTGATTGGAAAGAAGAAATCGAGGTCATTGAAAGCATCAAAGTCAAGATAGCAGACCTCCTAGTCGATCAATAGACTACTCTGCATCGCTCGCCTCTTGGTGATGCCGCTGGAGCAGGTGGAATTTCAGAAGATTTTGGAGTTTGGGGAGCCGCTTATTTGAGTTGACAACATGATAAAAAAGGTTAATTTTGGAAAGACAACCAGTATAATTTTATGACAAAAGTATATAAAATGGACAAAAGCCAAATATCTGAGATAATAAAAGAGAAATTAAAAAACGATAAAATTCAAGATGCTCTTCGAATACTGATGAGATTTTTAGAATCTAAGCCAGAGATTTCAGAATTAATTATACAGTCGGCAAGATTTGAAAGGATTAACAATCTTATTAGGAAAGGGGTTATTAATTGGAAACAAGCGAATTTAGAAAAAAACCAAATTATTATTTCTATACTAGAAATTATCGATTCATTAAAAAATGCAGATAGTACAAATAATAATCATATTGATATAGACAAAAATTTTGAAAAATTGTCTAATAGCCTTAATCAAATGCAAATAAAACAAAAAATAATTGTCCTCCCAGCAAGGATTTTTTTGACATTATTTGTCTTTTTTATAATATTTGGAGTAGGTATTTATATAGGTGAAGTAAATTTATTTAGCAAAAACTTGAAAAATTATTTTGTAAATCCATTAAGTAGCAATTATGTGAATAATTCAGATAAAGATTTTAGAGTTTTTCTTGGAGAGCAAAATGTTGGAGCGATAATTAAGTTTCTGAGGGAGAATGGAATTGAAGGGGAATATGAGGTTGGACTTGCAAGTTTGCTTGGGTTGAATGTATTAGAAGTGGGGACTTTGTCTGTTTATCTTAACAAAGATAACGATTCTGAACTTGAAATACTTATAGTTCATTTTAATAATAAAGAGGGTGCAAAAAGCTTATATCAATCTTACGGAGATAAAGAAGCTATTCTTTATGGAAATATTGTTATTTTATTTAGATTTAATGGTGATTCCCTATATGAAAGTAAGGCATTGCAATTAATAAATAAAGAACTTGTTTAAAATTAATAAAAAAGTTTAATATGAAGAAAAAGTGATGT